>CAYOGW010000091.1:2783-7967 GCA_964403635.1 uncultured Anaerolineaceae bacterium | reverse complement strand
TTTGAATATCCAGTCGCCATAACCATTTTGCTTACTTCGGCCTATCAATTCTCTCAAACGGATGCCAAGACAGATGAAACGGAAGATTACTTTTTCAAGGGCTTCCCATCTTATTGGAGTGTGGTAGCGCTCTACATGATTGTGATGCAAATGAACCCGTGGATTAATTTGGGCTTTTTGGTGGTGTTTAATATTTTGGTCTTTGTACCAATCAAATTCCTATATCCAAGCCGCGACAAACGCTGGAAGACCTTTACGGTTGCTTTTTCTTACCTGTATGGCATTATCGGTGTATGGGGCGTTACACAGTATCCGAACGTGCCAAGTTGGGTCATTTGGGTTTCTTTCATTTATGTGGCATATTACGCCGGGATGAGTTTTTGGCCACGAAAGACAAATTAATTAATTTTGTTTTTTTAATCAGTCTGGTTTTCATATCTCTTTCTAAAACGTTACCCAGTGTTAGCTTGCCAAAAGGTGACCCGGGTACTTATTTATTTTTAGGCAGCCAAGTGTTGGCTGGCAAAACGCTGTATGTGGATGCTTGGGAGCATAAGGGTCCAGTTTTATTTTTCATTAATGCCTTCGGGCTGTGGTTAGGCGGGCACTCTCGTTGGGGGGTATGGGTTATTGAGTTTTTGGCATTGTTGATAAGCTTAGGAATTCTTTTTTGGATTATCAACCGCCAGTGGGGAATGGTTTCTGCTGCCGCTGCGGTTTCTCTTGGGGCGTTTTCATTTATTCCTTTAATTAATTCCGGAAATTGGTCTGAAGAATATTCGATTTTATTAAACTCGTTGGTTTTATTTGCATTTCTACAATCGCTTAAGAATCCAACAAATTTATTTTTTTCTGCATTAATTGGAAGTTTTACCGCCTTAGGTCTTTTTTTATTAGTGAAAGATGCTGTTTTAAGCTTCAGTGCAATTTCTGTGTTCTTGTTTTATCAGTTGAGATTTAAGCAAGAAGGAGTATCAAAGCAAATTATTTCTTTAGCAGTAGGTTTTTTAATTGTTTCATTCGGAATACTTTATTATTTTTATCAATTAAACGCCCTTAATGTAATGGTAGAGCATGTCTTTTCGTATAGTATTAATTATGCCAAATTAAACGAAATTTCCTTTAAAGAGTTTTACTCGCGAGGAATTTTTGGAATTAACTTATTTGGCTTTTCGGGTTGGCTAATGGCGTTGGGCTATATCTTGTTATTCTGGGAACAGAGCAACAATTGGAGTAAGGGCATTTTTAACCCTCTGAGTTGGATATTTTTATTTGCGTTACCTGCGGAATTCGTTGCGGTTAATTTTTCGGTTTCTGCGCCAAGGCACTATTACATGGTCTGGCTGCCCAGTGTGATATTTTTCGCTGGCTATACTATCCATCAGCTTTTTCAAATAATTAAAACAAAAATAAATAACGGAAACCTGTTTGAAAAGCAGTTTTATAAACTAAATATTTTTTTCGTTTTAGTTGCTTTGCTATTTTATACGCCCAATTATTTTTTAACCATTCAACGGGCTATCTTGCGTCAACCAATAGAATTGCAAAGCCCAGTCGCCCAATACATTCAATCTAACACAGGGCCATCTGATACCATTCAAGTTTGGAGCGGTTGGGGTGGGTTATATTTTTTAGCAAAGCGGCAACCCGCCAGCAGTTATATTTATTACCCGTATATGATTAACAGTGCTAGTGTTGAATCTTACGCTGCTCAATACTTGCTCGATATTCAAACCAAAAAGCCACTTTATATTATTGACACAAGTAAAATATCACCAGATGCCATCGTTTCGATCGACCCGCAGGTGCGGAAGACACTTTTGGATAAAAGTAAAGAACCGCTGTATTCGCCCCCATTCGTAAATACGATAGCCAATTATATCTATCAGCATTATGACTTTGAAATTGAAATAGATAAATATTTGCTTTATCGATTAAGAGAAAAATAGGATTTTATGAAATTAAATACGTTGCAATTTCCATCCTTCGCCACCGAACGCGATTTGCGCATGGCAATTGTTGCGGCTGGCGTTATTTGTTATCAACAGGGATTAATGCCATCCAACAATGGCAATATCTCAGCGCGGATGGGCGACGACCAGCTTGTGATAACGCCATCAGGTTTTTGCAAAGGTCGCATGGATTTAGCCGATTTGCTGGTAATTGATTTAAGCGGCAACATTCTTAAAGTTCACCCGCGCCGCAAACTAAAGGTTTCATCCGAAACGCCCATGCATCTGGAAGTCTATCGCCAACGCCCAGAAATCCGCGCTGTCATTCACGCCCATCCCGCCTACGCTACCGCCTTAACCGTGGCCGATATTCCCTTCCCAACCGATGTCTTGCCCGAAGTGCTCGAAGGTCTCGGTCCTGTCCCCACCACCCGTTTTGCCCTGCCAAGTTCAGAAGACAACGCGCTTGCCATTCGCGAGCATATTGCTCAGCACAATGCCATTTTAATTCGCAACCATGGCGCGATCAGCTATGGGCGAGATTTGGAAGAAGCGCTCAATCACATGGAGCGGCTCGAAAGCGTAGCCAAAACCATCGTGCTTGCCAGCCAGCTTGGCAAAATTAATCGCCTGCCAGCCGAAATGCTGCCAGCCCTAGAAGAACTTAATCAAAAATTATTTGGAAAAAATGATTGAAATTACCCGTTTAAGTGAAGTTACCGATGAATTAATGAGCGCGTTTAATCGGCTTATCCCCCAGTTGACCAACCGACGCCTGCCTCCAGACCAACACGCCCTCACCCAGCTGATAGCCTCCGACTCGTCTATTTTGCTGGTTGCCCGCCAAGCGGGTTCGGCTATCGTGGGCACTGCCACCTTGGTTTTATTTCGCACGCCAGTAGGTTTGCACGCCCGTTTAGAAGATTTAATTGTGGACCAAGCCGCGCGCGGGCAGGGGGTAGGTGAAGGCTTAATTAACGAAGTGCTTGGTTTGGCTCAACAAGCCGGAGCCGATTATATTTCGTTCACATCCAACCCTGCTCGTGAGGCAGCCAATGGGTTATATCTCAAAATGGGCTTCAAGCGCTGGGAGACGAATGTCTATCGCATGGATTTTAGTAATTAAATTTTTATTTAATTAAGAAGCACGGATAGGTTTTCTTTTAAATTATTTTCAGATCTTGTTCCAAAAATAATGATGCCACTCTCCAATTCTTCAGAAACAAAATTGAACGCATCCTGAATGGCTTGTTTTTTGTTTACGGCTTGGTGGAGTAATTGCCCCATTGCCAAAGGGCGATTAACAATTGGCGTTTTGCCATGTTTCTTGGCTAAAGGAAAAACTGTACGCAGACCAGGGTATAGCTTGTTATAGGGGAACTGGATATAAGAAAACACTTCATTTTCGCAGGCTGCTTGCGCCGCGTCGAAACTTTTAATGCTCGCACCAAATTTGGAAATTCCCAACGATTGAGCATATTCGATTGCTTTTAATACCGGCTCTGATTTTAAATTTTCAGCGGTTGCTTTGTGGACCAGTAATATATCAATTCGCCCAAGCAGCGCTAAACTTTTATCAATACTTTTGCATAGCCCGTCATAAGAATGATCCTCGATGCCTATCTCTTGATTTGCATCCCAAACTTCTCCCATTTTTGTAGAGATGGTGATGTTTTTTGCTTCTGACGGATACAGTGACATGAAATTACCCAAAATGGTTTCGCTGCTGCCATAAGCAGGCGCTGTGTCAAAAAAATCGATTCCACTTTGTGCCGCGGTTCTTATTAATTGAATCGCAACTTCTTCAGCGGGTGGGATTGTTTCTCGAAATCCCCATTTTCTTCCAATGGAAACCAAGCCTAAGCCTATTTTTATATTTTTGGTCATTTAATTCTTTCTTGGGCGAATGAAGTTTGAAATCTCTATTTAATTAATTATCTAAAATATCCATCGGGCGCGAAGCAATGTGCGAGAGATTGGTTTTTTGTAAAATTTCTCTGGTGAGTACATCTGCTAAATAAGGAGTTTCAGTCATTTTGCCGGGAAATACACTATATAAATTGGGGCTTAATTCAAATATGCTGATATCTAGGTTGATGCTTTCTACATCTTCTGCGAAATCGACTTTCGTGCAAGCAATTGGGCTTAAATTCAGTTGATGAGCGTTGAGCAGTACTTTGCTTAAGGATGTTTTCATTTCATCAACACTATGATGGTTTACTTCAAGGGATGGCTCGTTGCTGATTAAGTTGGCAGTGTTCATGCCAATGATTGTTTTTTCGCGGTGATGTGCCATGTTTACGCCGTAAGGGTCAATTTGGTATATATTGGCGCCTTTAATGCGATTACTGATTAATAAGTGCGCCTTCCAATAGCGAAGATTTAGTTTTGCGTTTACAAACTTTGAAATAATTGAATTGGTCTGATACCCAGCGGATAAAATGATAAATTCTGGCTGAAATGTATAACTCTTCCCATTTATCGAAAACGCGGCGTTTGCTATTTCTAGTTTAGAGATTTCGGCATTGGTGATAATATGACCGCCAAACTGTTTAATTTCAGCAGCCAAGCGGTTGCATAAAATTCTGGTATTGATGGTTACATCTCGAATGTTCCATGCCGCTTCTATATTTTTCGTATTAATCTGCGGGGATCTTCTTTTTAGTTCATCAAGGCTGATTTCGTTGTAAGTAATGTTGGCTAATTTCCAACGTTCCAAAATAGCTGGGATTCTATTTTTCATCAGTGTAATGGCAATGGAGCTGTCTAGCGGGTCTTCAATGGCTTCTGGGCACAACTGACGATATTGATCGTGACCGTAAATACAGCGTTGCGCGACACGCATTGCTTGATCGATATCGGCGATGGATTGGGAATGATAGGTTCCAGCATGCAGCCACCCCTCATTTCTTGTCGTTGAGCCGTTGGCAATTACCCCGCTTGATTCTAATATTGTGGGCTGTAAGCCGTGCATGGCTAAGCGGCGTCCAATGGTTAAGCCAGCGATGCCTGCGCCAATAATGAGTATTTTGCTATTTTTTAGAAACTTCATTATGTTGTCTTCCTAAAACATTGTACTAAAGACTAATCGGCAGCGACAGGTTACAACAAGGAAGCAACCGAAATTCTCCTTTGGGTGGGCCTCGCTTTTGAAAGGGGCGGGCACGGATACACTCTTTTTAACGAGAAGCGCCGCTCGTGAGCCCGCCTACGGATGGTATCTATCAATACA
>CAYOGW010000091.1:0-2683 GCA_964403635.1 uncultured Anaerolineaceae bacterium | reverse complement strand
TAGTCGTGCAGGGCATCTAAATTGATTTGTTTATTGAGCTGGTCTACTTCAGCAAACGTCATTTCGGTGCCGTGGTGCTTCCAAGGGAGATTAAGCTGTGCTTGCCAACCGCCTTCAGTAAAGACTTGTGGCAGGTCGGCTACAAACCGATTTAATCCGGCATCTTCTACGCGGGTGATGTGCCACAAGTTCCACGCGATGGAATTGGTGCGGGCGTGTGGTCTTTGGCGCATTAAGTCGTGGGGAACTTGCTCCCAAAAACCGGCTAGGTAAAAATTGTATAGTGGATCGTAGCGTTGCAGGAATAGGGTAGAGATGTCCATTTATTGTTGTTCTCTCCAAGTGTCAAAACAATTTAAATCATCACAGGCGGTTAATGCTCTTTGCAGCATTGGCAGCCAAACATGAGTCCATTCTTCATTAATGCCACCGCGACAGTATTCTGTTGCAATGTAAACGCACATGCCAACGCATAGTTTGTAATCGTTAAAAAGTTGATTCCAATCATAATTGGATACACCCTGTTGGATTAAGGATTCGTGGTAGCGTTTGAGGATGGGGATTTCATACTGTCTGCGGAGTTCCGTGTCCCAATCCAACACAATGGCGTAGGCAATGTCATAGACTCCCAGCCAAATGGTTAGGCTCCAATTAAAAGGCTGGCGATCAATAATGTAGAGTGGATTATCGCTATTACGTGGCACAAGAATATTGGCAGAACCAGCATCGCCGTGAATAATAGTGAACCCATTTAGGTCTTGGGAGCGTTTTATTAATGCCTGCGGATGGTTGGCAAATAACTCGCGCAAGCGGTCAGGCCAATGGGGTTCTAATTCTGACAAAAACCTTTCCACGATAGGATGAACCCCAGGCTCGGCAATATCTACAAAGTTTTGGATGTGCTTCGCGTCATGCCCGCTTAAGCCCGCTTCTTTTAATTTTGTCCTTCCCCACCAGCGAGCATGGAGAATCGCCAAGGCCTCGGCAAGAGCGAGACCATATTCAAGGGTCGGTTTTTTGTCGTAGGCTTCGATATGGGTTTCTGAAACATCATCTAAAAGTAAATGATATTTTTGTAGTTCTTTGGAATAATAGGCGTGATAGCAGCGCAGGAGAGGCGCGTTACTTACATCGATGTAATCTTGGGTGTAAAAGGTTACTTCAGAATCGCCAAATGTCTCACCGTCCCCTAAATCGGTATCTACCATTTTGAGAAATAACCGCTTCGGGCATAGCCCCTGCGCGTTTTTGCTGTAACTCACGCTTAAGTTGGCGCTGGTTGACCAGTTTCCTTGACCAGTGCCTAGTTCAAATGATTCAACCATGCCGATTATTAACGCGCCGCTTTCTAGCAAAACGGATGTCAGCCATGCTGCGGAAATTTGCTCAACGCTTTGGATTACTAAGTTTGTCATTCTGAAATTTTTTATAGGTTAGTTGAAATAGAAACTAAGCAATTTAGTCCTTAACTATCCCAAATAAAATGATTGTTGTCTGGTCACTGCTTACATAAACTTCTTGATTTTGTTTTGTGGTCATGCCGAAATTTCTAATTGGATGAATACAATACTTTCCTGGCTTTAAATCTTGAAAGAGCGCCGCCCCGTTTTCATCTGCGCGAATGGGTGTAATCGCTTCATCTCGTGAAGGGGGGCAAGAAATTTCCTGTGAAATGCCCAATTCAGTTTCAGCGCCAATTTCGTTACTGTCCATACTTCCATTTCTATTATCATCATAGAAGATAATCGCTTTAATTTGACCAGAATTTCCATTATCGGTATAAGACGGCTGGCTTTGGCAACTTGTAAGCAAAATGAGAGACAACATGAACATCATCAAAGGCTTCATTTCACATCTCCTTGAAATTTTGTTCTGTCAATTTTACTTTACGATTTTGGTTTTGCTCTTTTATTTTGTTTTGCGCGGGGGGCTAACGGTTTGTGTACTCGTCCCCAAGCGGAGCGAGTGGGATACTTGCGGGTGGGCGGGCGTGGACAAAACTTCGAGAGCAGGACTGCCGCGAAGCGGCGTGTTCGGGTGTAGAAAAAGCCCGACTGCGAAGCGTGCCGCAGAATCCCACCCGTCAAGTGCACGCTTTGTTGGGCGGTTTTTTGCTCATAAGTAACCCTGGCTATTAACGAACTTCACAACCTAAAATCTGAAACTTGCGCCAAGAGTGACCATTCTCTAAAAACAGAAATGCTCGAATTTTGCAAAAAGCCATAACTATTATAAGACTCGACTTTTAACCTTTGAAGATTTTTATTATCAGAACAATGGATAAAACCGCAAGCAAAACCCAAATCAAAATAATAGTAACTGCTGCTGCTCGGTTTACAGGCTTACCTTGACCTATGATGTCTTTGGCTTTTTCTCGGCTTTCAGCCATTACATTATCAGGAATCATTGAAAGTGCTATTTTTATTCCCAAAGGAACTACTACCAAGTCATCCAAATATCCGATGACAGGAATAAAATCTGGAATTAAATCAATAGGGCTAAAAGCATATCCAACCACAAAACCTGCAAAAATTCTAGCATGTAAAGGGACTCTTTTATCTCTATAAGCCAGATAAAGAGCATAGGTTTCAACTTTGAGTTTCTTTGCTTGCTGTTTCCATTGCTCAATAAATTTATTCAAAAAATTATCCTTCTTTGTAACTTGTGCCGATGGCGTATTTCA
>CAYOGW010000090.1:0-11340 GCA_964403635.1 uncultured Anaerolineaceae bacterium | reverse complement strand
CGCGAATTTTTAGCCCGTGTGCAAGCCTTTGTGCGAATTAAAGGGGCTGAAGATGCGCTGCGGAAACAAGAAGAACAGTATCGCAATTTAATTACTCATCATTTAGACGGGCTGTTGGTAGTGGATATGGATTTAAAGGGGTTATTTGCTAACCCAGAAGCCTGCCGTTTATTAAATTTAACAGAAAAAGAGTTGGTAGGAAAAAAGATAGATCTGCCGCTTGCGAAAGATATTTTTGCTGAAATTGAATTAACTCGAGTAGATGGGACAAACCGTTTTGTAGAGCTTCGCGTAAGTGAAATAGAATGGCAATTTAAAGCGGCTTGGCTGGTGGCAATGAGAGATGTAACCGAGCGCAGGCTGGCAGAAGAAGCGTTGCTGCAAAGTGAAGCTCGCTTTCGTTTATATTTTGAGCAGGCGGGGGTGGGGGTTGCTCAAGTTGAATCGAAAACAGGCCGGTATTTGCAAGTAAATTCAAAATATAGCGAAATTTTAGGCTATTCGCATGACGAATTGCTACAGATGACGTTTATGCAAATTTCTTTTGAAGAGGATATTAAGCAAGATTGGGAAGTCCTTAATCAATTAATTGATGGTTCGATTCGTAAATACGAATTGGAAAAACGGTATATTCGTAAAGACGGCGCTCTTATTTGGGCACGAATTACCTGCACGGCGGCTTGGCAAGCGGGAGAAGAAACGACTTGGCATATTTGTGTTTTAGAAGATATTACAGATAAGAAACAAGCCGAAGAAAAGATTATAGAATTAAATAAATTGCTTGAAAAACGGGTTGAAGAACGCACAAAAGAATTGGTTGAAGCGCAAGAAAAATTGGTGCGGCAAGAGCGGCTGGCGGTGTTGGGTCAGTTGGCGGGCAGTGTGGGGCATGAGCTGCGGAATCCGCTGGGGGTGATGGCGAACGCTGTTTATTTTTTAAACCTTGCTCAGCCAGATGCCCCAGCAAAGGTGAAAGAGTATTTAAGTATTTTGCAAAAAGAAATTCGCACGTCTGACAAGATTATTAATGACTTATTGGATTTTTCTCGCCCAATTGCTTCGGATAAGAGCTTGGTATCGGCTGATTCTATTGTGAAGGATGCGTTGGAGCGGTTTCCGATCCCTGAAAATGTGGAATTAAAATTAAAAATTGCAAAAAAGTTGCCTTTATTGAGTGTTGATTCTTCTCAAATTACACAGGTATTGGGTAATTTAGTGGTTAACGCGCATCAGGCCATGAAAAAGGGCGGCGAATTACAATTAAGCGCTGGATTAATTCGAGTAAAGGGCAAGAAAAGCCTTTGTTTCAGTGTAGAAGACGCGGGTGAAGGGATTAAGCCAGAAAATTTAATGAAAATATTTGAACCGTTGTTTACGACCAAAGCGCGCGGCATTGGCTTGGGCTTAGCGGTTTGTAAAAAACTGGTTGAAGTGAATGACGGAAGAATTGAAGTGGAAAGCGAAGTTGGAAAGGGTACTATTTTTCGGGTTTATTTTCCTGTTGAGCAGGATGCGCTTGTATGAATCAATGTTATCGATGTGTAGGTATTATTAAAGCGGAGGCAGCAAATGGGTGAGCCCGCCTGTATTTTAATCGTAGATGATGACCCAAATCAACGTGTGACGTTGGTTGATATATTAACGTTGGAAGGTTATTTGGCTATTTCTGCGGCTACTGGAAAAGAAGCGCTGCAGCTGGCACAAGAATATGAAGTGTCTGTAGCATTGATTGATTTGCAGTTGACCGATATGCCTGGTTTAAAGGTTTTGCGGACGATTAAGGCGCTTTCGGCGGATATTGAGTGTATTTTGGTTACTGGTTTTGCCTCGCAAGATTCGGCTATTGACGCTTTAAATGCGGGTTCGTATTCCTATTTGCAAAAGCCGTTTGAAACCGACAGACTTTTATTGTTGATTCGTCATGCGGTGGAACAGCATGACGCCCGTTTGGCTTTACGGGAAAGCCAAAATTTATACAGCACTTTTTTGGATGGGATGAAAGAAAGCGCTTTTTTGAAAGATGAGAAATTTAAATATATTTTAAGTAATAAAATGCACCAAGATTCGATTGGCAGAAAATTATCTGAAATTATTAATTACAGTGATTATGACATTTTTGGAGCAGAAATTGCGAATGAATTTCGCCGTTTGGATGAGTTGGTTTTAAAGCAAAAAGGGGTTGTGGTAGAGGTTCATAATTTTGGCGGGCGGATTTTTGAAACAAGAAAATTCCCTGTGCCTTTAAAAAATGGCGGTATCGGTATTGGTGGATATTCTAGAGATGTGACTGAAAGCAAATTTACAGATGATTGGCTGCGGGTGCAAAGCGCCGCATTAGAAGCCGCAGCCAATGCCATAGCCATTATGGATTCGAATGGGGTTATTCAGTGGGTGAATCAGGCTTTTACTCAGTTAACCGGTTACTCTCGTGAAGAAGCGATTGGGCAAACAGGAAGCATATTGCGGTCTGGATTGTATGAAGAAACGTTTTATGATGAGATGTGGAAAACGATCCGCGCTGGTAAATTTTGGCGAAAAGAAGTGGTAAACCGCAGAAAAGATGGAACGTTATACCCCGAAGATGAGACCATAACTCCTTTGGTAGATGATAGCGGCAAAATTTCTTATTTTATTGATATTAAGCAAGATATTTCTGAACGGAACCAAATTGAGACTGAATTAAAAAAACGTGCCACACAAATGGCATTAATTAATGATGTGAGCCGAAAAATTGCAGCCGAATTAGATTTGCAAAGCCTTTTGGGTGTTGCCGCGCATTTGGTACATATTACTTTTAATTATCATCATGTGGGTTTGTTTACCTATGATGCGGCTTCTAAGCTGCTGACGATGAAGGCAACGGCTGGTTATTTTACACATGTATTTCCGCCTAATCATCAAATTAAATTAGGGCAGGGTTTGGTTGGACGTGCGGCGGAGAGTGGTGCAAAAATGCTCTCTAACCAAGTGAAAGAAGATCCGGACTATATTAATCACTTTCCAGAAATGCTTTCTACCCAAGCGGAGTTAAGTTTGCCATTAAAAATTGGCAAGCGTTTGTTAGGGGTGTTGGATGTGCAAAGTCCCAATGAAAATGCTTTTAATCAAGAAGATTTGCTGGTTCTTGAAACATTAGCAGACCAAATGGCAATTGCAATGGATAACGCTGCCCTATATCAAAAAGCACAAAGTGAAATAGAAGTTCGCCAACGCTCTGAAAAGGATTTATTAAAACGTGTGACTGAGTTGGAGCTGTTATATGAAAGTGGTCTGGTTTTTAATAAATTAGGTGAACCAAAGAAAATAGCTCAAAAACTAGTTGATTTAATGCAAGAGAAATTACGGTGGCAGTACATTGCCATTTGTTATTATCACCCTGAAGAGCAACTACTAGAGTTACTGGCCTTGCATGTACATGATGGGAAGGTAACCAGTGAAAAAAAGAATATTAAAAAATCCATTAATGATATTAATGCCAGTATGTCGATTGGAATTAGCGGGTGGGTGGTTCGACACGGTCAGAGTGTTTTAAGTAATGACCCGACACATGATGTTCGTTATGTAGAAGTGGTACCGGGTATTCAATGCGGTATGTATGTTCCCATTCAGATGGGAGGCAAAGTATTTGGTTTGATATGTGTGGAAAGCGAAATAAAAGATGCTTTTTCACAAAGTGATTTGCACTTAACCGAAACCCTAGCCAGTCAAGCCGCCATTGCCTTCGAAAACAGCGGGTTGTATGTTGAAGTTCAAAAAGAACTTACTGAACGAAAAAAAGCAGAAGAAGAATTGTTAATTCATCGAAACAATTTAGAGCTATTGGTGCAAGAAAGAACGGCACAATTTCAGAAAGCCAAAGAAGAAGCAGAACTTGCCAGCCGAGAAAAAAGTGACTTTTTAGCAATGATGAGCCACGAAATTAGAACCCCCCTCAACGGTGTGATTGGTTTAACCAGTTTAGCTCTTGAAACAAAGCTGGATGAGCGGCAGCAAAATTATTTGCATCAGGCGCAGGCTTCTGGCGAATATTTGCTGGCAACCATTAATGACATTTTAGATTTTTCTAAAATTGAAGCGGGAAAGCTGGAGTTAGAAACCCAGCAATTTGAATTAGATGATGTTTTGAGAAGCGTTTCGGATATGTTAGCGCGCCGCGCTGATGAGAAAAATTTAGAGTTTATTTTTCATACATCGCCCGGTATTCCGCGCGGCTTACGCGGAGACCCTGTTCGCTTGCGCCAAATATTATTAAATTTAGTCAGCAATGCCATTAAATTTACCGCCACAGGAGATGTGGTTTTAAAAGTAGATGTGCTAGAAAAAACTTTAAAAAATACGTTAATTCGGTTTTCGGTTAAAGACAAAGGCATTGGAATGACCGAAGAGCAAATTTCTCGTTTATTTGTTCCATTTATGCAGGCAGATACTTCCATTACCCGCCGTTATGGCGGAACAGGCTTGGGGTTAACCATTACTCACCGATTGGTGAGTTTAATGAAGGGTGAAATTAAAGTTATCAGCGAAGAAGGGAAAGGCAGCGAATTTATTGTAGACCTGCGTTTTGAATACAATACCGCCACCAACGAAGAAACTCAGATTCTCTATCCATTTATGCGGAATTTGAGAGTTTTACTAATAGAAGATAACCTTGAAACACGCAAGTTTTTAACCAATACCCTACAAGCCTTTGCTTGCGATGTAAAAGCAACATCCTTTACCGCACAAGGCCTTTCGCTGCTTAAAAAAATGTCTGTAGAACAGCCGTATCACGCAATTTTAATAGACCGCAGTTTAATGGAAAACAACTCGAAATTAAATATCATTCGGCATATACGAGAAGAACTTAATTTAGCAGACCCTCCCGTCATTATTCTGTTAGGCGATTCGCTGCATACCGG
This sequence comes from uncultured Anaerolineaceae bacterium, assembly GCA_964403635.1. Lineage (GTDB taxonomy): Bacteria > Chloroflexota > Anaerolineae > Anaerolineales > Villigracilaceae > JANJTV01. The sequence continues at coordinate 6,442 of CAYOGW010000090.1, read as the reverse complement.
AGAAGACGGCGGAAGCAAAGCCGACGCGTATTTACAAAAACCGGTTACTGCTACTCAATTATTAGATGCTTTATCTGTCGCTTTGGGTTTTGAAGCCAACACCCGCAAAGAGCAAGTTCGTAAAAAAGTTACTACAGGTGTGTTAAAAACACTGCCGGGTAAACGCATTTTAGTTGTAGAAGATAACACCATCAATCAGTGGGTAGCCAAAGAAATGCTTCAAAACCTTGGGGTTCATGTGACCCTTGCCAACCATGGCGAAGAAGCTTTGCAACTACTAGCTGACCAATCTAAACAGTTCGACGCTATCTTAATGGATATTCAAATGCCCGGCATGGATGGCTATCAAACAACGGCGTTAATTCGTCAGCAGAGAGAATATGCCTTTGCAAAATTACCCATTATTGCTACCACAGCGCATGCATTAATCGGTGAGCGAGAAAAAGCCCTCGACGCTGGATTAAATGATTACTTGCCCAAACCGCTGGATATGGAAATGTTAATTAATACCTTGTTGCGGTGGCTATCGCCTTCCCCCACACAGCCAGTCACTGAACTGCCGTCTGCCCAAGTTGTAGAGCAGGAAAATGCTGTCGTGGCAGAGATGCCTCAAGGTTTGGATAGTGCCGCGGCCCTAGCCCGCTTGGGCGGCAATCAGCCTCTTTATTTTCGATTATTAGGCATGTTTCGTGCTAATCAGGCGGGTACCGCGCTAGAAATTCGACAAGCTTTTAAAAAGGGGGATACCGAGCGGGCTCACCGTTTGGCGCATACCCTTAAAGGGGTTGCCGCTTCTATTGGAGCGACCACGTTAAGTGAAGCGGCCAGAAAATTAGAAAATAATTTAAACGAGAGAAGTACGGCAAAATTCTTTGAATTGATAGAGAAAGTTGATGTATTATTATTAGATGTAATTAATGCGATTGATGCGGTGAGTCGAATTGAAGTGCAAGAGATGAAGGCTGAAGAATTGGTTTTGCCAATTACCAAAGCGGATGTTCAAGCACTGGCAAAGAGCTTACAAGAAAACGACTCGCACGCTGTCCAATTAATTAATCGTTTATCTGGTCAGGTTTCTGTTGGAGAACAGAAAAATGATTTAAAACAATTAGAAGATTTAATTCGCCGGTATGAGTTTGAAAAAGCTCATCAATTACTTGTTTCGTTTGAACCCAAATGGAAGGTACTGTAATGAACACAGTTAAGCGGGGGAGAGATGAATCAAAATAATATTAAACAAACCGTTTTGGTTGTTGATGATGCACCTGAAAATATCGAATTGTTAAGCGCTATTTTGCAAGGGGAATATAGCGTTAAAGTGGCTTTAAATGGCAAAAAAGCCTTAGAAATTGCAACCAACCCAGATACCAAACCCGATTTAATTTTGTTAGATGTAATGATGCCAGAAATGGATGGTTTTGAAGTTTGCCGCTTATTAAAAATAAGCGAGTTAACCCGCAAGATTCCTGTTATTTTTGTTTCAGCATTAAGTGAAGTTGGAGATGAAAATCGAGGTTTTGAAGTTGGCGGAGTAGATTACATTTTTAAACCAGTAGTTTCTTCTATTGTGCGGGCGCGGGTTAAAACTCATTTAACCTTATATGACCAAAACCGATTTTTAGAAGAACGAGTTCGAGAACGCACCAGCGAATTGGTGCACACTCAAGATGTGACCATTGTTGGTTTTGCAACCCTAGCAGAATTTAGAGATAATGAAACAGGCGGCCATATTATTCGCACACAGCAATATGTTAAATTGCTGGCGCAATATTTAATAGTTCACCCTCACTTTTCTCATTATTTAAGCGCTGAGAAGAACGAATTAATTTATAAATCGGCTCCGCTGCATGATATTGGCAAAATAGCTGTTCCAGACCATATTTTATTAAAACCGGGCAAGCTAACCCCAAAAGAGTACGAAATTATGAAAAAACACACGCAATATGGGCGAGATGCCATTCAACAAGCCGAAAAAGCAATGGGGAATGTAGAGAATACCTTTTTAAGCCTTGCCAAAGAGATTGCTTATACCCACCACGAAAAATGGGATGGAACGGGCTATCCGCAAGGATTAAAAGGAAAAGAAATCCCCATCTCTGGGCGGTTAATGGCTGTGGCCGATGTTTATGATGCTTTAATTAGCGAACGTATTTACAAAGAAGCCTTAACCCCAGAAGAAGCGGCAGATATTATTTACAAAGACCGCGGCAAACACTTTGACCCTGATGTGGTGGATGCTTTTATGGATTTACAAGGTGTATTTTGGAACATTGCAAGAAATGTTTCTGATACTCCCTAAATTTGTAGGATAATTATTATCCCCTCAGTTTAATTGGTTAAGGAATCTAATTTTTAAATGGGCGACATTACACAAGCAAAAATCAACCAAGCCAGAGAAACCTATTTATCGGTTTTAGATACCCTGCAAGATGCTTATTTTGAAGCCGATGCGCGCGGGTATATCACCTTTGTAAATGATGCGTTTTGCAAACACCTTGGCAATATTAATAAAGCTGAGGTGATGGGCAAACACTTTAGACATTTTACTGACCGCAACTTTGTTACGGTTATTTTTAATAGTTTTAAACAAGTGTTTCAGACAAAAGAACCTTTACCAGCTTTTCGATACGATTATCGCCGCAAAGATGGCGAAACTTTTTTTGCAGAAGCCACTGTATCGCCCATTCTTGATTCTGAAAATAATGTCATTGGTACACGCGGGGTTATGCGAGATATTACCGAACGAGTGCTTGCAGACCAAGCCTTACAACAATCTCGAGAAGAAACTGAAGCGCGCGCCATAGAACTTTCTGCCATTAATCGTGTATCCGTGCTTGTTAATCAATCGCTTAATTTAAATGAAATTTTGCAAACGCTCTGCGTAGAATTAACGGAACTCTTTCCCATTCGAAACGCGGGCATTGGTTTGCTAACCCCAGACCATAAATCACTTGAAATCGTTGCCTTCCATGCAATTGACCGACTTGAAATCAGCGCGTTAAATATGATTCTGCCCTTTGAAGGCAATCCATCTTCTCAAGAAGTAATTAAGAAGAAGAAAACCGTCGTCATCCAAGATGCCCAAAAAGACTCGCGCACCCAAAGCATGGCCGATATTTCTAAAAACCGCGGCACCAAAGCCATCATGATTGTGCCTTTGCTGGCTCGCGGACAAGCCATTGGCACCATTGGCATGCCTGCCAAAAACCCCAATCACCACTTTAGCGAAAATGAGATTAAGTTAGCAGAAACCATCGCCAGCCAAATCGCCGCCGCCATTGATAATGCCCGCCTGTTTGCCAAAACAGAATCGGCTTTGGATCTGGCAGAAAGAGATTTAGAAATTGGCCGCCAAATTCAGGGCGGATTCTTCCCTGAAAAGCTGCCCAGCCCAGAAGGTTGGGAAATTAGTGCCCATTTTGATGCCGCTCGCCAAGTGGCTGGTGATTTTTACGACATTTTTCCGATTGCCAAAACCAACTTAATCGCTTTTGTTATTGCAGATGTATGTGACAAAGGTGTCGGCGCGGCTTTGTTTATGGTTCTTTTTCGCAGCTTGCTACGCGCCTATAGCGGCATCCAATTTTCAGAAAACAATGTCCATGCTCATCTTGAATCCGTTCTCATTAATACCAACAACTATATCGCCAATTTTCATGGTCGTTCTAACATGTTTGCTACCGTCTTTTTTGGCATATTAGACCCGCAAAACGGATTGTTCTATTACATCAATGGCGGCCACGAACCCCCAGTAATTTTAGATGAAACCGGTCAAATTAAAAGGCGCTTACTGCCCAGCGGCCCAGCCGTTGGCATGTTTGCAGATATGGATTTTCAAGTAAAAACGGTGATGCTCGAAGAAGGCGATAGCTTATTTGGTTATACCGACGGTGTAACCGATGCCAAAAATGTCGTGGGACAAACCTTTTCGGAAGAGAAACTGCTAGAAATTTTACAAGCCCCCTGGCCTTCTGTTTTAAGCGCGCTTTTTGAAGTCAATAGCCATTTAAAAGAGCATATTGGCGACCATAATCAATTTGATGACATTACCCTTTTGGCTTTTTCTCGAAAAGCGGGCAACCGTCATCGCTTGCGGCGCAGCGCGGTCTTAAGTAACTTAGAGCAAATTCGTAGCTTTGTAGAACTGGCCGCTCAAAAAAGTGGTTTAAGCCAAGAGCATGTCTTTGCCTTCAAATTGGCTGTTGATGAAGCCTGTACGAACATCATTCAATATGGCTTTGAGAATCGTTCCGATGGAGAGTTGGTAGTTACCTTTGAAGTAGATGCGGGCCTCGCCCGATTAACGCTTACCGATAACGGAACCTTCTTCCCGCCTGAAAGCGCCGCCGCGCCAGACATTGAAGCCAGCTTAGAAGACCGAAAAATAGGCGGCTTAGGTATTTTCTTTATTCAACAACTAATGGATTCGGTGGTTTACACTCAAACGAAAGAACAGTTAAACGAGCTGGTTCTTGAAAAAAAACTAACTTAATTAAATAAAACTTTCTTAAAAAAGGATGAATTAAATGAAAATTGAAGACAAGCAAGAGAACGGCGTTACTGTCATCACCTTAAACGGCAGCATCGATGCCATTACCGCGCCAGCCATTACCGAATACATCAGCGCTTTAATCGCCAAAGGACAAATTAAATTAATCGCAGACTTAAGCGGGGTAGATTACACATCCAGCGCTGGCCTGCGCGTCTTGCTCGGCGCGGTGAAAGAAACCCGCGCCCAAAGCGGTGATTTACGCCTCGCCGCTGTTCAGCCGGATGTGCTTAAAGTGTTGAACTTAAGCGGCTTTACCAACATCTTAAAAATATTTGCGGATGTTAAAACTGGCTTGGCTAGTTTTAATTAAATATTAAACGCATCATGAGTGTTGAAAACAAGAATCGGCCACGTGTGGCTTTGGTCATTGGTTCTGGCAGTGTTAAATGTGCGGCAGCATTGGGCTTAATGCAAATTTTAGAACGTGAAAATATTAAGCTGGACATGGTCATTGGCTGTTCGGGCGGCGCTATTTATGCGGCTTGCATCGCGTTGGGCTGGCCCGCAGAAAAAACCACCGATGCCACCTTGCGCATGTGGACTAAAGAAATTACCGAAAAACGGTCGCTTAAAGCCATTGCTCAATTAATTTTGCCGAGTGTTTTTAATTTCAACGAAACCTTTGGTGTGCTGGATGACCAATTAATTAATCGCCGTTTAAGAGAAAACTTCGGCGAGAGCACCTTTTCAGAAACGAAAATTCCGCTTTTTATAACGGCCACCGACTTATACGCCGGTGAACAGGTTACTTTAACGGAAGGCGCAATTCGGGAGGCCGTGCGCGCCAGCATTTCCATCCCGTATATGTTTCCGCCCCATTTCTTAAATGGCCGCTATCTGCTGGATGGGTACATGACGGACCCCTTGCCGATTGGTGTGGCGATTAAAGAAGGCGCGGATATTATTATTGCAATGGGTTTTGAAAGCCCCTACCAAGAGCAAATTAGTTCGCTGATGCGCTATAACTTTCAGGTCAATAGCATTTCTTCGAACAATTTGCTGAAGACCAATTATGCCTTTCATAACATGGTGCACCACTCCGAAATCATCCCCATTTTGCCAACGTTTAATCAACCGATTAAGTTGTTCGATGCCGATAAAATTCCGTATGTGATTGAAGAAGGGCGGCGCGCCGCCGAAGCACAATTAACCCATATTAAACGATTACTTGCTTAATTAAAGGAATATCATGGCGACTGCAAAAAAACGAATTTCACTGGTGATTGGCTCGGGCGGCATTAAATGCGCCGCCGCGATTGGTTTGTGGCGGGTGCTGCAAGCCGAAAATATTGAGCTGGATAGTGTGGTGGGGTGCAGCGGCGGCAGTTTGTACAGTGCTTTAATTGCCAAAGGCGAGTCTGCTGAGTTGATGATGGATTTCTCGCGCACGCTGTGGACCAGTGAAATTATGCAAGGCTACATGGAAAACTTAAAAGCCAGCAAAGACGGCAGCCTTAAGTTTAACGAACGCAGCGGGCTGGTAGATGATTCGGTGATGAACAAACACTTAGCCGAAGTCTACGGTGATTTGACTTTTGCCGATTTGCCCCTGCCGCTGAAAGTGGTTGCCACCGATTTGTTGAGCGGCGATAAAGTGATTCTCTCAGAAGGGCGATTGATGGATGCCCTACGCGCCAGTTTGGCGATCCCGATTATTTTTCCGCCTTGGGAAGTGGATGGCCGTTTGTTAATCGATGGTGCCGCTTCGGACCCTTTGCCGATTGATGTGGCCATTCAGGACAGCGCCGATATTATTATCGCGATGGGTTTTCCGCTGGGCTACCGCACACGCTTCCGTTCGATGACGGCAGTGCAAGAGCAATTAAATAGCATTTATATGAATAACATTTTGACAGCCAATTACGCTTTTTATAACTTGGCACACCATGC
>CAYOGW010000089.1:0-11476 GCA_964403635.1 uncultured Anaerolineaceae bacterium | reverse complement strand
GCTTAACAGAATGCGCAGCGCTTGTAGCTGAAATGCTTAAAAAACGAGGCTTCATCGTAGAGATATTACCTACCGGAGGAGCCCCGGTAGTGCTTGCAGAACGAAAAGGAAAAAACAGCAGCAAAACATTGCTCTTTTACAACCACTACGATGTGCAACCCCCAGAACCACTAGACTTATGGGAAACCCCGCCCTTTGAACCTTCTTTACGAAATGGAAAATTATACGGGCGTGGTGTCAGCGATGACAAAAGCCACATCACAGCCCGATTGTTTGCAATTGATGCCTTGCTCGATTCGAATGGTGAACTACCTTGCAATGTTAAATTTATCATCGAGGGCGAGGAAGAAACGGGCAGCATCAACCTGCCTAAATTTATTACAGCCAATAAAGAAAAACTTTCCGCCGATGCCTGCATTTGGGAGTTTGGTGGTGTAGACCACCGCGAAGTTCCCATGCAATATTTAGGATTACGCGGAATCTGCTATGTTGAACTTTCGGTAGAAACAGCCGCCATCGACGTCCACTCCGGCCTAGGCGGATCCATCTTCCCGAACGCCGCATGGCGTTTAACATGGGCATTAAACACGCTGAAAGACCAAAACGAAAAAATATTAATCCCCGGCTGGTATGACGATATTGAACCAACCACTCCACGTGACAGAGAATTATTTGATTTGCAGCCAGACCCTTCTGATGAATATAAAAACCGTTTTGGTGTTAAAAAATTCTTAAATAATGTCTCAGGTGGAACAGACTTATTAATGCAAGAAGTCTTTGAACCAACCTGTACCATTTGCGGCATCACCAGTGGATATCAAGGCCCCGGCTCAAAAACCGTCTTACCCGCGCGTGCCTCCGCCAAAGTTGATTTTCGCCTCGTCCCCGGTCAAAAAATAGAAAAGTGTCTGACTCAATTGCGCCAGCATTTAGATGCGCATGGTTTTGAAGATATAAAAATTGAATTTTTAGGCGGCGGACCTGCTGCAAAAACCAACCCCGATGACCCTTTTATAAAATTAGTAGTAGATACCGCCGAAGAAGTTTTCGAATCAAAAATGGAATTAATCCCAATGGTTGGCGGCTCTGGTCCAAACTATCCCTTTGTGCATGAACTAAAAATGCCTGTTGCCACTGCTGGGCTGGGATACCCCGACACCCGTGCTCATGCCCCCAACGAAAACATCCGCTTGGATTTATATGTCAAACATGCGCGACATATGGCTCGGGTTCTAACAGAATTTAGCGAATTAACTCAATAAAACTGCTAATAAAAAATAACTCCAAAAGGAGTTATTTTTTATTATTGACATGTAGACAAATAAAAATAAAAATGATATACTATTAGTGAAATAAATCACAAAAGGAGAATCCAATGTTAGTTGGCGAACGAATGTCGAAACCTGTTATTAGCATCAATCCTGAAGTAACAATAGTCGATGCTTTAAATTTAATGAAAGCCGAACATATTCGCAGGACGCCCATCATTAAAGATGGAAAACTGATTGGGATAGTCTCAGATAAGGATTTATTAAACGCATCCCCGTCCCCTGCTACATCTTTAAGCATTTGGGAAATTAATTACTTAATCGGAAAAATCACAGTAGAAGAAGTGATGACAAAAAACATTATGACTGTAACAGAAGACACACCTATTGAACAAGCCGCACGGATCATGGCAGACAATAAAATTGGCGGCTTACCTGTCATGAGGAACGGCAACCTTGTTGGTATCATCACCGAAACCGATATATTTAAACTTTTTACAGAATTAATGGGCGCTCGTGCAATTGGTGTGCGCATCACTGCATTAATTGATGATATTCCTGGTCAGTTGGCTAAACTAACCGAATCAATTGCTCAAAAAAATGGAAGCTTTGTTTCTTTTGGGCAATTTACCGGTAACGATCCAAACACCAAATTAATTACTTTCAAAGTAAAAGGACTAAACAAAAACGAAATTAATGAGATTGTTGGTCCGAATGTACGAAAATTAATTGATGTACGGGCTTAATTAATTATAAAAAAACGAGTCTAACGACTCGTTTTTTTATTTGAGCGATCTCCGCCATTTCGAGAAGGGCGCCTCGTAGAAGTCGGTTTTCCTCCCGCAGGTCGGTTAGGCTTTGACTTCCCATAAGCGGGTTTACCACCCACAGGGCGCCGGGATTTAACTGGCGGTTTCCTACGTTCATCTGGTTGAAAATCACCCGACGAGTTTTCATTGGATGTGTTCTTAAGATAGGGTTGACCACCCGTTGTACGACGTGGTTTTCGCGGAGCATACTTGGGTTCAGTTGATGCGTATTGTTCAAAGGTTGGTCTCTCTTCTGAAAGATCCAACGCTTTTCGGCTACGGCTTGGTTTTTCTTTAACAGGTTTCTCTTTCTTTGAAAAATCTTTTCGGCTTACATACCCCAGTGGTTTTTCAGAAGATGGGTTTTCGTTAGTCTTTCCCTTTATAAACTTACGGGGTGTTTTTGCCATTGATCGAACACCAGTTGGTTTATTATCTGCTCGGTTAAATCTTTCTTGTTTCAAAAACTTTATTTCTTCTTCGGTTAAATAACGCCAATCCCCAGATTTTAGGCTGCCTAAGGCAAGTGTACCAATCGACACGCGCACAATGCGCACAACTGGCAAACCAATTTTGGCGCCTACTTCTCGAATTTGGCGTTTACGGCCTTCCTTCATCACAATCCGCAACCAACTTCCCTTACCGGCACTGCTTTCAACCGAAAGGTTTACAGGCTGCGTTTTATAGCCATCTTCTAATACCACCCCGCGCCGCCAAACCTGAATTTGTTCCGGGTCGGGATGACGCGCTACCAACACACGATACACCTTTTCGTGCCCAAAACGTGGGTGCGTTAAGCGATTCGCCAGCTCACCATCGTTGGTCATTAAAACCAAGCCTTCGCTGTCAAAATCTAACCGCCCAACAGGGTATAAGTGCCCAGGCAATGGGATCAAATCTCGCACAGTTTTTCGGCTATCGCCTGCTTCCCCTTCCACTGCGGAGAGCACATTGCGCGGCTTATGTAATGCAACATAAACTAACTCTTCAGTTGCTTTAATTAATCTGCCATTTAAGGTGATTCGATCAACCGCTAAATCAGCTTTTTGGCCAATTTCGGCCCGACGGCCATTTACCAATACTTGCCCAGCTAAAATTAATTCTTCGCAAGCCCGCCGCGAGCCTATACCAGCCCGCGATAATATTTTTTGAATTCGCTCTTCCATAGTTATGCTATTATAATGCCCTCCGGCATGAATTACCTTCTTGATAAATAAATGAATGCAGCAACAAAGATAAACCTGTTTTTTGACTTAAAAAATTTAAGCATTTAAAAGCGAGAATCCAACTTGAAAGAATCACTTCCCCAACCCAGCAACCCCCAAGAATATTTAGCCCTCCGCCAAGCCCACTGGGATGCTATTGCAAAAAATACAAACACCAACAATCTATTTAATGGCGAATACCATCGTCGATTAAATCAAATTTTCACTTGGATGATTGCCCCCGGGCAACGCGTACTAGAAATTGGCTGCGGTAAAGCCCAATTGCTCGCTGCGCTTAACCCTTCTAGGGGTGTAGGGATTGATATATCGGGAGAAATGCTTGCCGTAGCCCGCCAGAATCACCCACACCTTGAATTTATTCAGCAAGATATTCTTTCCTTTAATTCAAAAGAAAAATTCGATGTCATCATTCTTTCCGATTTAGTAAACGATCTGTGGGATATTGAAGATGTCTTCCGTAAGATTAAACCCTTTTGCAGTTTGGATACACGCATTTTTATCAACTTTCACAGCCGCGTGTACCAACCGGTACTGAGCCTTGCATCTAACCTGAAATTAGCGACACCAACCCTGCTGCAAAATTGGGTGACCCCAGAAGATATATCCAACCTATTACACCTTGCTGGTTTTGAAGTTTTTCGCCACCAACGAGAGATTTTGCTACCCGTAGGTATTCCGTGGATAAGAGATGTCTTTAATAAATTTTTAATTAAACTATGGCCATTTTCTGCTTTGGCGTGGACCAATATGATTGTGGCTCGCCCAGAACCAGAAATGCAAAAAGCACCTCCTACGGTTTCTGTCATTATCCCTGCCAGAAACGAAGCAGGCAACATTGAAGCGGCTTTTCAACGGGTACCGCAGATGGGCAGCCATACCGAAATTATTTTTGTAGAAGGCCACTCCAAAGACAACACATTCGAAGCCATTCAAGAAGCCATTGCCCGCCACCCAGAACGTGACGCAAAGGTTTTTCAACAAAGCGGAAAAGGCAAAGCCGATGCCATGCGTTTGGGTTTTGAAAAAGCCAGCGGCGATGTTTTGATGATTTTAGATGCAGACTTAACCGTACGCCCCGAAGATTTGCCGCGCTTCTATGAAGCACTAGTTTCTGGCAAAGGTGAGTTTATTAATGGTGTGCGCTTAGTCTACCCCATGCAAGAGCAAGCCATGCGTTTCTTAAATTTGCTTGGCAACAAAGCCTTTAGCATGGCTTTTTCTTGGCTATTAGGCCAACCAATTAAAGACACTTTATGCGGAACCAAAGTGCTATGGAAGCGAGATTACGAGCAGATTGTGGCCAACCGTGCCTATTTTGGAGATTTTGACCCCTTTGGCGATTTTGACTTAATCTTCGGCGCAGCCAAATTAAATCGCCGCATAGTCGATATGCCCATCCGCTATCAAGAACGAACCTACGGCGAAACCAATATCGACCGCTGGCGTCACGGTTTATTGCTTTTTCGCATGGTTGCAATTGCCGCTTTTCGGATTAAATTTGTATGAAAACATTAACCATTCTCACTGTCATTGGCACGCGCCCCGAAGCGGTAAAAATGACACCTATTATTCAAAAGCTCAATCAGCAAAAAGATATTCGTGCTTTGGTATGTATTACAGCGCAGCATCGCGAAATGTTAGACCAAGTATTAAATTTATTTAAGATTAAGCCCGACTTCGATTTAAATTTAATGAAACCAGACCAAAGCTTGGCTCAAATTACTGCGGCGATTTTTAGCGAGCTAGACCCTGTCCTTTCTTCCATTAAACCAGATTGGGTGCTGGCTCAAGGTGATACCACCACCGTTATGGCAACAGCATTACTTAGTTACTATCATCGCATTAAATTCGGACACGTTGAAGCCGGTTTACGCACTGGTGATAAATTTCAGCCCTTCCCAGAAGAAGTAAACCGCCAAGTGGCAGGCGTTGTTGCAGATTTACACTTTGCACCGACCGAATGGGCAAAACAAAATTTAATTAAGGAAAATATTCCATCTGCTCAAATTTTAGTAACAGGCAACCCCGTGATTGATGCGTTACAACAAGTGGCTCGCATGCCTGCTCCGCTCCAAACACGAGAACTTTTAAGTTCCTTAACCGGCAAGCGGATTATCTTGGTTACGGCGCACCGTCGCGAAAACTTTGGTCAACCTTTAATAAATATTTGTGAAGCGCTGTATCAGTTAGCAGAAAAATACTCGGATGTTCAAATTGTTTATCCTGTTCATCTTAATCCGAACGTGCAGCAAGTTGTGCAACCCAAACTAGGGAATCATCCTCGCATCACTTTATTGCCGCCACTTGAATATTTACCTATGGTTCATTTAATAAAACGAGCCACATTAATCCTTACTGATTCTGGTGGCTTGCAAGAAGAAGCTCCGGGGCTTGGTGTTCCTGTTTTGGTATTAAGAGAAGTAACCGAGCGCCCCGAGGGTGTGCAAGCCGGAACTGTTCGATTAATTGGCACGCAAGCTGAAAGAATTGTTAAAGAAACTTGCCGCTTATTGGATAACCCCCAAGCCCATCAAGCCATGAGCATGGCAACTAACCCCTACGGAGACGGCCAAGCCGCGGAAAAAATTGTTCAGGGATTAATTAAATATTCCAGCTAACAAAAAGCCCATCTCTAAGAGATGGGCTTTTTGTTATTAACTTTGGCAGTTTTAACCGCCCAAAGCCAGTTGATACATAAAATCCGGCACCCAAAACTCGCCCAGACCAAAACCCCAGCGCAAGATGCAAGCGCCTGCAAAAACAAATAGACCTAAGCCAATCATAAAATAATCGGCGGGGCCATAACGCAGGGTTTTAAGCCAAGTGCGTGGCGCAGTTCCAAATGCCCTTAAATCCATCGCATCAATGACTTCCTCTCCTGTAACCGTAGATTGCATGGTTACAGGAACCACCAAGGGAGCCAAGCGGCGAATTCGCTCTACAATTCCACCTTTAAAACTTTCCATTTCAAAACCACGAGTCCGTTGTGCATCGATGGTAATGGTCATGTCTCTGGCTAAGGTTGGTAAGAAACGCAGGGCTAAGTCCATTGTGAAAGAGACTTTATCTGATACACCCATGCGCCGAAATGCCACGCCATAAATGTTAGGGTCCATTGTATAGGGAATGGGCAAAGCCAAAATAGCCATAGACAACATACGCATCATCTGCGTCAGAGCAAACCAAGTTTTCGCAACAGTTATGTCAATGGTTGTTGCCCAATTAGTTCCTGGTATAGAAAGTGGAATTGCAAATAAAGTTACTGGATTTGTCTCCTGAACAATGGATGTTGGGCCACCGCGTCCGGAGAGTAACCCATTTAATCCAACAATAAAGACCACCAAAATTAACACAAATAACCAGGCTCTGCGCACGTCTTGCCATTCAATTCTTGCAAGCAAGTATAGGGTCAGCGAAATAATAAAAATCGGCAATACAATGCGAAAATCCCAAATTTGTGGAATGGTGAAAGCCAAAATCACACAAGCCATATAAATGAGCCTTGTGCGCGGGTCTAACCGTTGGATAAAGGTGTCACGAACGCGGTATTTCCAGGAGACCAGCATAAACTATCGGCCTCGGCGGGCGGCCACAGCGGCGAAAGCGATCATCAAAATTGGCAGCAAAATAATGGTTACTACAGCGTTCCCAATAAAAGCAGGGGTAAAGTAACCAACCAATGCTGTATTAATATCAATGCCGCCAACAAACATTTCAGTCAGCGAAGCAAACAGCATCCCTACGGCGATACCTCCCAAGCCCCACATGACAGCTTTCATAATGTCGGCGCGAGCGCGGAAGTCAGAAATGCCAGCCATTACCAAACCTGGAATCATACCCATCAAACCATTACCAAGGCTCCAGTTCCAGTAAAAACCCCAACCAGCTAACATATCACCCAGGGTATTGCCAATGAAGCCAGCCAAAAGGCCAACCCATGGGCCATAAGCCACGCCAAAGAAAATGAGCACAGCAACGGCAGGGCGGAAGGTGATATTACCCGCAGCGGGCAAAGGAATTAAGTTGGTAAGCAGTGAAAATGCGCCGTACAAAGCAGCACCAATTGCGCCGTATACAACTTGGCGGGTACCGAATCCCCAAATGTTACTCTTGTCGTCCATGGTTCTCTCCTTTGATAAACATGAAAATAAGATGGTGGGCGCTGACCCATTGTTGATAACCCTGCGACCTTCTTCAGGTTGCAGATGTTTCCTAGAGATTACTGATACGCCGCTAAAGCGGCAGCGGGCAAAAAGTGACCTGTTTTGCTAAATAATTCGAGATTCATCTGTAAAAGAGATGTCGGGCGCACCCGACAACGTGCCAGCAAATCCGAATTGCTTAATACCTGCTGAGGGCTGCCATCTGCCATAATGCGACCTTCCCCAACCAAGATGACACGGTTGGCATACGTCACCGCTAAGTCAACGTCATGCGTAATAAAAAATGTAGCAGCAAAGGTACTAGAAAGCAAAGACTGGTTATTTAACCCCGGGCGACACATCGCGTCCATAAAACGCGTGTAATTGGCAAAGTCTTGTCCGGCTGTTGGCTCATCCATAATGATAATTTTAGAACGCATGGCTACCACTGCCGCAATGGTGGTTCGCTTTTGCTGACCAAACGATAATCCTAAAGGCGGGTATTCTTCTAAACCGCTTAGGTTTAAGGTAGCAACACTCTCTTGGGTGCTTTTTTCTATTTCTTCAGGATTAAACCCAAGATTATGCGGGCCAAAAGCTAATTCTTCCTTAACCGTAGGAGCAAACAACATATGAGTTGGACTTTGAAAAACATAACCCAGCTGATTGGCAATTTGAGCCACAGTCATTTGTCGCGTATCTTTTCCATTAATTAACACGCGCCCATGGGTTGGTTTTAATAAACCAATCGCGTGCTTCACCAAGGTCGATTTTCCAACACCGTTCGGACCAAGCACGGCAATCATATCGCCCTGATGAACTTCAAAATTAATGTCTTTTAAAACCATTGGCAAATCGGCGTCATAGCGAAACGACACATCTTCAAATTTCAGCAAGGGCTGCCCTTCAGTTTTTAATTTAGCCACAGGATTAAATGTCACTTTTTGTTTTTGCTTAATGACTCTTTCAACCACCCATTGGGCTGGTAACTTAACTTGCTCATGGTCTATTTCTTTCGGCAGGCTTTTAATACCGCCCAAATAACGAATTTGCCCTTGCTCCATATAAAGCAATCGATCTGGGCGGGCGGCAATCGCATCTTCTACGCGATGCTCAATTAAAATAATCGTTTTCCCTTCATCCGCTAAACTACGAAAAATTTGCAAAGCTTCATAAGCAGATGCAGGATCTAAAGATGCCAATGGCTCATCCAACAATAAAACCGAGGGATTAAGCGCCAACAAACCAGCCAAGGCTACTTTTTGTTTTTCTCCGCCCGACAAATTAAAAGTTTCGCGTTCACTGAGATACTCTATTTTTAAGCGTCTCATAGCAGATTCAACGCGAGCCATAATTTCTTCACGCGGCAAACCTAAATTTTCTGGACCAAACGCAATTTCGTTATATACATTGCTGGCTACAATTTGTCTCTCAGGGTCTTGCAATAAAGTACCAACAACCTGAGCGACATCCACCAAAGACATATCGGCTACGTCTTTCCCATTTAATAAAACCTTACCGCTTCGTTTTCCGCCATAACTTCGAGGAATTAAGCCATTAATACAGCGTGTCAGGGTTGTTTTTCCACAACCACTAGCCCCAGCAATCAATAACATTTCACCCGGTTTAAGTGAAAATGAAATATTTTCAATCGCTAATTCTGGACGAGAGCGGTATTGAAAAGATAAATCTTCAATTTCTAACGAAAAGTTTTTTATAGTCATAACCAGGCTAAATTCCTCTCAACATCCACTATTCCCAAATTAAGGATACGGTTTCGCCAACCTTACTTTGCAAAGTTGTAGCAGCGTTTCCATTCACCACCGAAATAACCAAATTACCTGTACTTCCAATTAATGCAACCAAATCTCCTGTTGGCTTTTCTCCAAACGTATTGACCAACCCGTTAATCTCTTCCTTTTTAATCTTTACAACAAATTCCGATTTTTTATCTAGCCGATTAATTAAATGTTCATCTCTAATATTAGTGGCTAAATTTCCAAAATGGTCGATATGAATAATTTCACCTTGCCAACCATTTTTCAATGATTCTGGCTTTGGCAAATTCAAAATAACTGGGTCATCAAAAAATTTTCCTAACTCATGCAAAGCTGCCCCGCCTGCCAAATGAGCCCCAACCGGAGCAAAAATATCTCGCCCGTGAAAGACATGGCTTACATTTGGCAGCCAATACCGTTGATTGGTAAGGTGCACAAATTGAACCGAATCGCCATTCAATTTCGCTTTTTCTAACCACATGGTAATAATGCCATTGTCTGGGCCCACAAAATATTGGTTCCCAATCTGAGCCGCCATTGGCCTGCGAGCGGTTCCAACACCAGGGTCTACTACGACAACGTGAACCGTGCCAGCAGGGAAAAATGGTGTCGAGCGGAATAAAATTAAACTGGCTTCAACAACATTTTGAGCAGTTACCATATGGCTCAAATCAGAGATTTGAACATCAGGAGTAATATTCCACATTACTCCCTTCATAACGCCCACATTCCCATCTTTTATGCCGAAATCAGTCATTAATGAAATAATACTCATAAACTATCCTTTTCATTTAAATAATTATGCGTCGAAATAAAGTACTGTCAAGTTTAATTAATTTTAATTTAAAAACAACCGCACTTGAATAAGTGCGGTTGTTTTATTTGAACCTGTTTTTTTACTCTATTAATGTTGCAAAGGTGGTTTCGAATTCCTCTTGCTGAACAAAACCAACCCATTTTTTCACTAAATTTCCATTACCATCTAATAAATAAAACTCGGGTTGGTAATAAAAACCAAATTGTTGCTGAAAAACTTTTGTTTCAGGTGCATCTGCATCTAAATAAACAAAATCAATTTGACCAAAATATTTTGCTTCTAACCCATGAACCATGGGTGCCAAGGCGCGGCAGGTACTTCAGGTAAAGCGAAAAAATTCTATTAATACCGGCTTTCCTGCACCAATCCGAACACTGGCAGGGTCTGTAGCATGCAACTTGTCACCGCGAGAAGTAGCAACAGCCAACACACTTGACGGAGCAGCATCGACAGGCGCTTCGGTTGCAGGTGGATTAACAACTGCGGGTGAATCCTGTGTTAAGCCTAAAACGGGCGACTCTGTTTCTGCCGCTTGTACAGCAGGCGCAGCCGGGGCACAGGCCGAAAGAGCCAGCGCAACAACAATTAAAATCATTAAAATATGTTTTTTCATCTCATCTCCTTTCTTAATTAATTAAAAACTTAAATCTCTAGTCCCCTACATATCGCAGGGGTTATGTTGGTTAAATCTATTAACTCTTTGGTAAAACTTTGTCGCAAATTAAGCGAACCTAACACCAACCCTGGCACTGGGGCATTGGTATGCCTGCGGGTAGAAAGGTCTTCCATGTTGCCATGGTCAGAAGTCACCAAAACCAACATGTCTTCTGGCAGGTTTTGTATTAATCCATTTAAGACCCCATCAAAATTTTCCATTTGCAAAATGGCATTCGGCATATCTTGCTTATGACCAGCATAATCACTCGCCCAATATTCAAAAAAAGAAAAATCATAAGTTGCAGCCAATTGAGCTAAATTTTTGCCAGCTTCGGTCGGAGAAGAAACAAAGGCATCGGGATAGCCTAAAAAATCTTTCCAGCCTTGCCCTGTAAAATCTGCCGAAAGCGCGCGGCCTGCCAAAAAATCATCGGCTGTAAATAAAGATAAGCCAGCGCTGGTTAATGCTAATGGGATAGAGGAATAAAGCCGTTTCCCCGAATCTACCCCATCAAAATAACGAGGCGGATAACCATTTAATAATGCGGTTTTCTTACCAGAAGCCAATACCCGTTTAAATAAATTATCCTCTTCAATAATGCGGGCTACGGGAGGGTTGGGTTTGGGTCCATAATGCTCTCCCACCTCGGCAGGGATATTTCTACCTGTTAACAAAACTCCTTGGCCCGTGGCAGATTGGGGCAAACCAGCAACCCCCAAGCCGGCATCTAAAGCCAACAAAGTAGCCTGTGGCCCTTCGTACGGCGCGGAATCGGCAA
>CAYOGW010000088.1:4228-11491 GCA_964403635.1 uncultured Anaerolineaceae bacterium | reverse complement strand
TTTGACCTGCACCATTAAAGACGGTATGAATGCTCATGCTGTCTGCCACCGCGCCGTCACTCACCACAACATCAAAAGCGGCATATTGAGCATAAGCGTTTTGTAACATATCAAGTTGACTTTGGGTTAATTTACCAGAATATACCTCGCTGCTGTTGCAGCTGCTGGCACTATAAAACCAATTGGCTGTAATCGTTACCGAATCACAAAAACCCGCGATGCCGCCTTCACGCTGCCAAGAGAGAATAATTTCAGCAGCCTGCGGGTCCTGTTCCGCTTGCGGTTTGTTGACCCGTAAAACTGAACCATCCACATTGCTGCGATAGGCGTAATCCAGCCCATCCACCATTAAATGGATTTCATAGCCCGGCACAATCACCGCCAAACAAGATTCCGCTGGTCCGCCCAAACCCAAACAGCTATCAGACCACTCTTGCGGAGAAATATCTCCAATTTTAATTTGGTCGACAGGAAGGTTAAGCTTGGCTGCCAAATCGGCTTGGGCAGCGAAAGCCGCCGCAGGATAGCCGCCGCCCGAAACAGGGCCTTCTGTTGTCGGCTCAACGCTCGGCATAGGCGTTTGTGTTTCAGCAGGCGGTTGAATCACCGGCGAACAAGCCGAAAGCAACACCATTAAAATTAATCCAATAACAACTATATTTTTCATGTTTCACCTCCTTCATCAGACGAGGGTTTCCGGCATTAAGTTCCAATAAAAAATCCCCAAATTCTTATGGGGATTTTTTATGTTTATTTCTTTTTCTTCTTCTTTTCGGGCTCGCCGCCTAAAAAGCCGCCCAACAAACTGGCCGCGTCACTAAGGTCTAACTTGCCGTCATCCAAAGCACCGGCCATCGCGCCTAAAGCCCCCTCCCCGCTGATGACGGCGTCTATCTGGGATGCCACCGAAGCGGGCAATTTCTTCTTAATAAAATCAATCACAATATCCACCGCTTGTTTGGCGGTTTTCTTATCTAACCCAGTTTTCTTTGCAACCAAACTATATAGTTCGTCCATACTATCCTCTTTCCTTAATTAATTTAATTAAATTAGTTGTACCCAATCCAATACCAATATCCAATGGCGGTTGCAATTCCTAAAATGGTGCCGCCGGTTACTTCCCAAGGGGTATGCCCCAGCACTTCTCGCAATTGCTTGTCAGAGATGGGATGCCCCGCCAGCAACTCATTAATTAAAATATTAATCTTCTGCGCATGAATGCCCGCTTCACGGCGTACCCCGGCGGCATCGTACAAAACCACCATGGTGGTAGCAACCCCCAAAGCAAACAAGTCGGTATCAAAACCCAAATGCAGCCCAATGGCAATGGTGGTACTCACCACCAACGCGGAGTGAGAGGAAGGCATGCCCCCCGCGCTTAATAACAAAGCCCAATTTAATTTGCGAAAGCGAATATATTCCACCGGCACTTTTAATATTTGTGCCAGCCCCCAACCAATTAAAGCCGTTAACAAAACATGATTCTCAAGTATTCCAGAAATGGGCATTACTCCTCCGATTCAAAATCTTTTAGCGTTTGGCCGCTTAATTGCTGCACTTTTAATTGCGCTTGCTCTAACAAACCGGCGCAATGACGGGCCAAGGCCTGCCCGCGTTCAAACAAAGCAATGGCGTCGTCCAATGGTTTTTGTTCTTCTTCCAAAACACTTACCAAGCCTTCCAGTTCTGCTAAGGCTTGCTCATAACTTAATTCGTCTACCGGTTTTAAGGTTGATTTAGACATACGCCTCCGTTTAATTAATTCTTTTCTACCCGCACATGGATTTCGCCTTCAGCGAGTTGCACCCGCAAGGCAGACCCAGCCGCGGCCTGTTTCTCGTTAAAAATAACTTCTCCGCTCTGCTGGTTGGTCACCACCGCGAAACCACGTTTTAGCACCGCCAGCGGATTAAGCGATTCGATTCGTTTGGCTAAGCCTTGCGTTTTAGCCGAAGCCAGCGAAACGCGGTGAACCATGTTACGCACGGCAATCTGAATTAAATCATCCAAACGCTGCTGTTCAACCGAAATCCTACGGGCAGGTGAAGCATATTTAAACCTAAAAAATATATTTTCAAGGCGGTTATTTTTTTCTTCTAACTGATTAATTAAAGCATTGTCTAGCCGCCGCGCAAACGATTGAGCGGTTGCGGCTAAATCTTGAATGGTATATGGGGTAGCCATTTCTGCGGCGGCGGTGGGGGTTGGGGCGCGCAGGTCAGCGGCAAAATCTGTCAGCGTGAAGTCGGTTTCGTGGCCGACCCCGCTGATAACGGGCGCTTTAGATGCCGCCACCGCCCGTACCACTTGCTCGTCGTTAAAAGCCCATAGGTCTTCTATCGAGCCTCCGCCGCGCGCGATTAAGATGACATCTGGGTTGTGCTTATTTAATCGGCTTAAGGCATCTACAATTTCAGCGGGGGCGGCTAGGCCTTGCACCGCTGATGCAGCCAAAATCACTTTGGCCAACGGCAGCCGCCTAGCAAGGGTATGCAGCATGTCTCGCAGGGCCGCGCCCGTAGCTGAAGTAACAATTCCGATAACGGTAGGCAGCTGCGGGGTAGCCCGCTTGCGCTCCGCCGAAAAAAGCCCTTCTTCTTCGAGCAAGGCTTTTAATCGGAGATATTCTTGGTAAAGTTGACCTTCTCCAGCGGGGCGGAGCACATCCACATACAGTTGATATTGACCGCTGGGTTCGTACACGCCCACGCGGCCATGCGCCAACACAGACATGCCGTCTTGCAAGGGCAGGCGCATGCGGGCGGCTTCGCCCTTCCACATGACGCACCGTAATGAAGCGCCAGAATCTTTTAAAGTGAAATAAAGATGCCCCGAAGCGGGGCGAGAAAAATTAGAGATTTCGCCTTGCACCCAAGCGTCTTGCAGGGTTGGGTTGTTTTCGAGCAGGTTTCGCAGAAAGCGGGTTAACTCGCTGACTGACCACTGCGAAGGCTGAAGTAGAGATAGCTGACTCATATTTTAAAGAGGATACCCGCCCTTTGGGCATGTGTCAATTGGATATTTTTAATTAATAAAAAACTGCTCGTTTTTTGGCGAGCAGTTTTAAAGTGATTAGATTAAACCAACTTCTTGATTAAATTCGTTAATTAATTCGTCAATCTCATCCGCCTGACCCTGCACCTGAGTCCAAAAGTCGGACTGATACCACATGGCCTGAATCTCTTCGTAGGTGCGGCCTTGCTGCTCGACCCAGGTGTAATATTTAAGATTATGCACTCGGCGGCGGTCTGGGTAGCGCAGTTCGAGCATGTCGGCGGTGTGTTGGCCTTTCAGCCAGCGGGCATCATCGGCGGCGGCGCTGCGGTTGTCGTAGTTGCCTAGCTCGGCCCGCATTTCATGAATACGGCTGTTATACAGTTCCATCGAGTCGGTTAAGACGGTTAGGATAATATCTTGCTCGCCCATCTCGTAATATTTTGCCATTTTGATGGCGGTTAACACATTAGAAATACCCGAAAAACCGAGCAAATTAAGCCGAGAAAGCACCGCTTCTGGCACGCCTTGTTCAGCCAAATAGGCTAGACCGTCTTCTTCATTAAATAAGCGGGCTACGGCTGTGACGGCATTGTCATCCACTGCCACGACCAAGTCTGTATTTTTAACGTTATGAATCCATGGCACGTGCTTGTCGCCGATGCCTTCAATGCGATGCGAGCCAAAACCATTTTCTAGCAAGGTGGCGCATTGCAGGGCTTCACTGGCCGCGATTTTGCTATCGGGGAAGCGCTGCTTCATATAATCCCCGCTGGCAATGGTACCCGCCGAACCAGTGGCGCTGGTTAGGCCGCGATACTGGTCACCGGGGCGCATCACTTGCTTAAGCACTTCTTCCATGGCGTGGCCGGTTACTTCGTAGTGCCATAGGTAGTTGCCAAACTCTTCAAATTGATTAAAGATCATTAAGTCTTGGCCGGATTGTTTAAGCTCCCAGCACTTGTCGAATATTTCTTTAACGTTGGATTCGCTGCCCGGGGTTTTAATTGTTTCTCCGGCGATTTTCTCCAACCATTCGAACCGCTCCCGAGACATGCCTTCCGGCAAAATAGCAATCGATTCGCACCCGAGCAGGGCCGAATCATAGGCTCCGCCGCGGCAGTAATTACCAGTTGAAGGCCAAACGGCTTTTTGTTTGGTTGGGTCAAACTGACCCGTCACCAAGCGCGGCACCAAACAACTGAACGCCGCTCCCACTTTATGCGCGCCAGTGGGGAACCACTTGCCCACAATGGCGATAATACGCGCCTTAACGCCGGTTAACTCGGGCGGCAACTCAATATAATTAACGCCGCCAAAACCACCGCCCGTGCTCTGCGGCTGGTTATGCCAATTAATGCGGAATAAATTTCGCGGATGAACATCCCATAGACCAATGCCAGCCAGTTCTTGCTTAATTTTGGCTGGGATTTGGGAAGGGTCTTTCATTTGGGCATAGGTAGGGATGATGATATTTTTCTCTCGCGCGCGCTGAATGGCTCGTTGGCGGCGGTCGGGATGAATGGTCAAGTCAATATGGGACATGGGTATCTCCTATTAATTTGTCTGACAAATTAATTATATTACTGAATAAGCTTTCTCAGCGACTTAGATTGCCGTTTCGTAGGGATTTTTTAATCTTAGCGTAGGTTTTTTTTAATGTTTACAGCAGCCAGTTGGCTTATGATGAATATAGGTTTATTTACTTGATTAATTGTTCAAAGGAGGTTGCCACAAGCAAAATATGGAACCACAGAAAATTAGGGAGATAGGCTGGGTGTAATTTTTTGGCAGGAGATTGTTTGTTGCGGAATCTGTCCAAACGTTCCCCATAACGAAATGATGGAAATTCCCACTCTTTCTCCCGAATCTAACTCACATTTGAATAAGATACAAAAAGCGGACGGTTAACCCCCGTCCGCATCTTTTTAACTTAATTATGGAAGATGGGGCTTCCCCGTCAGCATCTTCGATAATTAAACAATGTAACGAGCATAAATTTAAAAGTGTTGTTATATTTTGATATTATTCTCTAAAATATATTCGTTTAATTTCCGGAATATAGAGTTGCCGAGTACCATACCTTCTAAGCCAACAAAATCATCCCAAACTGTAGTTGGTGCAAACCATAACCACAGATTTCTAACGCTTGTTTCATCGCCGCTTTCAAATAAAGTAATTGCTTTTTTTAAAGCAACAGCGAATTCTTTCGCATCAAAGAATTCACCAGAATAACCACCATCATAATGAGTGATAAGTTGATGCGCTTCTTTCAGTTCTTCTATTAAAGCAGTTTTGTTCATATTAAATACTGGCATTAATTAATAATTTTCGCCAAAGTGAACATTGGTTGGGCTGACCAATGCCATGCCGACTTTCATAACTGGCATTTGGGGCATAAAAGCGCTGCTTACTTCTAGGTTATAGAGCGACAACCACTGCATTTTTGCCAATTCGAGGCTGCCTTTTAAATCACCTTGGGTAGAAATGCGAATTTCGCCTTTAAATGTAAAACCTGCAACCATGCCGGTAATGGGTGCCATTCTGCGGTTGGATTCGTTCTCTTCGTAATCTAGCGGGTCTGCCAATGGCGGAGCCAGATGCATGGCAATGACTTGGGTCAGCGGCAAAAAATATTCATTAAACTGATGAACTTTAACTGGGCTGCCGCCAAAAACCAAAACGCTGGCTTTTAATAAATGAATAAAACGCGGGGCGGCATCGGTGCGGAGCCATGTGCTTACACGCACATTATCTTTGGTAACCACTTCCCCGCGAATCATCATGGTGTGGGTGTAGATCATGACAAGGGTGCTTTTTTCGTCTTGCGCCAGAGTGTGCATGGACCAGCCTTTTCTTAATTAATTTATTTTTTACAAGCCACAATCATGCCGTCACGGATGGGCAGCAAGGTTACGATCCAGTCTGGGTCGTGGGTAATTTGTTCGGTGAAGTCTTTAATCGCCAAAGTAGCCGCGCCTTTGTCATTTTCGTCAAAAATGCGCGCGCTCCAGAGCATATTATCGATGATTAATAATCCGCCGGGGCGTAAGCGTTCTTTAATGACCGGCAGAGATTCGGGGTAGGCTTCTTTGTCGATGTCGTTGAAGATGATGTCGAACTGGCCGGGGGTGGCTTTTAGGGTAGAAATGGCTTCGGCATTGTAGAAAGTTACCAGCTGAGCCAGCCCGAGACGGGTTAAATAGCCCTGCGCCTGCTGAGATAAATCGTCATCCCAAACGGTGTGGTGAACCATGCCACCGCCATTCTCTTGCACCGCGCGCGCGAACCAATAGGTGGAGTAACCGTAACCAGAACCCAACTCGAAAATATTTTTGGCATTCATTAAGCGAGCAAACATATAGCAAACCTGACCGCATGCGGCACCAATGATGGGGAAATTGTTCTTGGCGGCCAGGTCTTCCATCTCTTGCACCACCGCCGGACGGGGTGGAACGAGGCTGGTTAAATAGGTTTGTACTTGGTTATATTCGAGCGGGCTAGCCATGAGATTAACTCCTTTATTTTGGTTTGGCAATTTGGATGGCGATGGGCAAGACCAATTTAACCCATTGGTTGTACATTTCGGCGGAGGGGTGAAGCCCGTCTGCGGCGATTAAGCTTTCGTCGTTTTGCCGAGAGATGGGCGTAATATCTACATAGTGTGCGCCAACTTTTTGGGTTTCTTGCTGATTAATTAAATTATAGGCATCAATTTCAGCCGCGATGGTTTGGGGCAGCAGGCTTCTTTGTAATGCAAAGGGGGTCACGCCCCAGTCTGGAATGGATAGCACAATGACACGGCTGGCATCTTGACCGGCGTACTCAATGGCTTTGTTTAATAAAAAGGCAAATTCGGCGCGGTACTCTTCGGTGCTGCGGCCTCGATATTGGTTATTGACCCCAATTAATAAGGTGACAATATCGTACGGCGGATCGATTTTTTGGGCTTGAATGGCGGCCCATAGTTCGTCGGTAGTCCAGCCGGTTTTGGCAATGATTTTTACTTCGGTGGTAATGCCTTGCTCGGCCAAACCCGCCGCCAGTTGATTGGGCCAGCGTTCGGCTTCGGCCACGCTTTCGCCAATGGTGTATGAATCCCCTAGATTAAGCATACGAATGGTTGGTGTCATGGTCGAACTCTCCACAAGGGGTTCGGGCTGCACAGGTGTACAAGCCGTTAATAAAATTAAGAGTGCAACAATCGCTTTTGAAAGGGACATTAATTTTTACAATTTTTTTTGGTGATTTTTAAAAGTATATCATTGC
>CAYOGW010000088.1:0-4128 GCA_964403635.1 uncultured Anaerolineaceae bacterium | reverse complement strand
GCCGCTGGTGTGATGATTGCCGCCAGTTTTTGGTCTTTGCTGGCCCCCGGGCTAGAGATGGCGGAACAACTGGGACACACCCCGTGGCTGACCGCCGCCATCGGTTTTTCGGCAGGCGGCATTTTTATGCGCCTAACCGACCAATTACTCCCCCACCTACATTTGGGCTTAGACACCCAGCACAGTGAAGGCATTAAAACGCCTTGGCAGCGCAGTACCTTGTTGGTACTGGCGATTACCTTGCACAACATTCCCGAAGGGCTGGCGGTGGGCGTGGCTTTCGGCGCGGTGGCGGCGGGGTTAAGCTCCGCGACACTGGGCGGCGCGATCGCCTTGGCGATTGGGATTGGCTTGCAGAACTTCCCAGAAGGGGCGGCTATTTCTTTACCGCTGCGCAGGTCTGGGATGAGTCGCCGGAAGAGCTTTTTTATGGGGCAGGCTTCTGGCATCGTAGAGCCAGTTGCCGGAATCATCGGCGCGGCTTTTGTGTTATACATGCAAAATATATTGCCCTACGCCTTGTGCTTTGCGGCTGGCGCCATGATTTTCGTGGTAGTCGAAGAATTAATCCCCGAATCGCAAACCAACAAAGCCAACATAGACCTTGTAACCATGGCAACCCTAGCCGGTTTTGTGGTGATGATGATTTTAGATGTGGCGCTGGGATAGCTTAATGAAAGGAGTTTTTGATGACATTAGATTTTGTACCCTATTATGATTATTTTATAAGAATGTTGATCGCCGCCCTGCTGGGTGGATTAATTGGCCTCGAGCGGGATATTCACGGGCGGGCGGCAGGCTTGCGGACTCACCTGCTAGTGGGTCTCGGTTCGGCAGTTTTTACCATTCTGTCAGAAATCATCTCGAAAAACTTTGTAACCCCGGGCTTCGGCGCGGACCCCGGGCGCATCGCCGCCCAAATTGTGAGCGGCATCGGCTTTTTGGGCGCGGGTGTGATTATTAAAGAAGGCGTAAATGTGCGCGGTTTAACCACCGCCGCCTGCTTGTGGGGCGTGGCGGCCATTGGCATGGCTTCTGGCAGCGGCTATGTTGAATTGGCTATTTTTACCACCGGCATCGCGCTTGCCAGCTTAATTTTTCTAAAGTTTTTTGAACGTTTTTATTCCAAAGATACCTATCGCGTCTTAAGCATTCAAACCAGCATTGATGTGAACGCCAGCCAATTAATAGACTTGGTGAAAAACAAACACATTCAGGTGCTCAACTGTGACATCGAAAAAAACTACCAGACCCAAACCGCCTTAACCAAGCTTTCGGTATTGCTGCGCTACCGCGGCGTGCCGGATAAACTGGCGCATGGCGTGATTAAAACCTTAGAAGATTCGGCTTTAAAGGTGATTGAAATTAAATGGGAACGGCTGTAGGCTTGAATTAAACGGGTTTTCTGTATAATTAATTCTGTAAAGTTCCCGTAGGGAATAAACCATAGTTGGGCGCTTACTACATTAGGTGAAGGAATATTATGAGCTTAGAATCATTGCCATTTATACTATTACTTAATACCCCAATCATATTAATCTTAATTGCCATAACTCATACTTATTTTGTAAGAAAACCAGCTGAAAAGAACATCGAAAAGGCTGAAAAAAACCTAGAAAAAAAAGCAAATGAGCTTTTTAAAGCAGGACGCTATGAAGAAGCCATCTACATCTTCGACCAAAAACTGAAACTCGATTCCAGAAACGCAAGAATATGGAACAATAAAGGTCTTTGCTTGACTAATTTATCTCGACATGAAGAAGCATTGTCCTGCTACGATAAAGCTATTGATATAAATCCAAAATATCTTTTGGCTTTGCGTAACCGAAGCAATTGCCTTATCAAATTGAGTAAATACGACGACGCTCTCTCTTCTATCCAGAAAACATTAGAAATTGACCCAACCAACATTATTGATTTAAATAATAAAGTTTTATGCGAAAACGAACTTATCAAAATTCATGAAGAAGAAAGAAGAAATCAGGAAATTTATAATTCCAATCTTTCAGAATTAATTCGTGAAATCGAAAATTCTGCTGATGTAAAGCCTTGCCCAAAGTGCAATGAACTTGAAGTATTAGTTTTGTCATTAAGCCCAAATGCAAGATCTTTATATGTACGTTGCGATCATTGCAATTGCAAATATCGCATAAAAATGGAGCCCGATAACTCTACAAAAATTACGCAATTATTCAATTCTTTTTTAGAAGGAAGAGGTGCGTATTCAAGTTTTGGCAACGATGCCGTTCCATTCTGGCAAATGGATATAAAACAGAGACAATCTATAAACCAACGCAAGCCAATCCCATCATCTGTTAAAAAAGCTGTTTGGAAAAGAGATGGCGGGAAATGTGTTAATTGTGGTTCTGGAGTAGATATCGAATATGACCACATAATTCCTGTGGCGAGAGGTGGCTCTTCAACTATTCAAAATATCCAAATATTATGCATGAAATGTAATCGCAAAAAAAGTGCGTCAATTGAATAATTTGCTCTCAAAAAAGCATTTCCTAAGAACACTTGGGGACGAGACGCAAACCGCTAGTTGCTTCCTTACCAGTCATATAAAATTCAAAAGAGAAAGCGTGTTGGAGTATCTTTACAATGAGTATGCCGTATCCTGTTAGAGTTGTGGTTATTAGTGAAAATATCCCGTTTGGTGGAGAAATAGCACTTATGTCAAGTGCTGTTTTGGACCAGCCTTACCGCTTTGCAAGTCCCTCATCCTCACAACATCAATTTCGAGAAGAAATGCTTGATTATTGCAAGACCTTTATTTCTTATAATAAACTCAATAGTTTAATAAACGAATTTCAAGCACCTCACTTATTCAATGCAGAAAAAATTGATTTGTGGATAGCTTTAGATGATGTCGGAGAAAAAGTAGCAAAAGATTTTTATGAAAAGATGGGGGAATATAGCAACAAAGGCAGGTTTAGTTTTTCAGAACGAGTTGCAAGAATTAATTTCGCTCTTCCAGATATTTCAAACGCTAACAATATAAATAAACTGCATCATGTCTTAACTGAGTACTTAACACCTTGGAAAGATCAAGTTTGGAAGGTAATGTGTGATTATTCTTAGGCAATGCCCTATAAATAAAAAACACCCAACAAAGCTTTTCGTAAAAGCATCGGGATAATACCGGAATTTCACCGGCATACCAACGCTTGCACCTGACCCCATAAAGCATCGGGGCAAGCGGCTGGGGACTGCCGCGTTCGGCGGCGTGCGGCAATCTCAAGCATTGTCCCCGTCCCAGCGTGGGTATCCTTCATCACAACCAAAATTCTTAGCGTTCAACTTAGGCTTACTAATCAATTTTAAACATTGGCCAGTAAGCCGCACACATATAACACTGGAGATTATAGCCATGCCAAGTATCCCCTTCGTCCCAGCTGAGTTCGTAGTTCCGAACTCTTTTGAAACATCCGAGTTCCGACTACGTATGTTGACTATCAATGATGTTGTCAAGGACTACGACGCTGTCATTACCAGTGTTGAACACCTCAAGACAATCTGGCCAAGTGGAACATGGCCAGTCGGTCTTACCCTTGAACAAAATCTGATAGATCTTGGTTGGCATCAAAAGGAGTTCCAGACCCGACGCTCATTTTCCTACACAGTCGTAACCCCCACTGAATCTAGGGTCATCGGCTGCGTTTACATCGAACCAACATACCGGCAGAGCTACGATGCAGTTGTATATCTTTGGGCGCGACAGAGTGAGCTTAGTAGCGGCCTAGAAACCCGCTTGCACGCCACCGTGAAGGATTGGATCGGCAGCGCATGGCCCTTTAAGATGGTTGGGTTCCCAGGTAGGGATATCTCTTGGGACGCTTGGCGTGCCATACCAATCGAAAAACGGTAATTCCAGTATGCGACCCAACATGGGGCTTGCAGCGGACAGCACTCCGCTTTGAAACCAGACACGATTCGTTTAGCAGTTCCTTCAGTCTATTCATTCAAATTCTTACTCCGATCAAACGACCCAAAGAGAACCAAATTAATCATGGAAAAGTTGAAAAGCGAAATTACCAACTGGCTGCATTCTAAAAGACGAATCATCAACATGGCAATCGGTCTCAGCGCCGTACTGCTGTATGAAGCAGCGCGGGCTTTTTATCG
>CAYOGW010000087.1:5918-11617 GCA_964403635.1 uncultured Anaerolineaceae bacterium | reverse complement strand
TGTGTAAATTTGCTCCGGTCGATTGGACAGCTTGCTCGCCAAAATGAGTAAAGTCTTTGCAAAATGGGTCTGCAACGCTTACGTGGGCAACCATTCCTTCTTCAAAAAAAGATCGTTTTCTTCCATGAGTGAAATCAAAAATTTGGTCTGGAAATACGATGTCGCCCGGGGCATAATCTTCTCGAAGAGAACCGCAAGCACTAATACTGATTAAGCGATTAACCCCAATCGATTTAAGTGCATAAATATTAGCGCGATAATTAACTTCGGTTGGATTAATAAAATGCCCGATACCATGCCTGGCTAGGAAAGCAACTTTTTTACCAGCTAATTGACCTATAATAATTGGCGAACTCGGTTTTCCGAAAGGTGTATTTACTTCATGCTCTTCCACATCTTTTAAGGTAGGCATACTGTAAAGACCAGAACCACCAATAACGCCAAATAAAATTGAATTCATTATTTGTTTGCTCCTTGATCTTTAACTAAAATCTTTGCTTGTCCGCAGGAAATCGTATCGCCATTGGTAAGAACAGCCGCAGTGGATAAAATTTCCTCGTTGAGTCTCGTTCCATTTCGTGAGTTCCAGTCTTCTACCCACCACTGACCTTGCCGAAAGGATAATCTGGCGTGCTGAGCCGAAACAGTTCCGTGATCTAAAATTAAATCACAGTCTTGTGAGCGGCCAATTAATATTTCTGGAATTAAAAACCGGTACGTGTTTTTTTCCTTCGAGCCTTCAGACATTGGAATTTCTAATTCAATACTGCTTATTTTTTGCTGATTTAATAAGCGTATTTGCTGTTGGATTGATTTCCATAGTAATAAAAGCGCTCCAGCAATAAAGGCATAGAGCGCGATTGCGGCAAGTAACCGCAACCCTAGCAATAGAGGGCCACTCATTTTTTAAGATTATCTGGTTTTTGTTGATTTTTCAATACGGCCGTGCTTCGCTCGCTTGCGGCAGGGGTTAGCGGAAGTGTATCTCCAGAAGAAATACTTTGCGGCGGGTTATCTTGGCCAAAAATAATTGGTAAACCTGCAAGCGAGACAACATCTCCAGGGTAGAGTACGCTCTGGCTAATACGTTGACCATTCACATAGGTTCCGCCAGTGGAATTTAAATCAAAAATAATAAAGCGTCCGCGCATGTAACGAATTTGGGAATGATAGCGAGAAACGCGGGGGTCGTCCACTACTAGGTGATTATCTAGCCTGCGCCCAATATTTGTAATTGCGCTTTGCAGGGTATGAACCTTTGTGCCACCTACAATTAAAAAGGCTGTTTTTCCGGCAGGTGATTCTTCTGGAGTATTGGCTTCATCTGAATTTTGAGTTTCGTCTATTGGAGCTAATAAACGACGCACTTTAACGCGAACATCATCAGCTGGTATGGTTGAATCTGCCTCTAAAGATATAGTAGGTGCTGCATCAAAATTAATTTCAGCCTCGCTAGTTGCAAGGCGAAAAATTTTGGTTAAACCATCTAATAGACGAGGTTCTTTTTCCCAAGTCGTTAATGTTGTAGGGTGTATAAGTAATGTAAATTGATGTGGTAAGGGTTCTAGACTTTGAGTTCCAATATTAGACCGTAAAGCCTCGGTTAACCTTTCAGCTACAGTTTGCTGGGTAAGAGAGCCGCTTAAGTAGCGAATTAAATGCACTTCAATAAGGTCTTGCAGGCGTTTTTCTATGTTATTTAAAGAGTTGCTCATGACAATCCTAAATCGTGTAATTTAATTCATTATAGGTTGAAGTTGGCTATCAATCAAGCCGATTTTTAGGATTGTAATGTCAATAAAATGAAGTATCAAAATTTAAATTTTCGATTTGCAGTTAGGGCATATTGGTTCGTTTTGAAACACAATAAAACCGCACTGATTGCAAGATTTTGGTTGTGTATTTCCCATCGGTGCGCCGCAAGAAATACAATTAGAGTCTGCAATTTGATTTGCTGTCCCGCAATAGTTGCAAGCGATACTTTGCATTCTTTCAGATAGTTGCAAAGAAATACCTGCATTTTTAACTGTATTATTTATTAATTGCCACGCCGAATCAACCATCTGAAGATTTTCGATGTCTTGGGCAATATCATCTAATCGTCCTAATAAATTCCAAGGGTTCATCAAGGTTGCTAAGGCAGATTGGCCAAGACTGGCGGCCACCCCCATCCACTCTTGTTGACCTATTTGAACGGCAATTCCGCTTTCAGTTTTTTGAACGGCAATGGTAACTGCAGTCTGTCCACCGCTGGATGCATCTGAGCGCGTTGCAATTTGAATTTTAAGGTTTTCATCATCGCCGAAAACCTGTGTCCGCCAATTGCCTCTATTAAATTGGGCTACAAAGGCATCTGCGATGTGCTTGGGCTTAATATCTCCGTGATAAATTTTCTGATCCATAGATTAGATTATAATCACCTTTCTAAATTAATAACGAATAGGTGCTTCGGATGCGTAATTTAATTAAATATAGTTTTTTATTGCTTTTATCAACTTTAATTTTTATTATTTCACTTAACGAAAAATTCACAATCCAAGTTGCAGCCCAGCAGCCAACAGGTTCAGTGCCTACTGTAACAGGAACGCCTCAGGGGGCATTTATTACAGTAACTTATCCAGAGCAGATTAACGTCCGAAGCGGGCCCAGCTCCTACTTGTATCCGCCTATCGGTGTTTTGGTTACCGCTGAAAGTGCGCCCGCTTTGGGTCGCTCCCCAGGCGGTGATTGGATTATGATTTCTTATCTTGGCGTACCGGGAAATATCGGCTGGGTATACGCGCCATTGGTTAGCCTCTCCCCAAATGCTAACCTGCCGATTGTTGAGCCTCCTCCTACGCCGACTCCGTTAACTACGCCAACCATAGACCCAACGTTGGCGGCTGCCTTTATTCCGCAAGAAACAGCCACTCGTCTTCCTACTTTTACAGCCCCTGTGCCGCTAGAAATTCCAACATATGAATCGGTTAATGTTCGTGTGGCAAACGTGCCTATGGGATTAATTATTACCCTGCTTGCTTTAGTAGGTGGAGTAGGTGCATTGATTTCATTCTTACGTGGTAGATAATTAAAATAAAAAGGCTGTGGAAACCCACAGCCTTTTTATTTTAATTATCTAAATTAATTAATGACCGCCGCAACCGCAAGAACCACCACCGCAAGCGCAACTGCTTTCTTCACCGCTCGCGTTGTTTCCGCAGGAGCAAGAACCACCTTTGCTGGCATTGGGGCTGTTCACAACAAAACCTGGACCGCGTTCTGGGTCGTTGATGTATTGGATGTCAGCGCCATGAAGTTCTTCGAACGACATTTGATCTACAACTATTGAAATCCCTTCGGAAGTAAAGGTTAGATCATTCGCGCCAATGTTGTTATCTAAGGCCATTCCAAAACTTGTCCCGCCGCAACCACCGCCAGCCACAAAAACACGAACAGCATACCCATCGAGTTTGCGCTCGGTCATTATGGATTGCATAGCCTCGGCAGCAGCGCTTGAAAGCGTAATCGTTTTGGTATCAATTTCTTGCAGCATAATTAGTTCTCCTGTAAAAGTGACATTAAAGTAAATTGATAATATCAACAATACGATACATTGTCAACAAAACAAAGACCTGTCAGATTCGACAGGTCTTTGTTCTTTAACCTCCAGTTGGAAGGCGATTTTTTAATGTGCGGTCAAATATTTCATCTTGATCAGCTTTGCTACTTTTGGCTTTTTTAGCTTTTTCGTGTTTTTGTTCTTTGGCGCGATCAAGTGCTTCTTGCCAGGCAAGTTCAAAACTTGTCGGTTCGGCTTCTGCGGGTTCGGTCTCCATCACAAATTTTTCTGCTTTAGGTTTACCTTTTTTGCCGCTGCTGCGCTTCTTTTCAACTTTGAAACTGTTATCTTCTTGCTCTTTTGCTTCAGGAATCGGTTGTGTAGCTTTCATGCTTAGCCGAATTTGTTTTTTCTTGCGATCAACATCTAAAATCATGACTTCGACTTCGTCGCCTTCTTTTAATACATCTTGAGGTGTTTTTACATAACCATGAGACATTTCACTAATATGAACGAGCCCGGGTCGTTCAGCACCGATATCAATAAATGCGCCGTAGGCTTCAAGGCGTGCTACTTTACCTTTTACGACGGTTTGCGCTGTTAATTCTTTCCAATCCATGCCTACTGGCTCAATCATTGTTAATTCAACGCGATCTGCTTTTGCGCGGCGTACCCATGCGGTTACAGATTGGCCGACTTCAACAACATCTTCCACGCGTTTGACTGGTTCGGCTTTTAATTGAGAAATGTGCACAATTCCTGGAACGTCTTTTCCGATGTCTAGAATAGCACCTGCTAAGGTTGTTTTTACAACTTTTCCGGTAATTTTTGTTTTTGGTTTAAGCTCGGCTGAATTTGTGGCCGTTATTTCTGTGGTTTCGCTCATGGTTCTCTCCTAATTTCACGATAATGACAAACGTTGATTATATCGCATTCAGGCTTAAAGTCAAATAAGGCTCTGTTTGATTGACGAAAATAAACCACTTTAGCCAATAATTTGACATTACTAACAATTCCTTGTAAAATCGCGTAAGAAACGGAAAAGAACGAGGATATTTATGTATAAAA
Organism: uncultured Anaerolineaceae bacterium; assembly: GCA_964403635.1. Lineage (GTDB taxonomy): Bacteria > Chloroflexota > Anaerolineae > Anaerolineales > Villigracilaceae > JANJTV01. The sequence goes on along the minus strand of CAYOGW010000087.1, from coordinate 7,011 downwards.
TCGACAATACTGATACGAAAATAATCAATTTGCTGATGGAAGATGGTCGTATGCACGCGGCTGAGATTGCCCGTCGTATTGGTGGAATTTCCGAAAGGGCAGTGCGGTATCGGGTAGACCGCATGGTTGAAAACCAAGTGATTAGTATTAGTGCTGTTGTTAATCCCAAAGTTTTAGGCTATTCGGTGATTGCGGATGTTTGGTTAGAAGTTGAATCAGATGCAATATTAACTGTGGCAAGGAAAATGGCTGATCTCGAAAATATCAGTTATGTCGCTTGTTCTATAGGTGAAACAGATGTATCCGTTCAAATTTTAGCTCGTGATACAACTGAGGTTTATCGATTTGTAACTGAAGTAATTGGTAAAGTGCCCGGGGTGAGAAAAACAACAACCAGTATTGTGCCTATGGTTCTTAAAGACATTCACCAATGGAAAATTCCATCGGTATTTGTTGAAAAAAGTAAAGCCGACAAATAATTTTTTTTAATTAATAGTGGAGTCGTGATGAAAAATTTTTCAGCAAATCAAGCAGTACAAAAGCGCGCAAAAAAAGTGTTGCCGTTGGGGGTTAATTCTAATTTTCGTTTTTGGGGAGAGGATATAACCCCATATGTTAAACGTGCCAAAGGGTCGCATTTATGGGATGTTAGTGATAATGAATATATAGATTATCGCTTGGCTTTTGGTCCAATTATTTTGGGCCATGCCTTTGATGCGGTTGATGAAAAAGTTATTGAAGAAATAAAAAATGGTGTTTTGTTTGCCATGACAGGTGAGTTAGAACTGGATGTGGCAGAAATGATTGTTGAAATGTGCCCAGCCATTGAAATGGTTCGAATGGCTTGTTCGGGAACAGAAGCAACCATGCATGCCATTCGTGTAGCGCGGGCTTATACTGGTCGAGAACTTATTTTAAAGTTTGAAGGAAATTATCATGGCTTTCAAGATCATACCTTGTGGAGCACATACGCTCCGGTTGAATCTCTTGGAAGCGCTCGAAGCCCAATCCCTGTTGCCGCTTCATCTGGGATTCCGCGTGTTTTAGGCGAAAAAATTATTACCTTGCCCTTTAATGATTTTGAGGGGTTTGA
>CAYOGW010000087.1:0-5818 GCA_964403635.1 uncultured Anaerolineaceae bacterium | reverse complement strand
GTGTTTTAGGCGAAAAAATTATTACCTTGCCCTTTAATGATTTTGAGGGGTTTGAGCGAGTGATGCGCTCTCTTGGTGAGCAAATTGCGGCTGTTATTACTGAACCTTGCCAAGGGAATTGTGGCGCGATTTTGCCTTTACCCGGATTTTTAGAATTAATTCGTCTTAAGACAACGGAGTACGGCTGCGTTTTCATTTTGGATGAAGTAAAAACTGGCTTTCGCATTGCCAATGGGGGTGCGCAGGAGTATTACAACCTGAAACCAGATTTAACGACCTACGCCAAGGCTTTGGGTAATGGGTACCCGGTTGCTGCCTTTGGTGGCAAGAAGGAAATAATGAGCATTATCGGGCAAGGGGTTGCACAAGGCGGTACATATACAAATAATAAGCCTGGTATTGCCGGCGCATGGGCCACTCTGAAAACGATGCAGTCTACCCCTGTGATGAAGACAATTAATGAACGAGGTACACGCTTGATAACTGGCCTAAAAGATATTTTTGACGAAAATGGAGTTCAAGCGGTTATTTCTGGCTATCCTGGTATGTTTGCTTTTGCCATTGGTCTTGATAAAGTTGAATCGCAGCGTGAATGGAATAAGAGTGATAAGGAATTAAACTTGCGCTGGGCAGAAGCGGCCATGGAGCGTGGGGTAATGCCAGACTATGACCCTCGTGAACCTTGGTTTTTATGTTATTCCCATACTGAAGCGGATATTGATAAAACCTTAGAAGTTTATGCCGAGGTTGTTAAAATAGTACGATAAAGCTTAAGAGCAGCAGAATATAAAATTCTGTTGCTCTATTATTTAGGAGCATTATGGCTAAGTTGTCTTCAAAAGAGATTGTTGAACAAAACAAAGAATTTACATTTTTTTCTTGGTCAATTCAAGATCAAGTTAACCCAATTGCAATCGACCATGCTGAAGGAATTTACTTTTGGGATGCAGATGGAAAGAAATATATGGATTTTTCTTCCCAGCTAGTTAATATGAATTCTGGTCATCAGCACCCCAAAATTGTAAAAGCCATTCAAGACCAAGCAGCAAAATTATCTTTTGCTCATCCGGGCATGGCTACTGAACCTCGCGGGTTGCTCGGCAAGAAGTTAGCTGAGGTCACTCCCGGAGATATTAAGAAAACTTTTTTCTGCTTGGGTGGGGCAGAAGCCAACGAAAATGCGATTAAGATTGCCCGATTATTCACAGGTAAATTTAAAATTATTGCCCGATATCGATCCTATCATGGCGCGACACATGGAGCAATTGCTTTAACCGGTGATTACAGGCGCTTGCCCGTCGAGCCTGCCATGCCTGGCGTTGTTCGAATTTTGGACCCTTATTGCTATCGCTGCCCGTTTGGCCAAAAAATAGAATCCTGCAAGCGTGAATGTATTTCTCATATCGAAGAAGTCATTCAACACGAAGGCCCAGACCATATTGCCGCTTTAATTCTTGAAGGCGTTACAGGTACAAACGGTTTAATTATTCCGCCAGATGATTATTGGCCCCGTGTACGCGAGCTATGCGATAAATATAATATTTTGCTCATTTCAGACGAAGTTATGTCTGGCTGGGGGCGCACTGGCGAATGGTTTGCCGTGGATAATTGGGGTGTTACACCAGATATTATTACTACTGCCAAGGGCATAACCAGTGGCTATGTTCCTCTTGGAGCAGTCATGGTAAGAGAAAAAATCGCCAATTATTTTAATGATAAATATCTCTATGCAGGACTAACTTATTCCGGGCATCCGTTGGCTTGTGCCGCGGCTATTGCAACCATTGAAGCCTATGAAGAAGACGATTTAATAAAAAATGCTAAAAATATTGGCAAAGTTCTCGGCCAAAAACTAGAATCATTTAAAGCGAACCATCCTTCGGTCGGTGATGTGCGTTATATCGGTTTATTCTCCGCATTAGAAATGGTTATTAATAGAGAAAGTAAAGAAGAAATGAACTTGACCCCCGTCATGAAATATTTACGCGAGAATGGGGTCTTTGCTTTCAATTTCAAAAACATCTTATTCGTTGTGCCGCCGCTCTGTATTACAGAAGAGCAGTTACATGAGGGGTTGACGGTATACGAAAAAGCACTTCAAATCGCAGATGGGTTGGTTAATTAATCATGCAAAAAATACAAAATTATATTAATGGTGATTGGGTAGATTCTCCTGCGAACGAATTCTTTGATGTCATCAACCCTGCCACCGGAGAGCTCATCACGCGGACTCCCCTTAGCCCTGCTTCCGTTATCGACCAAGCGGCACAGGCTGCGGCTGAGGCCTTTGTGTCTTGGCGAAAGGTACCAGCGCAAGAGCGAGTGCAATACTTATTTAAATTGAGAGATTTATTAAAAGCCAATTCAGATGAAATTTCTCGGGCAATTGTGAACGAATCGGGTAAAACCTTTGAAGAAGCCAAAGCTGAATTGGTTCGCGCCATTGAGAATGTAGAAGTCGCTTGTGGAATACCTATGTTAATGAAGGGCGAAATAAGTGAAGATATAGCCCCTGGCATTGATGAAATGATGATACGTCAACCAGTCGGGGTGAGCGCCACCATTGCCCCCTTTAATTTCCCGGGCATGATTGTCTTTTGGTATTTGCCATATGCCTTGGCGACAGGAAACACTTATATTGTTAAACCTTCTGAGCGTGTGCCTGTAACCATGCAAATTATTTTTAAATTAATTGAGCAAGTTGGTTTTCCCAAGGGGGTAGTTAATTTAATTAATGGCGGCAAAGAAACTGTCGATGCCATTTTAGAGCACCCAACCATCCGTGCGATTACTTTTGTAGGCTCCACGCCTGTTGCCAAATATATATATAGCACTGCCGCAGCCAACGGAAAACGTGTCCAAGCACAAGGTGGGGCAAAAAACCCTGTCATCATTTTGCCAGATGCGGATATGGAAATGGCGGTTCGTATTACAGCCGATTCTGCTTTTGGTTGCGCTGGGCAACGTTGTTTGGCAACTTCGTTAGCCATCACTGTTGGAGAAGCCCGCAGCGAATTTTCAGAAGCCATTTGTGATGCCGCCTCCAGCCGAACGGTTGGTTATGGCTTGGATGCGGGGGTTCAAATGGGGGCGGTGATTAATCAGGCTAGTAAAATGCGCATTGAGCAGTTAATTGGCGTGGGTGAGTCCGAAGGCGTTTCTATCCCCGTAGATGGCCGTAATACATTAATTAAAGGCTATGAGCGAGGCTCTTTTGTTCGCCCAACTATCTTGATGGATGTTAAGCCGGGTAGCGAAACTTGGAAAACGGAAATTTTTGGACCGGTTTTGGGCGTGATGCATGTCAATACAATTGAAGATGCGATTGCTTTAACCAATAGTCATCGATATGGTAATCAGGCTAGTTTGTTTACTTCTAGCGGGGCGGCGGCCCGCAAATTTAGGAACGAAGCCGAAGCTGGCAATATCGGTATCAACATTGGGGTAGCGGCGCCAATGGCTTTCTTCCCATTTAGCGGTTGGAAAGAATCGTTTTTTGGCGATATGCATGGGCAGGGGATGGATGCGGTTGAGTTTTTTACTCAGAAAAAGATTGTTGTAGAACGTTGGCCTAAAGAATGGAGTCGCAAATTTTAATTTGCAGGAAATATCATGACAAAATCAATTAATGACGCTTTGGCGTATTCAGAAAAATGGCTTGGAATAATTAAACAAGAAAAAGTTGATGAAGTACAAGCGAAAGAGATTATTAGCGAATCGAAGCATAATTTTGCCGAGCATTTTAATCGCGGCTGGTTAGAGTATCGTAAATCAGTAACGGAATCTGGGGATTGGGCTTCTGTTGAGTGGAAAGGCTCTGGTGCGACTTTTGTAGACGTGCTGGGTAGAGAATATATTGATTGTTTGGGTGGTTTCGGCATGATGAGTCATGGCTGGAGTCATCCTGATGTGGTGGCATCTGTAGCAGCGCAATTAAAGCGCTCTCCTATGCCTAGCCAAGAATTAATTGACCCGCTGCGCGGTGTTTTGGCTCGTTTGATGGCTGAAATTACGCCCGGCGATTTGAAGTATAGCTTTTTCGCAGCCAGCGGAACAGAAGCCAACGAAGGCGCGATTAAATTAGCCAAGATGTACACCAAGAAAACCGCCTTTATTACTTCTTTAAAAGGTTTTCATGGAAAAACGATGGGCACACTTTCATTAATCGGCAAGTCAGATTTTCGTGAGCCAGCCGGAACTTTATATGGGGGCCCCGTTTATTATGTGCCATTTGGAGACGCGGAAGCAGTAGAAAAACAACTGGAAATTTGTGCTCAGGTGGGCATCGGCGTGGCGGGTGTCATTATGGAGCCAATTCAAGGGGAAGCAGGTGCTATTGTTCCGCCAGATGATTTTTGGCCGCGCATTCGCGCAGCAACCAAGAAGCATGGCGCCTTATTAATTGCAGATGAAGTTCAAACCGGGTTAGGTCGAACAGGGAAGTTGTGGGGGGTTCAGCATTGGGGTGTTGTGCCAGATATTTTGACGGTTGCAAAATCACTTGGGGGAGGTGTAATGCCGGTTAGCGCCTTTGTTTCTACCGAAGAAATTTGGCAAGTGATGATGAATCCCAATCCATTTATTCATACCACTACTACAGGCGGCGGCGCATTGGCTTGTTCGGCTGCGATTGCTTCAATTAATGTAGTATTAAGAGATAAACTTTGGGAGCAGGCTGCGGCCAAAGGGGAATACTTGATGCCCAAGCTTCAAAAGTTGGCTGAAAAGTATCCGCAGGTTTACAATAAAATCACAGGGAAGGGTTTGCTTATCGGTCAACACTTTAATAGCCCCGAAATTGGCTATGAGGTGGCTTCGGCTTTGTTTAAGCGAAATGTATTGGTGGCAGGCACTTTAACCAGCGCTTCCACCATCCGCATTGAGCCGCCACTGGTAATTACCTATGAGCAACTGGATGAAGTGCTTAATCGCTTAGAAGATGCTTTAGCAGAAGTTGCTAGAAAAATTTAGTATTGGAGAAGATAAATGGCTGATTTTGCGGTTGAATTAAGAGATGTAGTTAAAACATTTAAAACACCTGAAGGCGGCAGTATTAATGCTGTCGATCATGTGGATATGCAAATTAAAGACGGCGAATTTTTCTCTATGCTGGGTTCTTCTGGGTGCGGAAAAACCACTTCTTTGCGTATGATCGCAGGGTTTGAATGGCCAACCAAAGGGGAAGTGTACATTCATGACAAGCCAATGGGTCATAAGCCGCCATTTCAACGACCGGTTAATACGGTCTTTCAAAGTTATGCCCTTTTTCATCACATGACCGTTTTTCAAAATGTTGCATTCGGCTTAGAGATGGAAGGCGCAAACAAGCAAGAAATTCAAAGCCGTGTTGGGCGAGCCTTAGAAATGGTTAAGCTGGATGGTATGGAAAAACGTTATCCCAAGCAGCTTTCGGGTGGTCAGCAGCAACGGGTTGCTTTGGCGCGTTCGTTGGTAAAAACACCAGATGTGCTCCTTTTAGATGAGCCTTTAGGCGCTTTAGATTTGAAATTAAGAAAAGAAATGCAGCTTGAATTAAAAGCGCTGCAGCAACAAGTGGGAATTACTTTTGTTTATGTAACTCATGACCAAGAGGAAGCCCTAACTATGTCTGATCGAATTGCGGTCATGAGTCACGGCAAGGTGATGCAACTTGGAACGCCAGTAGAAATTTATGAGCGTCCTGCGAACCGGTTTGTTGCTGACTTTATCGGTGAATCAAACTTTTTGCGCGGCAAGCTTCGGTCTAAGGATGGTAATAGGGGTGTGGTGAATTTATTAGATCTTAATGGTGAAATTCACGGCGAAATTGTGGGTGATT
>CAYOGW010000086.1:0-11756 GCA_964403635.1 uncultured Anaerolineaceae bacterium | reverse complement strand
CTTTTGCCAAGAGAATCCTTTTTAGAAACCATTGGCAAAGAAGGCTTAAACCATTTAATTAAAGAAGCGGGCTTAATTGTTTCGGGTAAGTTTCGCCAGTTTGGGGCCGAACCGGTTGCCATTAATCTCACACCCAAACAACCCTTACAACACTGGACAGCCTATGAAAAGGGTCATCATCCTGTGGATGATATTAAATTCACTTGGGAGCCAGCCCGTTTTGGCTGGGCGTTTACCCTCGGGCGGGCTTGGCATTTCACTGGTGATGAAAAATATGCTGCTGCTTTTTGGCAATATTTTGAACAATTTATCGTTGCTAACCCCGCTCATTACGGCCCCAATTGGATGTCTGGGCAAGAAGTAGCCCTGCGATTAATTGCCTTTGCTTGGGCTGGGCAGGTATTTCGCTCTTCTAAACATAGCACTCCAGAACGGCTGGCGGCTTTAGCCCAAGCCATCGCCCAACACGCCGAGCGGATTCCGCCTACCTTGCTGTATGCCCGCGCGCAGAACAACAACCACCTTTTAACCGAGGCGGCGGGTCTTTACACGGCTGGGTTGGCTTTGCCGCAACATCCCCATGCCGAAAAATGGAAGAAAACTGGCTGGACATGGCTGGTATGGTGCTTTACCCATCAAATTGATGCCTACGGTGAATATACCCAGCACAGTACAAACTATCATCGTTTAATGCTGCAAACCGCTTTGTGGGTGCACATGCTCGCTCGTCATCATGGCAGAAATTTTCCGTGGCTGGCTTTAGAAAACCTGTCTTTGGCTACCCACTGGCTCTATTCCATGCTAGACCCGCTCAGCGGGCAGGTTCCTAACTTGGGCGCCAACGACGGCGCGTATCTCTTCCCGTTTGCCAGCCAGCCATTTGCAGATTATCGCCCCGTGCTGCAAGCCAGCGCGCGGGCGTTTATGCAATACAACTTACCCACGGGCACATGGGACGAAATGGCGCTTTGGTTTAATCAGCCGCCCAGCCCCAAGCATTTTGAGCCAGAGCGTTACACCGGCGACCACTTATACACGCCCGAAAGTTGGGGCATGTTACGGGCAGTCCGCCGCTTTCGTTCACGCCCTTCGCATGCCGACCAGTTGCATCTCGACCTGTGGTGGCGCGGCTTAAACATCACCCGCGACGCCGGAACCTATCTCTACAACGCCGAGTCCCCTTGGGATAATCGCTTAACCGCCACACAAGTTCATAATACGGTTTCGGTAGATGGATTCGAGCAAATGACCCGTGTCAGCCGTTTTTTATATTTAGATTGGGCGGGTGCCAGTATAAAACGGCAGATAGAAAACGAAGCGGGCTCAGCCCAAACCTTGCTTGGCAGAACCTATGCCTACGCCAACCTGACAGTTCGCCACGACCGCAGTGTTTCTGCTGTACATGCCAACCATTGGTTAATTAAGGATGATTTATTAAATCTCAAACTTAATCCGCATGTCTTTCGGCTGCATTGGCTTCTCCCTGATTGGGAATGGAAATTAAAAGAAGAAGCGCAGGGCTGTAGCTTACAAATAAAATCACCGTATGGTTGGGTAAAAGTGTTAATGAAAGTTGAAAGCAAGGTTTCTTCAACGGTAAACATTAGTTTGGTGCGAGCCGCTGAATATCTTTATGGTGATGGGATAATAGACCCCGTTCGCGGGTACGAATCGCCAACCTATTCTGTTTTAAACCCAGCTCTTTCACTGGCGGTTGAAGTAGAATCGACAGACAATGTTGTATTTAATACGGAAATTATTTTTCCAACTTAATTAACCGATGCACATCTTACTCATTCACCAAGCCTTTGCCGCGCTAGAAGAACCCGGCGGAACACGTCACCACGAACTGGCGCGTTTTTTGGTTTCTAAAGGTCACCGTGTAACAGTCATTGCTTCTTCTGTTAGTTATTTAACCGGAGAAACCAGTGTAAGCGAAGAAAACGCTGTTGAAGAAGGATTAACCATTTTGCGGGCGTATACCTATCAAGCCTTGCATACTTCATTTGTGCATCGGGTATTTGCTTTTTTCTCTTTTATGATTTCTTCTTTTTTTGTTGGGCTAAAGGTTAAGAATGTAGATGTTATTTGGGGGACCTCCCCGCCGATTTTTCAGGGTTTCACGGCTTGGCTGCTGGCTCGTTTAAAAGGGGCCAAGTTTGTCTTTGAAGTGAGAGATTTATGGCCCGATTTTGCGATTGCAGTTGGGGTGTTAAAAAACCCGCTATTAATTGCAATGTCTCATGGGTTAGAGCGCTTTCTTTACAGCCAAGCCGATCGGATGATAGTGAACAGCCCGGCGTATCGGGAGCACGTTTTGGCACGGGGAGCCCGAGCGGCAGAGCTTGTGCCGAACGGAGCCGACCCTGAGATGTTTAATCCCTCTGCTACGGGGGATGTCTTTCGAAAACTTCATCAATTAAATGATAAATTCGTAGTGATGTACGCTGGCGCGCATGGCATGTCTAACGATTTGGGGGTGGTGCTAGACGCGGCTCGGTTGTTAAGTTTTGATGAAAATATCCGATTTGTGTTGGTGGGCGACGGCAAGGAAAAAGCCAACCTGCAAGAGCAAGCCAGCCAGTTGGGATTAAAGAATGTGCTTTTTGTGCCGCCGGTTGCGAAAACGGAAATGGGTGCTGTGCTGGCCGCGGCGGATGCTTGTATAGCCATTTTGAAGCCAATTGATGAATATAAAAAAACCTACCCGAACAAGGTTTTTGATTATATGGCGGCGGGCCGACCCGTGATTTTGGCGATTGATGGGGTGATTAAACAAGTGGTGCAAGCCGCCGATTGTGGTTTGTTTGCCGAACCGGGCAGCCCGCACGCGCTAGCCGATGTAATTAGCGAGTTGGCATCTAAGCGCAATTTAGCCATGCGGCTTGGTTTAAATGGCAACCGATATTTAAGAGAGCATTTTAGCCGCGCGGTGATTGCCGAGAAGCTATTAACCGTTTTTGAAGAAGCTAAAACGAAATAGGAGAAATTGATGTCATCTAACGAAGGCCACTTTACACGAGGAAAAGGCCTCCTAGAACCTTTATTGGCTCGCCTGCGGGCAGAACGTGCCAATACTTTAATCCCTGCAGATTTAAGAGAAGGAAGAATTTTAGATATTGGCTGTGGGTCATACCCTTACTTTTTGGCTCATACAGCATTTAAGGAAAAATTTGGCATTGACCAGTTAACTTCAGCACAAACTACTGCTGCTCCGCTAGAAATTCAGGTTTTTCATTTAGATTTAAATAATGAACCTAAACTACCCTTTGAAGATAATTTTTTTAATGTTATTACCCTTTTAGCGGTTGTAGAGCATTTAAACCCAGCCAGCATGCAAAAACTGTTTGTAGAAATTTATCGTGTTTTGCAGCCGGGCGGGGTGGTGATTATGACAACCCCCGCCGCTTGGTCGGATGGATTGTTGCGCCTTATGGCACGCATTAAATTGGTAAGCGAAGAAGAAATTAATGAACATAAGTTTGCTTATACCTTGCCTTTGCTGGGCTGGTATTTTGGGCGGGGTGGTTTTGATATGAATAACCTGAAGTTCGGTTATTTTGAAATGTTTCTCAATTTGTGGGCTGTTGCCAAAAAATAACTTATTAATGAATAAAATTTTAAACGACGGGTGGCTAAAATTAATCATATTATGGCTGGCCATGTGGCTTTTTTTAATCAGTTGGATGTGGGCAGTTCGTCAAGTTTTTAATGCGCCCTTATTGCCCGACTCTGTTTTAAGACCTTATTTAGGAACCCCCTTAGAAACAAACCCATGGCTAGAGCCTTGGCAGCGTTGGGATACGCCGCAGTATCAAGCCATTGCTGAGAAGGGGTATAACGCTTTTGATACAGCGCTGTTTACACCGCCACTTTTTCCATTTTTGATGAATTTGGTTTCTACATTAACTGGTAACACGCTCTCGGCGGGTTTGCTGGTTTCAGGGCTGGCAACACTGATTGCTTTAATGGGTTTTCAAAAACTGGCAAAAATAGAATTAATTAATTCAGAAGACACGTTTAGAAGCACTTTATATTTTTTATCTTTTCCAACCGCTTTCTTTTTATTCGCGGCTTATAGCGAATCACTTTATTTGGCGGCGGCAATTTTTTGTCTTTATTTTGCTCGGCAAAACAAGTGGGTTTTGGCGGGCATCGCGGCTGGCTTGGCGGGCTTAAGCCGTATTTCTGGTTTTTTTATTCTTATTCCTTTTACTTACGCGGTTTGGCAGGCTTGGCAAAGCGGAGACAAAAAAGGTTGGAGAGGGTTATTGGCTGGCGTGGCACTCATGGGGCTTTTTCCGGTTTATGCGTGGTTAATCCTTAATCAATCCCCATTTGATATTTTTGCAGCCCACCGACAGCGAGGCGGCACACTCACCTTCCCGGGGTTAAATATTATCGAAGCCTCGCGGCGCATTTTTGGCGGATTTCAAGTGATGGAAAATAGCCTTGAACTTATATTTACACTGATATTTATAGCCTTAACTGTATTTATTTGGAAAAATCTGCCTCGAATCTATGGTATTTATTCGCTTACTTTAATGTTATTTTTTCTTACCCGCATGGGTTCGCCTCAACCGCTGGTTGCCATGGCGCGTTATGTGCTTGAAATTTTCCCAGCTTTTTTTATGCTGGCTCAGTGGGGCCGTACAGCATGGATTAATCGAATAATTCTCTATGTATCTTGGTTGGGGCTACTCTTTTTATCGGCGCAATTTGCCATTTGGGGTTGGGTGGGATGATGAATATTAATAGAACAAATTGGATACCGCGTTTACTGATTGGTTCGGTGCTGGCTTGGAATTTGCAAGCCGCCCTCGTGTTTTTGTTCCGTGCCGAGCAGGTTGCTCCAAGCTTTGAGTTGAGCGGGGTAGCGGGTGTGGCGGCTGTTCAGGGTGTGGCAGTTTTGTTTCTTATGTGGAATGTGCCCTATTGGTTTGCTGTGTGGAATCCGGTTAAATATTTCTTGGCATTAAAGCTGGCATTAATCATGCAAGCGATAGGTTTAATTGGTGAGTATTTAATATTAATTAATATTCCAGTAAACCATCTTACTTTACGAGATTCGATCAATCGGTTTGTCTATTTTGACTTTTCAGGGTTAATATTAATAAGTGTTGCATGGGTTTACATGTTTTTTCAAAAAATGAAAGATGATAAAATTTAAATTAAAAGGAGAAAAAAATGATAACCAAACGTAATCTCACTATTTTTTCTATTTTTGTTGTATTAATCCTAACCGTAGCAGCTTGTGGCCCTAGCCTTACTGATTATGCAGACCGTATTGTAGTGATGTTAGATAACTACAATAATGCTTTAAATGCTTTATCTGCCAATATTGACCGCGCCGTTGCTGACCCTGGCATCTTTACTGATGATGGCTGGAAAGCAGATATGTTTGAAGCCTTAGACGCGTTAGATGCGGCTGGTAATGAGTTTGGTAATGTGCCACAAGAAGATGTTCCGGAGCTTTTTTCTGAAACTCATGGTTATTTAGTAGCCATTGGCGGCGAAACCACCAAATTTACATCAGCCATGCGTGATGCGATTGAAGCGGGTGATGTGGATGCTTTTAATGCCAGCCAAGATATGATGTACGATATTGTTGATTTGCTTAATCAAGCCAACGCGACTATCCCAACCGAGTAGTTAATCAAATGGCTGGTGCTTGGATTTACGAAGCACTAGCCATTTTTTATTTAAGTAGAAAAATTGAAAGGTTAGGAATTGTTTGGGGTTTGGAGAAAGGCGGGGGTTGGGCCAGCCCATGAATCATCTTTTTATTTAATTAAAGTTGTATGTAAAACTAATGATTGTATTAAGTGCGCGCATCGTTATAATTCAGTATTGCGATAAACTTTTGAGGAGGAAGAAATGAAGCAAATTAAATTACGATTGTTGTTATTGTTGAGTATTTTTGTTGTTGTCGTTTCAGCATGTGCCCCAGCGGAGGCGACCCCAACAGAACCTGTGGAAGAAGCGTTGCCAACAGCGCCAGTAAGCCCATTGACAATGGTTTCTGGTACTTTAACTGTTACGAATGATTATGTGATTAATGTCTATGGTAAAGAACATGTTGCCATGCTGACAGATTTAACAGGCTTTATTAAGCGGGATAAAGAATGGGAATTGCCCGTTGAAGCGCAAGTGCTTGGCCCAATGAATATTGATGCGGCTAATTTAAGTGGCGCTTATACTTTAAATTTACCGGTTGTTCCACAAGGTACGTTTAATGATTTAGATAATGATGCGGATACAGATACAGGTGTTCAAGTATTTGCTACCGAATATAACTTTAATTTTTACGGAGATGTGTTTTTTCAGGGTGATGACCGTTATTGGGGTTGGCCTACTTATTTAGGTTCAGTTAAGACAGACCCAGAAAATGATGATGAAATCGTTGGCGGTAAGATTTTGGTTTGGTCACCTGATGATGCACAACAATTCCCCACTGGTTTTGGTGAGGACGGTTTACTATTTACTGCTGATGACCCAGCGGAAGCGATTGCCGCAGGTTGGTCGGTGGTCGATTTAGACAAGAGTCCTTTTGAAGTTTCTCAGCCAGAATCAGCTGACTTAACTTTATACGAACCACCAGATGCTGCGATTAAAGATTATTCAGCGCTTTCGTATACTGAAGCGTTTGACCAAGCGTTTGAGTTTATTAGCACCAATTACGCCTTCAATGGCATTGAAGGTAAACAACCCGATTGGGACGCGGCCTATGCGGAAATTAAACCTCGTGTAGAAAAAGCCGAAGCAGATAAAGACCCCAAGGCGTTTTACTTTGCCATGCGAGATTTTAGCCTTTATTTTAACGACGGGCATGTCGGTTTTGGTGACCCTAATGGCTACTCTACCGATGAGTTTTCTGAAAAGACGGATGGCGGCTATGGGTTTGCTATTCGCGAATTAGATGACAAACGGGTGTTGGTTATTTTGGTAACTGAAGACGGTCCAGCGGCTGCGGCGGGTATGCAACAAGGCGCCGAAGTAACTGAATTTAATGGCAAACCGATTGGCGATGCGATTGCCGAAATCGTTCCGATTTGGGTTATGCCGATTTCGAGCGATTTTTCCATGCGCTATCAGCAAGCCCGTTATTTATTGCGTTCTCCCGTTGGAACAGAAGCCACGGTTACCTTTACAAACCCAGGCGGCCAACCACAAACGGTTACGCTCACTTCGGTGGCTGAACGGGCTTCTTTCTCCCGCACATCGGTCTACTTTAATGTCGATTTAGATTATTTACTCCCTGTCGATTCGAAGGTATTAAAAGAAGGCAATGCAGAAATTGGTTATATTCGCATTAATGCCAACTATGATGATTTGAACTTGCTGGTGCGTTTGTTTGAACGTGCCTTAGAGCAATTTCAAGCTCGCGAAGTAGAAGGCATCATCATTGATATGCGCTATAACGGCGGTGGTGCTCCGCTTGGCTTGGCTGGCTTCTTGACTGATCAGGAAATTAGCATTGGTCAAAGTGAATACTACAGCGACAAGACCGGTAAGTTTGAGCCAGAAGGTGTGCCGGATCGTATTATTCCAAACGAAAATCAATATAAATTTGATAAGGTTGTTTTATTGGTTAATCAAACTTGTTACTCCGCTTGTGAGTGGGAGTCTTACGGGTTTAGCCAAATCCCTGGTGCCATTGTGGTTGGGCAATTCCCAACGGGCGGTGTCTTTGCTGAAGTATCACGCGGGCAAATTGCCTTACCAGATGATATTGATGTGCAAATTCCTACCGGCCGCACCATTATGAATGACGGCACTATCTTCTTAGAAGGTGTGGGGGTAGAGCCTACCCTGCGCGTTCCAACAGATGAAACAACCATTTATCGCACCGATGATTATGTGTTGGAATATGGGATTAAGGCTGTCTTGCAGCCTTTAGGGGCTGGAATAACGCCTGCTAAGTCACCTACCTTAAGCAAAGAAGATGGTGAAGGCTGGTTATCGGGCGGAAACCAATTTGCTCTTTTGGATGATAAAGCCCGCGAAAGCTACGATGACGCTGAATTTTTGAAAGTGCCACTTAATTTAACCTACAGCATTTCACTAAACAAACCAGAAACCTTGGTTTGGTTGGCGGCTTGGTGTGCAAAAGATTCTGCTACCCTAACCCAAAACCTAAGCAAAATGGACTTCGGCTTTACCTTAAATGGTCAGCCGGTAGCCGCCGATCAGTTTTATCAGGTAGATGATTTTGATGCGGGCGATAACCGCTGTAAAATTTATTTGCTTGGCTTAAAAGACTGGTCAGCAGGTGAGAATCATGTTGTCACGACCATCACTTTTAAGAGTGTGGTCAACGACGGCTCATCCGATTATGCTGCTGGTCAACAAGTGTTTGATTATGTGGTCTATGTAAAACCATAAAGTTGTTTTAAAGAGAGCCCCGCAATGAATTGCGGGGCTCTCTTTATTTAATTATTCATTAAATAAAAATAATTACCGTTTTATAATAAATCACTTAAACAATGCGTATATCAGTACAATAAAAATATGACCAGCATGCTTTCTGAAAATCAATCATTGGCTAGGCGTTTGGTGCAGTCGGCTTGGCAAGCCATGCAGCAGGGAAACCGTTCGGCTGCCCGCCGACAAGCGGAGCAAGCCGCCTCGCTTGCCCCCGACCTAGAAGATGTTTGGATTATGTTAGCAGCCTTGGCGAAGCCCCAAGCGGCATCTGCTTATTTGCGGCGGGCATTGCAAATTAACCCCAGCAGCCAGCGTGCCAAAAATGGCCTGCGCTGGGTAGAAAAACAGTTAAATCCAAGTCGAAAAACGAAACCAACCCAAATTGGCTGGCCGCTTTTTTGGTTAACTGGATTTGTACTTGTTTTTTTGGGGATGGTCGCTGGAGCAGGGTTATGGTTAATGAACTGGAACGAATTAAGCTCACGGGCTCAGCTGGCAGCTGTTTCATCTTCTGTTGAACTTGCTCCCACCCAAGCTGTTTCCGCTTTAGAACCAGTTTTGGTATTGCCAGTTTTTCAACCAGAAAGCCAACCTACCCCTTTACCGATTCTTGTTGCTTACCAACCTGCTGTTGTGATTGAAAACCCATTGCCGGTAGCTACATTAATTCCAGAATCAGCGTTGGCAATTACAGTAGTAGAGAGTATTCCAGCAGCGGCTGTCAGCCCTGAACCGGCTGAATTAATCATTAATCAACCGCAAGATGGCCGTTACACCGTTCAGGCTGGGGATACGCCAGCAGCATTGGCAAGACAGTTTGGGGTGGGCCTGCCAGAATTACTTTCCATCAATCAATTAAATTTTTCTTCGGTTATTTATCCCGGTCAATCTTTAATTATTCCAGATGCGGGTTATGTTGCCGAACCTTTGCCAGAAACAGCCAGCCCTGTCTTAACCAGTAAATATATTTTGGTAGATATTTCTGAACAGCATTTATATGCTTACGAAAATGGCAATTTAATTTATAGTTTTGTGGCTTCAACTGGCATGAATAATGCCACACTGACGGGTAATTTTGCTGTGCAGTCAAAAATCCCTAACGCGTATGGCGCTACATGGAATATTTGGATGCCGAATTGGCTGGGTATTTATTGGGCTGGCAGTTTAGAGAATGGCATTCATGCCTTGCCAATTTTGCCCGGCGGCGGGCGTTTGTGGGCTGGGTATTTGGGCACGCCGATTTCTTACGGCTGTGTGGTACTGGGGGAGTACGAATCGAGTTTGTTGTTTCAATGGGCAGAAATTGGCACGCCAGTAGATATTCAGTGGTAAACAAAAACACCTCGAATTCGAGGTGTTTTTGTTTTATTAATTAAGCTTATTTGCTCATGTTGTTCATAGACAAGCGAATTTGTTGTAGTTCTTTCCATGTGATTAATCGCTTGGCTGTATCGTCATATAAATGCAGGGTGGTGCATTTTAAGCTTTCCCAAAAAGTGAGTGGTTCAACCTGAAAAGCGGGATTTTCCTCGTGGCACTTGGGCAAATAATAATTAGGGATTTTCGGGCTCAAGTGGTGAATGTGATGAAAGCCAATGTTGCCGCTAAACCATTGAAAAACAGGTGGCAATTTGTAGAAGGAGCTGCCTTCCATACCGGCTCTTACAAAACTCCACTCAGGTTTTGGAGACCAGTAGGTATCTTCAAACTGGTGTTGTACATAAAACATCCACACGCCGATAGCAGAAGCAAAAATCGTAATGGGAATTTGCACCATCAGCACTTGTTGCCAGCCGAAGAAGAACATGAGCATGCCATAGAACGCGGCCATGCCAAGATTGGTGTAAACAACACTTAATTTTTCAACTTTTCCATCATACGAAGCCCAAAAACGGTGAGCAATAAAAAAGACATACGACGCGCCAATGCTAAATAAAAAGTAAGGGTTGCGCATGGTGCGGTAGGCGGCGCGCTTCCACCAAGGGGCTGCTAAATATTCTTGCACGGTCATGGTCCACACATCCCCAATGCCGCGCTTGTCTAAATTGCTGGCCGAAGCATGGTGAATGTTATGGCTGTGCCGCCAATGGTGAAAAGGTGTGAAAACGAAAATGCCCAAAATAGAGCCCAAGGTTTCGTTGGCTTGCCGAGACTTAAAAAACGAACCGTGACAGCAGTCATGAAACAAAATAAACAAGCGAACCATTAAACCAGCCGCTAAAATGGATAACCCTAAAGTAATCCAATACGAAATCTGAATGGTCCAAATCATTAATCCCCACACTGCAAAATAGGGCACCATGGTGTTTACCAGTTGCCAAATACTGCGCCCAAGGCTGGGTTGTGTATAGGGTGCAACCAACTTTTGCCACTTTAAATCGTCTACATTATGTTCCATCTTTTCTCCTTTTGAATATTGAATGGAAAAATTGCACAGAAAAAAATAAAGACAGGAGAATCTTTACATTGGTAACATTGTACACGTTTTTTAAAAAAATAGATTAATTTAAACTAACAAATGCTTGACAATTAATTTTGCTGGTATATAATCTCATCTAATAGATTTAAAAATTAAGACAAGGACGAGTACGTTTCAAGGCGGTTTTCAGAGAGTTGGGCAGTACGTGGTGTGAGCCGAACAAATGCGCAGAAACCGAATGGCCCTTCGAGTTGCAAAGGCGAACGGAAACAAGTAGCCTGCGCCGGGAACTGCATCCGTTATCATCGCAGAGTTACTTCGAAGATGAATTAATCAACGAGCTGACTAAAGAGTGACGCTGGCTTCTCCCTGTTGCATCACGACAGGGATTTTTGTTTAAGGCGTAACTTGGGTGGTACCACGGGAGTCCCCTCTCGTCCCAACGGACGAAGGGGACTATTTAATTCTCGGCAATCAAAAGGAGAAACCCATGCCGCCAAACACAGCCAGAAAGATCACATTCATTAAGCAGGTTTTGGTACATAATTGCATCAGCAAGGAGTTAAAGCCATGCTAAGCGAACTTGCCCCTGCTTCAACAAAAATTTCCCCAGTTGTTCGGCAACTGCCCGCAGACCTAGACACACCCGCCAGCATCTATTTAAAAGTACGCGGCTATGGTGAGTCCTTTCTGCTCGAATCGGTCGAAGGCGGCGAGCAGGTTGCCCGCTACTCCTTCATCGGGGTTGCGCCTCGTTTTCAATATCGTATCTTTGGCCGCCAAATCGAACGCCACAGCGCGGACAGAATTGAATTAATTAACCTGCCAGAACAGCAAGATCCGCTCGATTATTTGCAAGCCGAAATGGCCGCGTTTAATCCCGAACTGCCCCAAGGCCTGCCGCGTTTCA
>CAYOGW010000085.1:0-11841 GCA_964403635.1 uncultured Anaerolineaceae bacterium | reverse complement strand
ACCGCACCGAAGATTATGAAGGCGTAAAAGACTTTGCGCGCGGTTGTATTCGCACCTATTTGGTTCTCAAAGAAAAAGCGGAACAATTTAACGCCGATAAAGAAGTGCAAGCTTTATTAGCAGAAATTAATGCCAATGATGGCGCAACCAACCAATTGGTTGGCAAATATTCTGCTCAAAAAGCGCAGGCCTTAAAGGCACAAACCTTTGACCGAGTTGCGATGGGTAAGCGTGGTATGAAATATGAACGTCTTGACCAATTAACCATCGATATTTTGCTAGGCACACGCTAACCACATTAAAACGAGAACCTCATGAATTTAATTAATCAACGTGTCGAAAAATTAATCTCAGAAATGAGCCTAGATGAAAAATTGGCTCAACTGGGTTCTTATTGGATGTATGAATTTCAAACTGCTGGCGAGCTTGATACACAAAAATTAGCCGGTAATTTAAAGCATGGCATTGGTCAAATTACCCGTGTGGCTGGCGCTTCTACTTTAGACCCTGTTTCGGCAGCCAAAGCCGCCAACCGCATTCAAAAACATTTAATCGAAAACACCCGTTTAGGAATTCCCGCCATTGTGCACGAAGAATGCTGTTCAGGCCCAATGATTTTAGGCGGCAGCATGTTTCCCCAAATGCTGGGTTTGGCTAGCACCTTTCAGCCCCAGTTGGCCGAAACCATGACATCCGCCATTCGCAAACAATTAAGAGCCATAGGCGCTCATCAAGGTCTTGCGCCTGTGTTAGATGTTTCACGCGATTCACGGTGGGGGCGGGTAGAAGAAACGTTTGGCGAAGACCCAACCTTGGTCAGCCACTTTGGTATGGCTTACATTAAAGGGCTACAAAGTGATAATTTAAATCAAGGCATTATGGCAACTGGCAAGCATTTTATCGGTCACAGCTTAAGCCAAGGCGGGCTTAATTGCGGGCCGGTAAGCGTGGGCATGCGAGAAATTTACAACATCTTTTTAATGCCTTTTCAGGCGGCTATCCGCGATGCGAATTTAGCTTCGATTATGAATTCTTATCCAGAGTTAGATGGTGAAGTGGTCGCCGCCTCACGCCGCATTTTGACCGACATTTTGCGGGGCGAACTGGGCTTTGATGGTTTGGTTGTTTCAGATTATGAAGCCGTTCTTATGATTCATAACTTTCACAATTTGGCAGAAAACACTTCGATTGCCGGAAAACTCGCCCTAGAAGCGGGTATCGATGTGGAATTGCCGACCATCGCCTGCTATGGTGATCCGTTGCGGGCCGCCCTCGTAGCGGGTGATTTAAATCTCGAAACGGTAGATTTGTCTGTGAGCCGCCACCTGCAAAAGAAAATTGAACTCGGTTTATTTGAAACCCCCTATGTAAATGAAGAAACAGTCTTAGATGTCTTTGAAACCGCTGAAAACCGCAGCCTCGCCCACGAAATTGCGCTTAAAAGCATGGTTTTGTTAAAAAATGACGGCTTACTGCCATTAAACAAAAATACAAAAACTATTGCTGTTATTGGGCCCAATGCCAATCATAGCCGCGGGCAATTAGGAGATTACTCGTACGCCGCGACCTTTCAATTAATGAAGTTGCAAGCACCCGCCAATTCAGATTTTGTTAACCCAGACATGCACCATTTTGATAAACACAATGTCAAGATTATCACCGTGCTCGATGGTTTGAAATCGGCTTTCCCTGCTGAAACAAAAATTACCTATGCCAAAGGTTGTGATGTTTTAAGTGAAGATACCTCCGGTTTTGAAGAAGCTGTTAAAACAGCCAGCCAAGCCGATGTGGTTGTTTTGGTTTTAGGCGATGAATCGGGGTTGGTGCCTGCTTGCACAACTGGTGAAACGCGTGACAGTGCTGATATGAAATTACCCGGCGTACAAGAAGAACTCGCCAAAGCCATTATTGCAACGGGTAAACCCGTAGCAGTTGTTTTAATTAACGGCCGCCCGTATGCCATGCCTTGGCTAGCAGAGCATGCCAATGCCATTTTAGAAGCTTGGCTGCCCGGTGAAGAAGGCGGCTCTGCCATTGCGAAAGTGCTGCTGGGCGAAGTAAACCCCGGTGGAAAATTGCCTATTTCTTTTCCACGCTCGGTGGGCCAAGTGCCCATTTTTTACAATGCCAAACCTTCGGGTATGAAATCTAACTGGTATGTGGATTATGTGGCTGAGAAAGTAACGCCGCTGTATTGGTTTGGGCATGGATTAAGCTATACAAGCTTTGAGTATAGTAATTTGTTCATTAATCGGCAGCAGGCTGGGGCTGGGGAGTCGGTCGGTATTTCTCTCCAATTAAAAAATACTGGCAAAGTAGCCGGTGATGAAGTGGTTCAGTTGTATGTGCGCGATGAGTTTGCATCTCTGCCGCGCCCGGTGAAAGAATTAAAGGGGTATGTGCGGGTTCATTTAAAGCCCAATGAAGAGAAGAAAATTAATTTTGAATTACCGGTTAATCAATTGGCTTTTTATGACGAAGCGTTAAAGCTACAGGTAGAAGCGGGAAAAATTTTAATTATGGTTGGCAGCGCCTCAGACGATATTCGATTAAAGGGTGAGTTTGAAATCGTCGGCGGCCAAAAAACTTTAATTAATGAACGAGTTTTTGTTTGCCCAGTTTCAGTACAGTAATAAATGGCTTGGTCAAAATGGGTTGTTAATTTCACTCCATTTTGAGAAATTGAAATCATTTTAGAAAGATAACTGAACGATGTCCATTGAAATATTTAACGGTCACGAATGTGAAGTGATACAAAATGCCTCGCTAAAATTGCTGCTTTCTCGTTCTATCGGACCGCGAATTTTGTCGTTAAGCGCGTTTGGCGGCGAAAACCTTTTTGCAGAACTTCCTAACTTTATTACTCAATTGCCAGACGGCAGAATTTTTCACTTCTATGGCGGGCATCGCTTGTGGCATGCTCCTGAAGAATTAAATGTGACTTATTTACCAGATGATACGCCAGTGGAATTGATGGAAATGGAAAATGGGTTTTTGGCTGTCCAAGAAACGGAAAAAGAAACGAAGCTGCAAAAATCGATGGGGATTAATGTTCATGGTGATGAAGCCAAATTAACCATTACCCACCGTATTTTTAATCATGGTGATGTGGCGGTGAATCGTGTCCCTTGGGCGATTACGCAATTTAAATTAGGCGGGTTGGCTATTTTGCCGCAAAATAAAGTAGAAACCAGAATGCTGCCAAATCGTTCTTTGGCGCTTTGGCCGTATACACAGGTTTCAAACCCTCATGTCACTTGGGGCAGTAATTACATTTTGGTGGATGGCACCGCGCAGGATTCTTTTAAGATTGGCTTTCCGAACCCGCGCGGTTGGTTGGCTTATTGGTTAAACGGCACTCTTTTTGTTAAACGAGCCGATTTTGATGCCCAAGCCAGTTATTACGATTTTGGCAGTTCAAGTGAGTTTTACTGTAACGATCAATTTTTAGAGCTTGAAACCTTAGCGCCGATTAAAACCCTTCAACCCAAATCTGCTGCTACCCATGTTGAAACCTGGGAGCTATATGCCAATATAGAACGCCCCCAAAATGAAGACGAGGTGCAAGCCTTGGTAGAGAAATTGGCATTGGAGGGTTAAGCATGGATTATTTTTTAGGCATTGATACATCCACGACATCCAGCAAAGCCCTTTTAATTAATCAAAAAGGCGAAGTGATAGCCGTTGAAAGTTCGCCGCATACCCTGCAAACGCCCAAACCCTTATGGTCTGAGCAAGACCCGCAGGAGTGGTGGCGGGCTGTTTCAGCCAGTATTAAGGCTGTTTTGCAAAAAGCAGGCATCAGTGGCGAGCGCGTGAAGGCGGTTGGTTTAACGGGTCAGATGCACGGTTTGGTGCTGCTAAATGAAGCGGGGGATGTTCTGCGTCCCGCTATCTTATGGAATGACCAGCGTACCCAAAGCCAGTGTGATGAAATTCATCGCCGCGTTGGAAAAGAAAAATTTATTCAAATTACCGGCAACGTGGCCTTGACTGGTTTCACCGCCCCCAAAATTTTGTGGGTGCAACAAAACGAGCCCGAAATTTATGCCAAAGCCAAGCATGTTTTATTGCCCAAAGATTACATTCGCTACAAATTAACCGGCGGGTATGCGATGGACAAAGCCGATGGGGCGGGCACGGTTTTGTTTGATTTGCAAAAAAGAAATTGGTCTGACGAAGTGCTTAACGCGCTTGGTATTGACCGCGCTTGGATGCCGCCAACGTTTGAAGGCACCGAAGTGACAGGATTAATTAATGCCGAAGCCGCACAGCTAACCGGTTTAAAAATTGGTACACCAGTTGTGGCTGGCGGTGGTGACCAAGCCGCTGGGGCGGTCGGTGTGGGCGCGGTTGAAGCGGGCATTATTGGTTTAACGGTTGGTACCAGCGGTGTTATTTTTGCCACAACCCCCTCCGCTTTAATTGAGCCGGAAGGCCGCCTGCATGCCTTTTGCCATGCTGTGCCAAACATGTGGCATTTTATGGGTGTTATGCTTTCGGCGGCGGGCAGCCTGCAATGGTACCGTGATACGCTCGCGCCCAACTTAAGTTTTGACGAACTAATCCATGAAGCCGCCACTGTTTCGGCTGGTTGTGAAGGGTTGCTCTTTCTCCCGTATCTCAGCGGCGAACGTACCCCGCACCCAGACCCGTTGGCGCGCGGCGCTTTTGTGGGTTTAACCCTGCGCCATACCCGCGCGCACTTAACGCGCGCTGTTTTAGAAGGCGTGGCCTTTGGGTTAAAAGACAGTTTTACTTTAATTAAAAACGCGGGCTTAGGAGCAATTAGCCAAGTGCGCGCTTCGGGCGGCGGAACCAAAGGCGTTTTGTGGCGGCAAATTTTAGCATCCGTTTTAGAAGCCGAACTGGTTACCGTTAACACATCCGAGGGGGCGGCTTTTGGCGCCGCCTTGCTGGCAGGAGTTGGCGCGGGCGCGTGGCAAGATGTACCAACCGCCTGCCAAGAAACCATTCACCTTACCGGCATCACCAAACCCCACGCTGCCGAAGTAGCAACGTACCAAAAAACCTATCCGCTTTATCAAACTTTATACCCCGCTTTAACCAACAGTTTTCAGCACATCAATCAAATTAATTAAATAGAGGCACAATGCAATACGGTCACTTTGACGACGCCAACAGAGAATACGTAATCGAAACCCCCGAAACCCCCTTGCCGTGGATTAATTACCTCGGCAGCGAATCTTATTTTGGATTAATTTCCAACACGGCTGGCGGCTACTCTTTTTATAAAGATGCCCGATTAAGAAGATTAACCCGCTATCGCTACAATAACGCGCCGTTAGATGCGGGTGGTCGTTATCTCTATATTCGAGATAACAACCCACAGGCGGGCTCCCCCCAAACTTGGTCACCGTCATGGATGCCGATGCGCCGCTCGTTCGACTCTTACGAATGTCGGCATGGCATGGGCTATAGCATGATTAAGTCGCGAACCAACGATATTGAATCCAGCACCCGTTACTTTGTGCCGCTGGGCGAAAACCTAGAAATATGGGAAATGACTTTAATTAATCACAGAGATGAAACAGCCGAGTTATCGGTTTTCTCTGCGATTGAATTTAATTTGTGGGACGCGATGGATGACGGTTCTAACTTTCAGCGAAACTACTCTATTGGTCAAGTAGAAGTGGTGGACGATGTTATTTATCACAAAACTGAATATCGCGAGCGCCGTAACCATTTTGCTTATTTTGCTTGCTCCGAAAAGCTGGCTGGTTTTGATACCCAACGAGATTCTTTTTTGGGGGCTTATCGCGGCTGGGATGACCCGAAAGTCGTAGAAAGCGGTCAGTCACTTAATTCCATTGCGCATGGCTGGCAGCCGATTGGTTCTCATCATGTCTTAATTAAATTAAAGGCGGGCGAACAAAAGAAAATTATTTTTGTGTTGGGGTATCACGAAAACCCGCAAGATGACAAGTTTGACCGGCCAAACTCTCAGACCATAAATAAACGCAGTGTTGTACCGGTGATTAAACAGTATTTAAATGAAGAAGCGGTAGAGCAAGCGTTTCAAAAGTTAAGAATTCACTGGGATACGCTGCTGCAAAAATTTCAAGTGTCCACACCAGACGCGATAACCAACCGTATGGTGAATATTTGGAACGCCTACCAAACCATGATTACGTTTAATATGTCTCGCTCGGCATCTTATTTTGAGAGCGGCATTGGGCGTGGCATGGGCTTTCGAGACTCCAACCAAGATTTGTTGGGTTTTGTTCATTTAATCCCTGAGCGGGCGCGTGAACGACTGCTCGATTTATCTGCTACTCAATTAGAGAGCGGCGGCGCTTATCATCAGTATCAGCCCTTAACCAAGCGCGGCAATAATGATGTCGGTTCAGGCTTTAACGATGACCCATTGTGGCTGGTGCTGGCGGTTACGGCTTATGTTAAAGAAACCGGCGATTGGACCATTTTAGAAGAACAAGTGCCGTACGACAATCAAGCCGGTTCAGAAGAGTCACTTTTTGGGCATTTGGTGCGGTCGTTAGGTTACACCTTAGACCGCTTGGGTCCGCATGGCTTGCCTTTAATTGGCAGAGCAGATTGGAACGATTGTTTAAATTTAAACTGTTTTTCGGATACACCCGGGCAGTCTTTTCAGACCACGACCAATAAAGAAGGGTTAGTCGCGGAGAGTGTATTCATTGCTGGCTTATTTGTGCTGGCGGCGAAAGAGATGGCTCATTTAATTAATCAAATTAAAGCAGATGCCGCGCTTAATCTGCAAGTGGGCAGTGAAGATTATGCCGCGCACGCCGCAAGGATGGAGCAGGTCATTTGGCAGCATGGCTGGGATGGGGCTTGGTTTCAGCGGGCTTATGATGATTTTGGGAATGTACTTGGCTCGAAACATAATAACGAAGGCAAGATATTTATTGAACCGCAAGGCATTTGTGTCATGGCGGGCATGGGTTTAGCAGATGGACGGGCTGAAAAAGCGTTAAATTCAGTAGCGGAGCATTTGGCTACCCCGCATGGCATTGTTTTACAGCAACCGGCTTTTAGCCAATATTATTTGCACTTGGGTGAGATTTCTTCTTACCCGCCCGGCTATAAAGAAAACGCCGGTATTTTTTGCCACACCAACCCGTGGATCATGATTGCTGAAGCCCAACTTGGGCGCGGAGATGCTGCCCACGATTATTACATGCGTATTAATCCCGCGGCGCGCGAAGCACTGGGGGACTTACATCGCTGTGAACCGTATGTGTATGCGCAAATGATTGCCGGGAAAGACGCGCCGACTCATGGGGAGGCGAAGAACTCTTGGTTAACAGGCACCGCCGCTTGGAATTATGTGGCGATAACCCAATGGATTTTGGGCATTCGACCAACCTATGTAGGCTTGCAGGTTTCTCCGGTAGTGCCAACCGCTTGGAAAACTTTCGAGGCGGTACGCAGCTTTCGGGGAGCACGCTATTTAATTAAGGTGGAGCGCCAAGGCTCTGGCAACGAGATTCAACTGGAAGTGGATGGCAAGCCGATTAATGGGAACATTATCCCCTTGCCGAATGAAGATGTTAAAGAATTAAATGTGCGTGTTATTTTAAATTAATTAAATTGGAGATTAAATGGATAAAAAAACTTTAGTGTTTCCGAAAGATTTTGTGTGGGGTGTGGCAACGGCTTCGTATCAGATTGAGGGAGCTTGGAATGAAGATGGGCGCGGCGAAAGTATTTGGGACCGTTTTAGCCACACACCCGGCAAAACTTTGGATGGTGATACCGGCGATGTGGCTTGTGACCACTATCACCGCTGGGAAGATGATTTGCAAATGATTAAGGATTTGGGTTTGAAAGCCTACCGGTTTTCGGTGGCTTGGCCGCGTGTTTTGCCCACTGGTCGTGGAACGGTTAACCAGCCCGGTTTAGACTTTTATAGCAATTTGGTAGACGGTTTGCTGAAATTGGGTATTGAACCGTATGTTACTTTGTATCACTGGGATTTGCCGCAAGAGTTGCAAGATGAGGGCGGCTGGGCTTCTCGCATGGTGGTGGATGCCTTTTTGGAATATACCGATATTGTGACGCGGGCTTTAGGCGACCGCGTAAAAAATTGGATTACGTTTAACGAACCGTGGGTAAGCGCTTTTGTGGGTTACCGAGATGGGCGCCATGCCCCCGGGCATACGAATTTAAATGAAGCGTTGGCGGCTTCTCATCATTTGCTGCTTGCGCATGGTTTGTCGGTGCCGTTGATTCGCAAAAATTCGCCTGGCTGTAACGTGGGCATTACGCTTAATTTAACGCCGCAAGAGCCCGCTTCTGTCAGCGTGGCAGACCGAGATGCAGCCAATTGGGTAGACGGCTATATTAATCGTTGGTTTTTAGACCCTTTGGTGGGGCGAGGCTATCCGCAAGACATGCTTAACTCGTTTGGTAAGGTAAAGGAGTTTGTTGAAGAAGGGGATATGGAAAAGATTGCTGTGCCGGTAGATTTTTTGGGTGTTAATTACTATACCCGCAACATCTCCCGTTCAGACAAAGTGAGCGAGGCTGAAAACTCTCCGCGAACAGTGTTTCGGGGCAGCGAAATTACCGAAATGGATTGGGAAGTGTACCCAGATGGTATTTACAATATGTTGGGGCGGCTGCATTTTAATTATCATTTTCCGGCAATTTTTATTACCGAAAATGGAGCAGCCTTTGTAGATAAAGTGGATGAAAATGGGGAAGTACACGACCCTGCGCGCTTGTCATATATTCGCCGCCATTTGCAGCAAGTTCACCGCGCAATAGAAATTGGTGTGCCAATGAAAGGGTATTTTGCTTGGTCTTTAATGGATAACTTTGAATGGGGCTTTGGGTATTCGAAACGATTTGGTATTGTATATGTGGATTATGCCACACAGAAACGAACATTAAAGTCCAGCGCTAAGTGGTACAAAGGTGTGGTTACTGAAAACGCGGTAGAAGCTAAGTAATAATTTAATTAATCAAAGAGAGCATTGATTGAGAAATGCTCTCTTTTTTATTTAATGTCCTTCACAGCCTTTTCGCAAAATTTCTAACCCTTCTACGGCTTCGGGGGCAATGACGGCGGTAATTTTCATATGGGCATGTAATTTTGTGTTGGCTTTTGGTACCCACTCCCGTTTGCCGTCTGAACAGCGAACCAATATACACCCAGAAGGTAACCCGAGCGCTTTCACTTCTAGGCCAGCAAAGGGCGCGTTGTTTTGAATAACAAAATCAACCACTGCGGGTTGGTGCAATAGGTTTTCAGTACCGCCTTTTTGTAAATCGCGTTCTAAAAGCGATTCGTAAATCGGTAGGTTCTTAAAGCCTTCGGCAACAATATAGGCACAGAAACAACTGACCAGCAAAGGTAGCATTTGTGAATAATTGCCTGTCATTTCGATGATGAGCATGATGCCAGTTAGCGGCGCTCGAACAATTGCGGTGAAGTAGGCTGCCATGCCAACGACCGCAAAAATGGCAGGGATGGGCACTAGCTCTGGTGAAATGCTATGAGCAATTTGACCAATGGCAAGCCCGATCATTGCTCCGAGCACTAGTAAGGGTGCAAAAATTCCGCCTGGCGCGCCGGTGCTGTAGCTGGTAGTAGTTAACAAAAAGCGCATTAAAAAGAATAATGGAATACTGCTGAGCAGTAACCGGCCGGTTAAGGCGGTTTCGGCTAAGTCGTGGCCGCTACCAATTAATATGGGTGAGAACCAGCCGACTAACCCCACAATGCCTCCCGTTAAAGCGGCGACGGGGACAATCCACTTGGCAGGGATGCGGTTATATTGATTAATGGTAAACAGAAGAGACTGATTAAAAACAACCCCCAATAGACCGGCGGTAATGCCTAACAGTGCAAAAATGGGCAAGGCTGAGAGAGATGGTACAGGGTAACTGGGTACTGAAAAAATGGGCAGCTGACCTTCACCAATGCGAGCAACAATATCTGCGATAGCGGCAGCCACAAAGGCAGCCCCAAACACAATGGGTTGAAAATCACGGCGAACTTCCTCTAGCACAAAAACCAAACCAGAAAGTGGTGCATTAAAAGCCGCCGCTAAGCCTGCCCCGGCCCCAGCGGAAATTAATGTCAGCCGTTCGCGCCCCGAAACATTTAACCATTTTGAAACAAGGTCACCCACCGCGCCACCCATCTGAACGGTAGGGCCTTCACGCCCTAGCGCTAAACCGCTGCCAATGGCTAAAATGCCGCCAAAAAATTTAACGGGGAGCACCCGTTTCCACTCTAATTTGCGGAAACGGTGTAAAACCGCCTCAAGGTGTGGAATGCCGCTGCCGCTGGTTTCAGGTGCAAAACGGCGAGTGAGCGCTACTGAAATTCCGGCGCCAAGTAAGGTGAACAACACAGGGAACACCCAACCCCATGTGGGTATATTTTTTGCCCAATCGTACAAGCTGTTGCGTAAAAAATCTGCTGCGGCAAGGCTGGCGCGAAAGAGCAATGCTACTAAACCAGCAATTAACCCCACCAAGGCTGCTCGTGGAAAAACCCATCGCCTTTGTTCTCGAATGTTGAGATATTCTTGAATTTCAGATTTTTCAGCAAAATTTTCTAGATTAGGGTGAGGTGATTCGGAATGAGTGGTCATGCTAAAAAGTATACTACTGAGCAATTTATTAAATAGTGTATATTTAAATTTTGGTTTAATTAATGGTTTTCGGGTAAGATTGTGCAGGTTGGAAGTATCCAATTTCTATCGAATATTATTTTTAGAAAAGGGAATAGAAGTGAAAGAAAAAATAATCATGTATAGCACTACCCATTGCTCAGACTGTTTTCGAGCAAAAAAATTCTTTGATGCAAACGGCGTCGCCTATGAAACCATTTACATCGAAGGAAACGCAGAAGCGACAGAATTTGTATTAAAAACCAACAATGGCTATCAAAGCGTTCCCACCATTGTTTTCCCAGATGGCTCAACATTAACTGAGCCAAGCAATGCTGAATTGGCTGAAAAGTTAGGCCTGTAAATCTGAAAAATTACCTCTAAAAAAGAGAACTCCTTTACAGGAGTTCTCTTTTTTAGTTTAAAGCGGATAAGTGTTTTTGGGCGGAGCCAATGATTGCTATACCACCAATTAATGTAACTAGAATCCAAGCTACAAAAATGGCCCATTCAAAAAGCAAACGTGTTTGTTGGTTCTGGATGTAATCAACCATGATTTGGCGAATGCCATTCATGCCGTGTGCAAAAGCAAAGGCAAGTAGTAAGATGTCGTAAATTTGCCAGCCAAGCATACTCCAACGTTTAATTACATAATCTAATGTAATTTGATGTGCGCCGACCAAAATATCTTGGATGAGTACATGGCCCCAAACCAGTGGAATTAAGAGCACAGCACTATAGCGCATCCACTTCCATGCGAAGATTTCGTAGTTTTGTTTAACAGTTATTTTTCGAGAATAGGTAATCATTTTAGCCTCCCTGAAAAAAACC
Source organism: uncultured Anaerolineaceae bacterium (assembly GCA_964403635.1). Lineage (GTDB taxonomy): Bacteria > Chloroflexota > Anaerolineae > Anaerolineales > Villigracilaceae > JANJTV01. The sequence continues at coordinate 382 of CAYOGW010000085.1, read as the reverse complement.
AAAATTGTAGTGTAGTAAGTTGTATCCCATTACCAGGGCAGCGGGAATCCATAAGATGATGGTAAAGAGCATAGTCAACCAAACGGATTGTCGAACTTTGAGTATTCCCCAATTATTGGGTAAAAATAAATCGTAGTAAGCAATGCGAAAGCCATTAATGCCATGAAATAAGACACAAAAAACCAAAAAAATTTCACCAATCATAAAAGGGGTTGAACGATATAACGCTAGTGCATGCTCGTACCATTCTGGTACAAAATAAACAAATGCTGTATCAACAATGTGAATCATTAAAAAGAGTAAAATGCCCAGCCCTGTAATTCGGTGCATCAAAAATGAAATTTGTCCTTCACCACCACGATAGTGATGATAACTTTGTAAG
>CAYOGW010000084.1:0-12146 GCA_964403635.1 uncultured Anaerolineaceae bacterium | reverse complement strand
ACATCCGAAATAGAAGGACCTTCATCAGTGGGCTCTACATTGGCTTGTTCTTCTGGCAATATTCGTAAAACACCCCAAATGGCTAAGGCAAATAAAAAGAGAATTAAACCTGTACTAATTAAAAGGTCTGGGGTTAAAAAACGTTTAAGCCAAAAAGGCATTGTAAAGGACGCGGTAAAGTTTTGAGAAGCGGGTTTGGTATTGGTTTCTGGCTGTCGTTCTACACGGCGGGCTTGCAATGCGTCTGCAAAGCGTAATAAAGTAGCTTCTACATTCATATCTAAAAAGCTGGCATAACCTGAAAGCATGCCGCGCGCCTGCACCGGTGAAGGTAATTCATCGAACAGACCGGCTTCAATGAGTAATAAATAATTTTTACGAATGTGTGTGTGGCGTTCAATTTCTTCTACGGTGAGGCTTAACAACTCACGCCGTTGACGAAGCATTTGTCCTAACTCTAAATAAATGAGTTCTGAATGTTTGGGTGGTTCGGGTTGTGCTGGTAAAACTTCTTCAACGATTTCTGTCTCGTCCAACATTAATTCTGATTCGGATTCTGGCAGGGCAAGCTGATTGCTTTCCTCGGCGGCTGGGGCGGGTTCTGGTTCCACGGCGGCAGGCAAGGGGGAGTCTGCTGTCATTTCTTCCACAGGAGATTCAACGGGTTGTTGGCTGGCAATTAAATCGTCAAGATTTAATGCTAAGAAACTGGCATATAAGCGCAGAAAGCCTTTCCCTTGCGCCGCTGAAGGCATAATGCTGTAGTCATCATTTTCGAGCGCTTCTATGTAGTGTAAGCGCAGGCGCGTTTGTTCTGCCGCTTGCTTTTGGGTTAAGCGGCGGGTTTCGCGGGCTTGCTTTAACTGCTCTCCGATGGTTGGCATAAGGTTTAAGAAAACATCACCGATTCATCCCTTTTGGCCGGGTATCGAATCGGTGATGTCATGAGGGTCTGCTTGGGGTTAGGCTTCGCTGGTTTCGTCTGCAGCAGGGGTCTCTTCTTCAACGGCTGAGACTTCTTCTGTTGCTGCGGAAGTTTCTTCTGCCACAGGGGCAGCTTCTACGACAGGGGCAGGGGCTGCGGCTTCTGCAGCAGGGGTGCTTTCAATTGGATTGACTTCGCCTTCTCGGTAGACAACCACAGTAATTTCTGGAATTAAATCCATGGTTAAGCGAATGCGGGCGGTGAATTCACCCAAAGTGCGAATGGGTTGAATATCTATTTGTTGGCGTTTAATTTCTACGCCGCTTTTTTCTTTTAATGCGTTGGCAATGTCTTGGGTGGTGATAGAACCGTACAGTTTGCCGGTTTCACCCGCTTTTGAAGCAAAAGCTAATTTAATATTAGAAATTACTTCGGAGACAGCGCTCATCTCATTGTTGATGGTGGCACGGCGTTGAACAGCCTGCTCTCGAATTTTTTCTACTTGTTTTAGCGCGCCAGCGGTTGCTAGCAAAGCCATGCCTTGGGGCAGCAAATAGTTGCGGCCATAGCCATCGGCAACTTTTTTAATATCGCCTGCGCGGCCTAGGTTATACACATCTTTAATTAATAATACTTTCATGGTTCTTCAAGCCCTTTCTTGCAAATAAGAGACTGCGTTAACCGCAGTTGAATAAGGAGCGAAGGGTACAACGCTCGGGGGTGAATTCTACCAGACTTTTAATATGCGTCAACAACCGATGGTCTAAGGCGATTTGTTAAGAATAGTACCTTTGGTTGTTGCGATTTGTTAAGATAGGTGTATAATCGAAATACTTAACGGCTGGTAGACAGGGTAGGGTTTGAGCCGTATTTTTTGTCCCTGTTGCAGGTTTACACCAGTTGCCCAAGGAAGGTGAGCGAGAAGAATGACAAAGGCTACCGTCTTGCTTGTCGAAGGCAAACGGGCAGATCGTCCTGTTTTTGCCCCGCAGCTTCAAAAAAAGGGTTTTACAGTTCATAGCTACCAGAGCGGTTCAGACGCGGCTGGTCATTTGGTTGGAGTTAAACCAGATATTATTGTTGTCAATGGCGCTTCTTTGGCATCTACTGGCGTGCGCATTTGCCAATCTTTACAGGCGGTGCAAGAGAAACGCACGCCGATGGTTTTGGTTATTGATGCCGATAAAATGGTAGATGCCAGTGTTGCCGATGTAGTTTTATATTTGCCGTTCACCATTCAAAAATTGGTTAATCGCCTGCGCCCGTACCTGCCCGGTGATGGCGCCAATATTATTCAGGCGGGTCCATTGCGTTTGGATGTTGACCATCGCCGTGTGCGTTGCATGGGTAAAAATGCTCGTTTAACCCCGCGATTATCGATATTGTTGCAAATTTTATTACAGCACCGGGGTGAGGTCGTAGAACGAGAAGATTTGTTTAAACGGGTTTGGGAAACAGATTACACCGGCGATACCCGCACATTGGATGTGCATGTTTCATGGTTGCGCCGCGCCATAGAAGTTGACCCAGATAACCCCAAGTTTTTACACACCATTCGTGGGGTGGGTTATCGGCTGGATGTTTAATCGGCAGAACGAATTAAATCGCCTTGTAGATTAATGGCTCGGAAGCGTTTCTTGCTTCCGAGTTTTGATTCTACGGGCTTCGGGATGGTGCCTTCGCCGCGCCAAGGCAAGAATCCCTGCTGTTGGCTATTAAACGAATGGTTTGAGTAGGTCGGGTCGCATTCCCAATAATCTAAGGTTTCTAAAGGGGGGAGTTGATTTAAGATTAAGTTGGGTTCAGGCTGGTGGCTGGTATAGATTGAGAACGGTTTCGCATTTGCTTCAATCAGGCGTTTTCTGGCTGTGTGAATGGCTCGAAAGCCAGCATCTGCGGTTAAGAAATTTCTTTCGTTTTTGGCTGCTACCAGGGCTGTGGTGCCAGAGCCGCAAAAGAAATCGGCAATTAAATCCCCTGGGTTCGATGCAGCTAAAACGACACGCTCTACCAGCGCTTCTGGTTTTTGAGTTGGGTAGCCGGTTCTTTCGTTGTGTAACCGTGCAACAACGGGAAAGTACCACCAATCTTCAGGCACTTTGCCACGTTCTAGGTCTGGTACTTTGCCAAAACCAGCTTTGGTGGGAGATGCGGCAAAGGTCTTTTTAGTAGAAGCGTCGTAAGGAATTCGTACCGCGTCTGCATTAAAAGTATATTGACTGCTTTTGCTGTAAGAAAGAATGGTGTCATGTTTGCGGTTAAATGCGCTGCGAATGGGGGACGGGCCGTGGTAGGTCCAAATGATTTCATTAATTAAGTTTTGTTCGCCAAAAATTTCGTCTAAGAGCATGCGCGCATAGCCATCGGCGTGCCAGTCTAAATGTAAATAAATGCTGCCGGTTGGAGAAAGTAAGCGGTGCATGAGATGCAGGCGTTCGTATAAAAACTGAATGTAGTCATCCAAACTATTCCAAGCGTCGCCATAGCCTTCGGCTAGTTGCCATTCGGCGGGCTTGCGAGAGTCTTCTCCGCGCCCAATGCGGGCAGGGAATTTCCGGTTGGTGAAGAAAGGCGGGTCGGTATAAATTAAATCTACTTTGCCTTCGTATTCTGTTAGCAAAGTAGACATGACTTGAAAATTATCACCCAGAAATAATTTATTTAAATTAGCGGGTTCGTTTAAATGGTTTCCGTTTGGGTAAACAGTAGAGTCAAGGGTAAGGGATGCAGGCTGCGGGGGAGTCTGCTGTTTTCCGGTCCAATTAATAGTTGGCATGCTTTAAGCCGTGATAATAATTTTGGTGCCAAAGCCCTTGCGGTCCATGGTGGGTTTGTTAATTTCTTCCCACGAGGCGCTCGGAGAACACCAGCGAAACAGCCACTTGGCTTCAAAATTGCGCATGTTAATACAACCGCTAGACATAGGCACGCCATAATTATCGTGCCAGTAGGTGCCGTGAAAGGCATGACCCTGTTTGGTAAAAAAAGTTGTCCACGGCACACCGGGTAATTCGTAGGCTTCAATGTCTGAAGCGAGGTTGCCGTTGCCCATGTGTTTCGATGGCATTTTAACGCTCACGTTAAACGTGCCGTCTGGTGTGCGGGTAGGGATGCCATTGGCAGGTAAAGTGCTGTCTAACCGCCCAGAAGCAATGGTGGTGCTAAAGACTTGCTCATTAAATTCAAAACAAGTTAATACTTGGCGTTTCAAATCCACTTCAATGCGTTTCGCTTCAAAGGGAATTTCTGGCGAGATAGGCAATAATTCTTCATCAGCAATTAAGCGAATATGTTGGGTAGGAACAAAATATTCAATCTCTAGTAATTCGTCTAAAATTTTGTACCAAATCAACCCGTCTGGTCCGGTTTCTAAACCCGTAATCCAATGCACGGTTTCGTAATATAAACGATAGAGTGGCTGCCATTGGTTGTCTTTTAATAAACGAAAAGCCTGCGTGTAAGGAACAGTTACTTCGCCCAATTGCCCTTCTTCTCGAATTGAAAGGGCAGGCGCGTTATATTTAATTTCCACTTTGGGCATGCGGGCGCGGTGCACATAACCACCCCAAACGCGATACCAAACGGGGTTGTACCCGGGCGAACCGGAGTTAACTTCTTCGTAAACGTTTAACAACTCGTCTCGAAAAACTTGCCCCACAATGCGGCTGGCATCATTGGGCTCTTTGTGAACACTAATTTGGCTGCTCGAAACGCGTACCAACTTGCCGTCTGTAAAATCACTGGCGGGTGGCATATAGGGTGTAAAGGCCAAACCACTTAAGGCGGCAGCCGATAATTTAAGAAAATCTCTTCGTGTAAGTTGGCTCTTCATGCTGGGTATTGTACCTGAAAATAAAAACCCCCGCAGGCTGTTGAGCTGCTGCGGGGGCATTTATTTCGTTTCTTAATTAAGCGGTTTCACTACTTGGAATCATATCTTTAAGCAAAGTCTCAAGCGCCATGCTATGGCTACAACGCAGGTGGGTTAGAAAGAATTCGCAATCACAAGAGAAGGTGCCATCTTTAAAACTGACCTCGTGCCCATTGTTATCACCTTTAAAGGACACATTAAAATTATGAAAAAGAAACCGTTCACGTTCTTCTGCGTAGCGTTTTGCCTTTTCAATTTTGCCAATCATTCCGTAGTCCATGTTTTATCTCCTTTGGTGTAGGGAATAAAAAAGCACGCGTGAACGCACGCGTGCTTTAGGGGTTTACTACTAACGATGTCTTCAAATCATTCATAGGAATTTACTCCTTAGAAAAAGTATAGACTTAATTAAGAGCAGAGTCAATCATTAATTAATCAAATTTGATAACTCTAATGAATTTTTAATTTTCGGGCGGGCTACCCCAAACCTGCACTCCGTTTAAATAAAACGGCAGGCTGGTGACAGCCTGCCGTTCCCTACCTAAAGTGAAATTTAATTAAGCCAATTGCTCGTAGTTTTCTGGCAGCCAGCAGCAAAGCACTAGCTCTCTGGCGGCTTTTACTTCATCCATGCGGCCAAAAGCGGTTGTGTGAGGTGCGGTTTTAATCACATCTGGATTGGTTTTGGCTTCTTCGGCAATGGTCAGTAAAGCATCCACAAATGAATCGAGTGTTTGCTTATTTTCAGTTTCGGTTGGCTCAATCATCAGCGCTTCTGAAACAATTAATGGGAAGTAATTTGTGGGTGGGTGGAAATTAAAATCCATCAACCGTTTCGAAATATCCAAGGCACGAACATCTGTTCCTTCAAACTTCCCTTCCATCACAAACTCATGCATGCAAACGCGATTAAATGGCACTTTGTAGGCTTTCTCTAGGCGGGCTTTTAAGTAGTTGGCATTTAAAACCGCGTATTGAGAAATATCCTTAAGTCCGTCGGGCCCGTGCATGGCAATGTAGGTATAGGCGCGTACCAAACCGCCGCCAAAATGCCCATGGAAAGATTTCATCCGCCCGATGGTGTGTTTGGGGGTTACAAAGCCATACAGCGGGGGTACATCGTCAGTGGCTTCTTCTAAAATGCCAACCAAAGGCGCGGGTAAAAAGTCTGCTAAACGGGGGCTAACGCCCACCGGTCCAGAGCCTGGTCCGCCGCCGCCATGTGGTACAGAGAAGGTTTTGTGCAAGTTGAAATGCATGACATCAAAGCCTAAATCGCCCGGGCGGACGATGCCTAGTAAGGCGTTTAAATTTGCTCCATCGCCATACATTAAGCCGCCACAATCACGGACGAGTTTAACAACTTCTTCTATGTTTTCATCAAACAAGCCGAGTGTGTTGGGGTTGGTCAGCATCATGCCAACCACAGTATCGTCGCAAGCGGCTTTAAGAGCGGCTAAATCAACATTGCCGCGCGAGTCGGATGGGATGGTGACGACAGACATACCCAGCATGCCAGCCGAAGCGGGGTTGGTACCATGCGCCGCGTCTGGAATGAGCATTTTGGTGCGTTTGGTATCCCCGCGAGATTTGTGATAGGCAGCCATCATTAAGACGCCCGCGAACTCTCCATGTGCACCAGCGGCTGGTTGTAAAGTAACAGCAGAAAAACCGCTAATTTCTTTTAACCATTCTTGTAGTTCAAACATTAAAGCCAAGTTGCCTTGCACGGTTTCAATGGGTTGCAAAGGATGGGTAAAAAGGAAACCGGGCAGGCGACAGGTATCCTCATTAATTTTGGGGTTGTACTTCATGGTGCAAGACCCCAACGGGTAGAAGCCCTCGTCTACGCTGTAGTTGTAGTGGCTAAGGTGCATGTAATGACGAACCACATCTACTTCTGCCATTTCTGGCATGGGCAGGTCTTCTCTTAACAGAGCGGAATTAGGTAATTTGGCGAGAGGCACGTCTGGGGCTGGGAAGGTGACGCCCTTACGTCCGGGGGATGAGAGTTCGAAAACGGTTGGCTCACGCATGGTTAAACTCCTTCATCGCCTCGACCAATAAATCAATATCTTCTTTGCTGATCATCTCGGTTACGGCAATTAATAGGTTGTTTTTCATTTCAGGGTAATCTTGTCCTAAGTCGTACCCGCCTAATATGCCGTGTTCCAGCAAGTGGGCATTAATTTCGGCGGCTGGGATGGGGCAAGTTAGAACAAATTCGTGAAAGAAGGGTTCGTTGAAATTAAGGCTAAAGCCATTAATTTTGCTTAATTCTTGGGCGGCATAATGGGCTTTATGGTAGCAAAGTTCGGCGACTTGTTTCATGCCTGTTTTGCCGAGCACTGTCATATAAACCGACGAAGCCAAAGCTAACAAGCCCTGATTGGTACAAATGTTGGATGTAGCGCGTTCGCGTTTGATGTGTTGTTCGCGGGCGGTTAAGGTTAATACATAGGATTTTTGTCCGCGCGAATCAACTGTTTCGCCAACCAAACGACCAGCCATTTTGTGAACATATTGTTTTTTGGTGGTGAAGAAGCCTAAGGAAGGCCCGCCGTACCACATGGGTAAGCCAAGCGGCTGTCCTTCACCCACGACCATATCTGCCCCCATAGCGCCAGGGGTTTTAAATAGGGCTAATGCAATGGGGTTGGCAACCACACAAACCAACGCGCCCTTGGCTTGACAATCGGCAATGAAGGGGGTGTAGTCGTAGACGCGGCCAAAGAAGTCTGGATATTGCACAATGACCAAGCAGGTGTTTTCATCTACTTCGCTCAGTAAGGATTCGGGGCTATTATGTTCTGCGCCAGTTAATTCAACACCCATGCCTTGGGTGTAAGTTTGAACGGTTTCTTTATATTGCGGGTTGACGCTGGGGCTCATGACAACTTTGGCGCGTTTGCCGCGGAAATTGGCGAACGCCATGTTAACCGCTTCAGCGGTGGCGGTTGCGCCGTCATAGTGAGAAGCGTTAGAAAGTTCCATGCCAGTGAGGGCAGCGATTAGCGATTGATATTCAAAAATGGCTTGCAGGGTGCCTTGGGAAATTTCTGGCTGATAGGGGGTATAAGCTGTGTAGAACTCACCGCGGCGGGTGATGTGGTCTACAACCGAAGGAATATAGTGGTTATAAACGCCAGCGCCGAGAAATGAAAGCATATCGCCGCGAACACTTTCATTACTGCTGGCAAATTCTTGCAGCAGTGCCGAGGCTTCCATTTCGGTTAAAGCGGCGGGTAAATTAAGTTTTGGAAAGCGGTGTTTGGCTGGAACGGCATCAAATAAATCGTCTAGCTTTTTGACGCCGACTGTCTCTAACATCGCATCCCGTTCTTGTGCAGAATGGGGAATGTAAGTCATTTTTTCTCTTTTTTAGGGGTTAATTAATGATCGCGAGACGCACAATGGGCTTCGTAAGCAGAAGCATCCATTAAGTCGCTGCCAGCGGTTGCGCCTTCAAATTGAATCATCCAAGCGCTGCCAAAGGGATCGGTGTTTAAGTTTTCTGGGTTGCTGGATAGGTCTTCATTAATAGCGGCGACTTTGCCAGAAACCGGCGCGTACACTTCGGCGGCAGCTTTAACCGATTCTACCGAAGCAATGGGTGTTCCTTTTTCAATCGTGTCACCGGCTGAAACCAACAATTCAACAAATACAATGTCTGATAGTTGACCTTGCGCGTAGTCAGATATGCCCACCTTGCCGGTAGCACTATCAAACCATTCGTCAGATGATGCATATTTGAGATTGGGGAGTACTTTGCTCATAATTATTGCTCCTTGGTGAGGTTTTGAGTATCAACGCAAAAGGGCGCACGAATTCAATCGTGCGCCCTCTGTGAATTTACCTGAGAGTTGCGCGCCAATGGCGGTTGCCCCGTCGGTGCTCCTATTTAAAGGAGGCTTTCCAGAGTGATGGCGGAGCAGAGTCCTTTTGCCTGAGAGTTTCGCTTGGGCGTGCCCGCCACAAACTTTCACCTTCGGCGCTTCTAACAAGTAGAAGTCTCTTCCCTGTTTCCGTTTAATTTTTGATAATCTCATTGTATGGTACGAAAAAACGAAAGTCAAGGGAAGAGGTGTTTTGAATGGTGTTAATTTTCTAAAGTACCGCGTAGCCAATCTCCAACCCACCAGTATTTATAATCTTCGCCTTGAGATGTTTTAATACCAGCCATAACTCCCTGATAAATAGAGATTAATGGCATTAGGGTTAACACACATGCAAATGGCATTAAACAAAGACCCACAATGGCAAACGACAAAATACCAGAAATTGCCCAAGCCGTACCAATGATTGTCCCGCCGCCCACCCACCAAATGAGTTGGTTAACAAAGGCTTGTAAGCTGTGATACGCCACAAACCGTGAGCGTTTTCCATATATTACATAAATGCCTAAGGCAACCACAGGTCCTAAAATTCCGGTGACAAGATTAATTAAGACACTTAAATGTGCCAGCATAGCCCAATTTCGTTCATCGGCTTGGCTGAGAGGCAAAGGTTCAGGTGCAGATGTTTGATTTGTCATTAAAAGTTCTCCTTAAAACAGTTGTTGTGCTTTAAGCTATTCTACGGTGTTAATTTGCTCGAGTTGTATTAAATAAAAAAGCCGCCACCAGTGGTAGCGGCTTTTCGTTTTGCTAGTACTAAGCCCAGCCCTGACCTTTAATAAAACCGGTCAAGAATGGGATTTCAACATATTCACCTTGGTAGGCTTTGTAAGCCCAGTAGAAGACAATGAAGCCCAAGATGCTGCCGCAACCAAAAGTAACGGTAGCCAAAATTGGGAGTACCACAATTAAGGCAATACCTGCCGCAATGGATTGTACGGCGTGGAAGCGCAGGAATGGGCGATTCTTTTTATCTTCCATTAAAAGAACGATGATTCCAAGCAAGGGCGAAATAATATAAGAAAGTGCAGCCCAAAGTTTGTCATCACTGGTGATTTCGTTGTTCATGCTTTCAGACATAGTTCCTCCTAAAGAAAAAAACGGGTTGATTGATTTCCCTACGATTGTACAGTTAATCATTCTAAAAATCAATTGTTATTCCCTGCTAAAATAAACCCATGCAAATAAAAGTGGTATTTATGGGTTCCCCCGATTTTGCCGTCCCGGCTTTACATGCGTTAAATCAACACTATTCAGTCGTGGGTGTGGTTAGCCAACCAGATAGACCCTCTGGTCGAGGAATGACGCTGACGCCGCCGCCCGTTAAAGTAGCAGCTCAAGCCTTGGGTATCCCCGTGATGCAGCCGGAAAAATTGCGCCAGCCGGAGGCGATGGAACAGCTACAGGCTTGGAATCCAGATTTAATTATTGTGGCGGCATTTGGCCAAATTTTGAAACAAGAGGTATTAGATTTACCAAAATACGGTTGTTTAAACATTCACGCTTCGCTGCTGCCTCGCTGGCGCGGGGCTGCGCCAATCCAGTCTGCTATTTTGGCGGGCGATGCTGAAACGGGCATTACGATTATGAAAATGGATGCCGGGCTAGACACTGGCCCAATGATTGCCAAGCGAAGTATTCCGATTTTGCCGCATGACACGGGCGGTTCGCTCTTTGAAAAACTTTCGGCTCTGGGGGGCGATTTCCTGCTGGACATACTGCCTTCCTATTTAAATGGTGATTTTAATCTTCAGCCCCAGCCGGAGGATAGTGTAACCTACGCGCCGATGCTTAAAAAGGAAGATGGCTTGCTCGATACTACTCAAACGGCGGAAGCGCTCGAACGCAGGGTGCGGGCTTTCTCGCCGTGGCCCGGAACATTTCTACTCTGGAATGATGCTCCGTTAAAAATCCGCTTGGCGCATGTAGAAGCCGGTAAAACGGAAGCAGGCTGGCGGGGAGTCCGCTCGGGTTTGCCAGCCATTGGCACATCTGACGGATATTTAATCCTAGATGAGTTACAGCCCGCTGGTAAGAAAGCCATGTCTGGCAAAGCATTTTTAGCAGGCGCACGAGATTGGGAAACTTAATTGGGCGGGAGAATTTCTCTCGCCTATTTTTTTTGCCTGTTACGTTTTTGTTAATTAAGCAACAATTAATTAAACAATATGGATGATGAAACTTTAGCCCAGCAAGCCAAAAAAGATGTTGAAGCCTTTGCCGAGTTGTATCGCCGCAATGTCAGCCGCGTTTACCGTTATCACTTGGCGCATTGCGGCAATGTGGCCGATGCAGAAGATTTGACTTCGCAGACTTTTTTAGCAGTTTTAGACGGCATTCAGACCTATCGCGCGAGCGGTGTTTTTGCGGCTTGGTTAATGGGCATTGCCCGCCGCAAGCAGGCTTTGTTCTTTCGGCAATTTAAACCTGAAGTCACTTTAGAGCAAATGGAAGAAACAGCAGCCAAGTACCCGCCAGTGGAGTTTTTGGCAGGCAGGCGCATTTCGTTTCAACAAGCTTGTGAAGCGATTAAATTGCTTAACCCAGAGCGGGCAGAAGCGTTAAGGTTGTGTTTTTTTGCTGGGTTGAGCGCTGCCGAAGCCGGATTAATTTTAGAAAAAAGCGAAGCGGCTGTAAAAATGTTGGTTTCACGCGCCTTGCAGGATTTGCGAACACGCTCACGATTATCTTTGGAAGTGCAAGATGAACAATAATTATTCTTTGGATGATTTCGATGCTTTGAGCCGTGTAGACGCTGAGCGATTAATTTCTGCCAGTCAGCAGGTTCAGCCGGATGCGGCTTTTGTGGCGGATATGGAAACGAAGCTTAAACAGGTTTATTTGGCAAAAAAGGAGCAACCGATGCAAAAAATACAATTTGGTTTTCAATTTGTGTTTGGCGTTTTATTTATTGGTTTCGCCGTGCTTGGCATCAATTGGCTGGTGAGCAACCTAGCAGGCTCACAGCAAGATTCTATGACGGCGGAGGGCACAGCATTTGTCTGTCCGGTAACCAATGGAAATGGCAGCCTGCCCCCCGGAGAAAGTGTCGAATCACCAGAATATTTGGGCAATGGTCAGTTATGGACAGTTTTGTGGCCGGATGGCAAAGTGTATGTAACCGATAAAGATAATCGTCAGGCAGATGGGCGATATGCGATGAAGTGGGGCTGGTGGCGCGGAACAACTGGGGCTTTGTCTATTGAAGGCCGCCGTTTAGATGCTGAGTCTAATCCGTTGGAAAGTGATATTCCTGAAGGCTACGGCGAAACCGGTATACAAGCCTCGGCATTAATTTTCCCTGAGCCAGGCTGCTGGGAGGTAACCGGCAGGGTGGGCTCGGCTTCGCTTACTTTTGTGACCGAGGTGGTTTTGGTGGACGAATTTCCTTGGATGGTGGAAACACCCACTCTTCAGCCAAATAGATGATTCATATTGTTTATATTCGAATACG
>CAYOGW010000083.1:0-12245 GCA_964403635.1 uncultured Anaerolineaceae bacterium | reverse complement strand
CATGTCGCTGGGCTGGCTGAAGCTGGGAAAGATCCATTAATTTGGCGGTATATGCTTTATGGGGATGTTGTTTCAGTAGAGGGAATCAGACGTTGGGTTGATGATTTACTTAATCGAAAAAAAGCCGGAACAGACTACCCTTTTGCGGTCATCGACAAAAACAGCGGGCAAGTGGCTGGAGCCACGCGTTTTATGGATATGCGTCCAGCCCACCGTGGTCTTGAAATTGGCGGCACGTGGTATGGGAATGATTTTCAACGTACAGCTGTTAATACGGAAACTAAATTTTTATTGCTTCAATATGCGTTTGAAATGTTGGGATGTATTCGAGTACAGTTTAAAGCTGATTCGAGAAATGAAAAATCTTTAAAAGCAATTGAACGGATAGGCGGAAAGCGGGAAGGGGTTTTAAGAAATCATATGATTTTAGAAACCGGTTTATTTCGGCATTCAGTTTATTTTAGTATTTTAGAAGATGAATGGCCGGATGTGAAAGATAATTTAATAAAAAAGCTTAATAAATAAAAAACCACTTGCAAGTGGTTTTTTATTTATTAAGCAGGTTGTTGAGTTTCTGCTGTAGGTATTGTGAAGGTAAAAGTAGTGCCTTTTCGGAACTTGCTGGTAAAGGAGATTTCACCGCCTTGTAACTCAATTAAATTTTTCGTAATGCTAAGCCCTAACCCTGTGCCTGGGGCTTCGCGAACTTTTTCATCTGCTGAACGGAAAAATTTATTAAAAAGCTGGGCTTGGTCTTCAGGACTCATGCCTAAGCCATTGTCAATTACATCAATTTTAATAAATTTTTTCGAATCGTCTTCATTGGTTTGAATAATTGTCTGTACATTTACCTGAACTGCGCCTTTGTCTGGCGTGTATTTGTTGGCATTGCTAATTAAGTTCGTCATTATTTGAGCAAGCCGGTTTCTATCTCCCCATGCTTTAGGTAAATCAGGTGGGAAATTGAGTTTAATAGTTTGTTGTTTTAACTCAAGTTGATTTTGAGAAAGTGCCGTGACTTCTTCGATAATTTCTTTAATATCCACCTCGCTTGGTTCTAGGCGTAGGTTTCCGCTTTCAATGCGAGAAATATCAGAAAGGTCAGAAACAAGCGTCGCCATACGATTAACATTTCCACGAATGGTTTTCAAGAAATTAACTTGGTTTTCGTTTAGCGCGCCGGTAGCCCCTGCTAACATCAAGTCACTGTAACCCTTAATCGAAGTCATCGGGATTTTAAGTTCGTGTGAAACAACAGATACAAATTCGCTCTTTGATTTGTTTGCCATGACAGCTTCATCACGTGCCTCTGCTAATCCTTGCAAAGCACGTTCAAGGTTATCGAGCGCTACAGACAGTTTGTTTCTTTCTTCTACCAACTCTTGGGTGCGTTGTTCTACGCGTTCTTCTAGGCTGGCATATAGCTCGTTTAGATGGAAAGTCATTGCGTTGAAGTTTTCACTTAAAACAGTGATTTCATCCTTCATAAATACAGCAGAAGTACTGACGTTATGATTAAACTCACCCAAACTAATATGGGTTGTTGCTTTTGTCAATTGTTCCAGCGGGCGGGTAAAGGTAACAAAAGCCGCGATCCAAAACCAAATTGCCATCAGGGTAAAGACACCGATAAGCATGAAGATAATAATTTGAATATTACGACTTACCGCATTAAGTTGTTCAATGGGCTGGGAAACAATTACTGTGACACCTTGGTCTCGCCCAGATATTACCAGCGAACGGCCAAGAATTCGATATTCTTGGCCGTCGCTGTATTGAATGTTTGATGTGGGTTGGTCGCTATTTTTGAGCCAGCCTTCGTTAATTAACATTTCATAGGTTGCGGCATTGTCAATGTTTGTAACAACTACTTTGTTGTCTTTAACAATAGCCAAATCTGTATTGATAATCTTGGAGAGATTATCAATATAATCTTGATCCATATAAAATGAAACTAAAACAACGCCCAAAACTTTTTTGGTCTGTGGATCAAGAACTGGCGACACGCCAAGGATTTGAGAACTTTGAGGCGCAATTGCAACGCTGCTAATTGAAATTTTTTCTTTTAAGGCTCTCTGAATTAACTCATCGCGAATTACTTGGGTGGTTTCACTTACTTGTAAGCGTCTTGCGACTTGTGGTCCACCATAATAATATGCGGAGTCATTCGAATCATGGTTAGGTAAGTATAGCGAAATCTCTTGCAACCTAAGAGATTCTTTGTCTTTTACCAATAGGGGGCTAGCGCCAGACAAATCACTAAATGCCTGAATAACTTCTGGTTGGTTAGCCAATAGAGCTGCATTGGTACGAGCCAAATATTCTGAATTTTCAATTAGCGCACTCACTGATCCTGCTATTTCGCCAAGCCTTCGGTCAGATTCACCTTCAATTTGTGTATTAACAAATATATTGGTGACAGGTGACAGAACACTAATGAGTACGATGATGGTTGCTGCTAAAGGAAGAACCAATTTCCAGCGAATACTTAAGTAACGGTTCTTCGTAGCTTGTTGGATTGTTTTTAACATAGGTTAGGTTCTATTCACCTTTTTTACGAAAGACAGCAATTAATACAGCCAAAGCAACTAGGGCACCACCTACAACAGCCAAAACGCCAATGTCTGGCAATGAACCACTACTTGCATTTTCGGTAGCAGTGCTTTGGACCACGAAATCAGAAACTACAGATGCGGCTGGGACTTCATTTTCGACGGGTTGTAATATGTTTTTCATATAATATACAACAGCATCTGCGTCTTCGTCAGTTAGGGCAGTGTAAGAAGGCCAAGGCATTAATATTAAGCGGCGACCATCTCGGCTAACGCCAGAAACAATGGCTCTTTTAATTTCAGCTTCTGTCCATTCACCAATGCCAGTTTCATTATGAGGGGTGATGTTACCGCCATAAACAATACCCCAAGGTCCTTCATAGGGTTGGCCACCGCCTAGGTATAAATCCATGCGCGGAGCCCCGTTTTCGGGGTTAATGGGGGTGTGACAGTCTGTACAACCCATAACAACTTCAACCAAATACTTACCGCGAGCTCCTTTATCTGAACCATCGGGAGCAACAATTCCTTGTCTAAAGGGTAGTGGTTGTAAACCTTCGGTTGATACAGAAGATGGGGGAACAGGGTTGTTTACAGCTTTAACAGAGCGAATATAAGCTACGACTGCATTTAAATCTTCGTCTGCCATGCCGTTAAAGTTATGGTATGGCATGATTGGGAAAAGCATAGTTCCGGCGGGTGTTTGGCCTGTTCGAACAGCTACCTTGATTTGCTCATCAGTCCAGCCACCAAGACCTGTTTCTACATCAGGGGTTAAGTTTCGGGTAAAAACAATACCTGCAGGGCCAAGGGGAAATGCGCGCCCACCTGCAAGGAGTTTGCTCTCGTCAAGGGCAAGCCCCTCATCAAAAGCAATGGTCTGAATTTGTTCTAAGCTAAGTTGGCTTGGGTCAATTAAAAATTCAGCCTTATAGGGTGTATGGCAACCTATGCAGCCTGCAATACTTGCAATATATTTACCGTGTTCTAGTACATCCTCTTGTGTAGTAACCGTAGCTTTTGCCGTTGAAGGCAGTGTTGTGGCAATAAAAATAGTTAATACACCAACAATAATTAAAATATACTTTTTCATATTAATCTCCTCAATTTGGGCCAATGTAGGAATTAGTAGAATTATAAGACTTAGTAATCAAAAATACTATAGCAAAATTATTAAAATTATTGAACTGAAATAAAAAAACAGGAGTGGTATTTACCACTCCTGTTTTTTTATTAACGTCTGTTGCGATCATTTCCGCCACGGCCACGATCTCCACCGTTGGGTCTTCCGCCACCTGGGCGTCCTCCACCTGGTTTTCGTTGATCTTTTTCGCGGGCTTCTTCGGCAGTCCAGCCTTCTAAAACTGCTTGTCGAGAAAGACGAATCTTTCCACTGCCTGGTTCAATGTCAATGACCATAACTGTAATTTCATCTCCAAGATTGGCGATATCTTCTACTTTATTTACACGGCCAGTATCTAGTTGTGAGATGTGAACCATACCATCCATCCCGGGTAAGATTTCAACGAAGGCACCAAAATCTGCTACGCGGACGACTTTGCCAGTATAAATGCGACCAATTTCAGCGGTCTCACCCAAGGCTTCTACCCGTTGTTTGGCAATTTCAGCTCCCGGGCCGCCGGTTGATGCGATATGGACGGTGCCGTCTTCTTGAACATCAATTTTGACATTATTTTCTTCTTGTAAGGCACGTATATTCTTGCCGCCAGGGCCAATTAAGGCGCCAATTTTCTCTACTGGAATTTTCACAGTGATAATTCTTGGCGCGTGCGGCTTCAGTTCTGCACGTGGTTCAGCAATGGCTTCAAGCATTTTGTCTAGAATAGATAAACGAGCAGTATGTGCTTGGTCTAACGCCTCGGTCATCATTTGAGTGCTTAATCCGCTAATTTTTATATCCATTTGTAGGGCGGTAATTCCTTTGGTTGTACCGGCTACTTTAAAATCCATATCACCTAAATGATCTTCAGTACCTTGAATATCAGTCAAAATTTTGTAGCGTCCGGTTTCATCGGTTACTAAGCCCATGGCAACCCCAGCAACGGGAGCTTTAATTGGCACGCCCGCATCCATTAAAGCTAGGGTAGAACCGCAAACAGATGCCATAGAAGAAGAGCCGTTGGAAGCTAAAATTTCAGAAACTAAACGCAGCGCATAAGGGAAGGATTCTTCGCTTGGAATGACTGGTTCTAAAGCGCGTTCTGCTAATGCACCATGGCCAATTTCTCGGCGAGACTGTCCGCGCAAGGGTTTCACTTCACCGGTTGAAAAAGGTGGAAAATTATAATGGTGCATGTACCGTTTGCTATTTATAGGCGAAAGATTATCCAATTCTTGTGCTTCGCCTAAAGTCCCTAATGTGGCTAAGGTTAACGCTTGGGTTTCTCCGCGCGTAAACAAGCCTGAGCCATGCGCCCGAGGCGATAACCCAACTTCGCACCAAATAGGGCGGATTTCGGTAGGGGTTCGCCCATCAGGGCGTTTGCCCATAGAAAGGATTCGCTCTCGAACAATGGCGCCTTCAGCCTCACCAAAAGCCGATTTAACGGCTTTCTCTGTGGGGTAGTCTGCCGGATTTCCACCTTCAGGAACGGTGCAAAGCTCTACTTTTATTTCTTCAAGAATGGCATCCATGCCATCGTAAAATTCGGCTTTGGCAAGGGGTTTATCTAACAATTCGTTCATCGCTTTGCTGACGCGTTCTAAAACTTGTTTATTTAATTCATCGGTTGCATTGGTAAAGGTTGCTTCTCTTTTTGGCTTTCCAATTTCGGCTTGCATTTTAATTTGCAAGTCAATAATAGGTTGTATGGATTTATGCCCAAGCTCTAGCGCGGCAACCATGACATCTTCAGGAACTTCATCTGCGCCGCATTCAACCATTAAGACAGCGTCGCGGGTTCCAGCTAAACGTAAATCCAAGTCAGAGACAGCCATTTCATCAAAAGTTGGATTAATGATGAAATGACCATTTACCCGACCAACCCGAACTGCGCCAACCGGACCGCCCCAAGGAATGTCAGAAATCATAATGGCAGCCGATGCAGCATTAATGGCCAAAATATCAAGTGGATTAATTCCATCTGACGAAATAGAAAACATCATCACTTGCACTTCATTGCGCATGCCATGAGCAAACAACGGGCGTAGTGGGCGGTCTGTTAATCGCGCAGTGAGAATGGCGTCTGTGCTTGGGCGACCTTCACGGCGAAAAAAGGAACCGGGGATTTTTCCGCCTGCGTATAGTCTTTCTTCAAATTCTACAGAAAGGGGGAAGAAATCTAACCCTTCTCGAACACCGCCCATGGTGGCTGCGGCGAAGACGATAGAATCGTCTGTTGCGATCGTCACGGCGCCGCCAGCTTGGTGGGCTAACTTGCCGGTTTCAAATGTGATTGTTCGCGTACCAACGGTGGTTGTGTAGCGTTTTGCTTCTGGTTTCATAAATTATTTCTCCTAAATTTCCACCCATTCAGGGACTGAAAAATATTGAAAACAAATGGGGTTATCAACATTTTTCAATTCCTGACAAGGGTGCGGTAAATATGATAGGGGCGACCCTTAGGGGGTCGCCCCTATAGAATTACTTGGTGCGGCGTAGGCTTAAGCTTTCGGTGATGGCTAAATATCGAGCGTAATCAGATTTACGCAAGTAAGCCAAGAGCCGTCGACGTTGACCTACCAATCGCAGCAATCCGCGGCGACAAGATTCATCGTGCTTGTTGGCGCGCAAGTGATCTGTCAACTGCGTAATGCGTTTGCTCAATATTGCCACCTGAACCTCGGGGGAACCGGTGTCGTTATCGTGCCGATGGTAACTACTAATAACCTGAGTTTTAATCTCTTTATCGAGGGGCATGACGTATGCTTCTCCTTTCTTTGGATGGTGCAGGTCTCCATATCCGCAGCCTTTACCTTGCTCAAAAGAACAAGAAAACCACAAATAGGACCAGTCTTGAACGCAGTATTATACCAGAAGTTAAGCCTTGTTTGCTTTTTGTGCCGAGCGAAGCCACTCACGCATAGGCTCTCTTAACTCATCATTAATGGCTGGTAATGCCCTACGGAAAAATAATAAGGTGTGAGAATTTTGGCTAAGCAAAAGAATTTGTTTTAAATAAAAAGTTGTTTCTTTAGGAGAAGCAATATATAGGGCGTTAATTAATTCAGAAATTTCTAACTGTAATGTCGTCGGCGGATTTTCAATAATCGGCTTAATTAAGTCATAAACTGGCGGCAGGTTATCGTAGGCTGGGTCTTGAATCAGCGGCAAAATAGCCAAAATAGCGTTTGGCCACATTTTCGGCCAATCTGGCGAAAGCCATTCTTTCATTAAATTTAAAAACTGCTCGGGGGTTTCATGGCGTAAGCGGCCAAGGCTATTACCGAGTAACGCGTTTCTTAGGGTTTTATCGCGGGCGCGGCTAACCCAAGCGCTTACTCGGTCTAACAAAAGTGGGGTAGATGGATTAATACGACCTAATAAAGCGGCTGCCAATAAACGAGTTTCCAGATACCCATCTTTCCATAGCGAATCGGTTAAAGCCATGGCTGGCTCAGGGAAGGTGGATGCCAACGGCAAAAGTTCTTGCTCAATCTGACGGAGGACCGATTGATGCACCCGATAACTGGGAATGACTGTAATCGGCGCAGAAACAACCCCGATTCGTAAAGTTCGATCTGCATATAAATCTAAAATTTCGTGCAGATTTTTTAAGAAAACATCGGGTTGGTCAAAATTTTCTACCAAAGCCGCCGCTTGAATTTTTAAACGGGCAATATCAATCGCAGGCATATTAATAAACTCGATAATAAGTGGGATTAATTAATACCACTTTACGTTAATAAGCTTTTGCAAAATACACCTTACGGGTTGCTTTTTCTCCGCAAACAATACAAGAGCCCTGTCCGCTGGGTTGACCTTCAATGGGAATGCAGCGTGTAGAGGCTTTGGTGTCTTCTTTTACTTGTGCCTCGCATGCTTTACTTTCACACCACCAAGAGAAAGCCCAACCGTTTTGTACCACTTCCTTTAATTCAGTGTAATCTTTGGGGTCATGAATATTTGCATCGCGGAAAGCGGTAGCCTTATCGAGTAGCGCCTTTTGAATGGTGATTAGTAAATCGTTTACGGTTTGAGTAATATTGTCTTGAGAAACAAACGTTTTGCCGTCTCGCCCGGGTTGGTCTCGGCGAGCCAAAGCCACACTTTTCTTTTCAATATCTTTTGGTCCAATTTCCATACGCAAAGGAACGCCGCGCATTTCCCAGTCATGATATTTATAACCAGGGGTTACTTCATCGCGGTCATCCATTTTTACGCGAATACCTGCTTGTTTAACTTCACCAAAAATTCGGTTGGCAACTTCCATTACAGCGGCTTTTTCTTCATCCGTTTTGAAAATAGGAACCATAACCAGTTGAATAGGCGCTAACTTAGGAGGCATAACGATGCCGTTGTCATCGCCGTGAGTCATAATAATGGCACCAATCATACGGGTAGATAACCCCCAAGAGGTGGTATGACAATAAGCCAACTCGTTCTTTTGGTCTGTAAATTGAATGTCAAAGGCTTTTGCAAAATTTTGACCCAAATAATGAGATGTACCGCTTTGTAAAGCCTTGGTGTCGCCCATCATGGCTTCAATGGTCGTAGACATAACAGCGCCAGCGAATTTTTCCGTTTCTGATTTAATGCCTTTAATAACAGGGATAGCCGCGTCATTGATCGCAAAATCGGCATAGACATCCAACATACGCAGGGTTTCTTCACGGGCTTCTTGCTCGTCTGCATGGGCAGTATGGCCTTCTTGCCAATAGAACTCAGCCGTGCGAAGGAATAATTTGGTTCGCATTTCCCAGCGCACAACATTGCCCCATTGATTAATTAAAACGGGCAAATCGCGCCAAGATTTAATCCACTTGCTGTACATATAACCAATAATCGTCTCGGAGGTGGGGCGCACGACGAGCGGTTCTTCTAGTTTTTCTCCGCCGCCGTGAGTGACGACTGCCAATTCGGGAGCAAAGCCCTCTACATGTTCTTTTTCTTTTTCAAGAAAAGACATAGGAATAAACAATGGAAAAGCAGCATTAACATGACCGGTTTCTTTAAAGCGGCGGTCTAACCCTTGTTGAATATTCTCCCAAAGTGTCCAGCCGTAAGGGCGAACCACCATACAGCCGCGCACAGGAGAGTAATCGGCTAATTCCGCTTTAAGGACAATTTCGTTGTACCAATCGGAAAAATTTTCGGAACGGGAAGTTAATTTATCTTCAGACATTTGAACTCCAAACGTAATTTAATTAATATTTTTTATTGACTTAGCAGATCGATTGCAGCTTGATAATCGGCTGCAAATTGTAACAGGTCACGCTGATTCGAGGCTGTGTAAACGTTTAATTCTGTGTATAAAGTTTCTATTACAGCTTTCCAGCCAGCTCCAATTAAAATTAATGGCTTTCGCGGCAAGGCTTGAATAATCATTAAGTTCCACATTAGAGATATTTCAGTTAAGGTACCCGGCCCGCCAGGCAGTGCAAGCGCGGCATCGCAACCATTAATTAATCCGTTTAACCGTTCTGGCAGTGTTTTAAACCGTCTTTCTTCTTTAACCCAAAGGTTTGGTTTTGTTGAGCGCCAGGCTTCAATATCTTCGCAGGTAACCCCAATAACATGACCACCGGCTTCGGCAGCTCCTTTGCTAACGGCTTCCATTGTTCCTATATAACCGCCAGTAAGCACGGTGTGTTTTTGGTTGGCTATTAATTTTCCTAGCAAGTAGGCTTCTTGGTAGGCTTGCTCGTTGGGTTTTGGCTGCGAGCCGCCAAACACAGTTATGTTCATGGTTACCATTCTCTTTCGGCGTTAATTTTTAGTTTTTCTAAAATAGCAGTTTCTAGGTTTATTTCTGTTACCGCAGCCAACTGCAATAAATACAAAGCTACATCGGCTAACTCGCTTGCCAGTTCATCTTTATCAGTTAATTGTTCGTTCCACTGAAAATGCTCTAATACTTCAGCCGCTTCTAGCGAAAGCGAAACTGCCAAATTGCGCGGGGTTTGTGGTCTTTTGCTGCCAGCCTCGTACCAACCTTTTGAGCGGACAAAACGGTGCATTTCTTCAGTAAGTTCTTGTATATTCATAACGGTTTGCGGCTGGGGGTAGCCAGCCTCCTCTTCATCATTTTATAAAAAAAACGGCTCGCCTGGTCTGGGAGCCGTCGTTTAATTAATCGAAACGAACCTGATCCAGATTAGGTAGGCTTAAAAAATTGTGGGGCTGGGGCTGGTTTTGTAAACATAGCCACATTATACCAGTTTGACAGGTAAAATAAAGTGATGAACGGCGTAGAGAAATTAGAAAATTTTCTTCCGGCAGCCCATTTTTATTGGTTAAAGCAGGTTGCTTTAGAAATTCCCACCGATGCTTGGTTGGTGGGCGGGGTGGTTCGCGATTTAATTTTAAATAGACCTTCGTTTGACTTGGATATTGTTTTAGAAGCGGATGCGATTAAAGCTGCAAAGCAATTAAAAAAGGTGTATGGTGGCAAGTTGACCTTTCATTTGGCGTTTGGCACGGCTACTTGGCAGCCAGTGCCTACAGTGACGATTGATTTAATTACCGCCCGCAGAGAAGAGTATCCGCAGCCAGCCAGTTTGCCAGTGGTAGAACCAGCGACTCTCAAAGAAGATTTAGCTCGCCGCGATTTTAGTATTAACACCTTGGCACTTAATTTTAAAACTGGAGAAGTGCTAGACCAGCACAACGCCCAAGAAGATTTGGCAAAAAAGAAAATCCGAGCTCTTCACCAACACTCTTTTAAAGATGACCCAACTCGCATTTTGCGGGCTGTGCGCTATGAGCAGCGATATGGTTTTTTAATTGAGACCGAAACGCAAACATGGTTAAGAAATGCGCTTTCTGGCTTGTCGCTGCTTTCGGCAGAACGCCTGCGCCACGAACTAGATTTAATTTTGGACGAGCCCCGCGCGCCGGAAATGACAGCAAGATTAAAAGCATTAAATATTATTCCTTTTATTTCAGATGTCTTGCCCCAAGATTCTGAATTGATTAATCGGTTACAACTGGCTATTCAACCCATCTCACCCCATTGGGAGGGCGAACTCAGCCGCAGTTTGCAACCCTTAAAGAGAGTGTTTGCTTACGCTTTATGGTTGCTGCCCTTAAAACCCAGTGAGTTAGAAGAATTAAATTTACGGCTTGGGTTTACTGCCGAACAGTTTAAAGTAATTAAAGCAGCAAGTCTATTGTTTAATGACTTGCCACTGTCAAAAGAAAAACAACCTTCGCTGTGGGTTGCCCGCTTAGATGGGTTGCCATTAGAAGCCATTTATGCGGTTTATTTAATTAGCCAGCAACCCGAGTTGGAAAGTTATATTCAGCAATGGCGTTTTGTTAAACCTTTTACAACAGGAGATACACTTAAAACAATGGGCTTAAAAATGGGTCCAGCCTATAAAAAAATATTATGGCGCTTACGGGCTGGCTGGTTAGATGGTGAATTAAAAACAAGAGAAGAAGAAGAAAAATTACTGAAGAATTTAATGTTAGAAGAAAATAAAAAAGGATAGGTTGTATACTACTTTTATGACTGACGAACAATACCCATATCGTTTAAGACCCGATTTTTTGAACCCAACCGAGTTGGTGTTTTTTCGCTTAGTACAAGATGCCATGTACGAGCATTTTTATGTGTGCCCTAAGGTTTCTTTACAAGATTTATTTTCGGTAACCCGCCCCAATGAAAATGTTCATTATTTTAATAAAATCTACCGAAAAAATATCGACTTTTTGTTATTAAGCAAAAGTACATTAAGACCAGTTTTGGGGGTTAAGTTGTTTCATATTGCCAAAGCGCATCACCGCCCGCGAGATGAATTTTTAGACAATATTTTTTCGGCTGCCAGTTTGCCTTTGGTTTATGTGCCTGTTCAAATTGAATATGATGTGGCTGAAATAGCGGGTTTATTTAAAGATGCTATGTTAAAAGCACGAGATGTAAACCACGCGCAGGAAAAAGACTATTCTCCCATTTGCCCAAACTGCGGCATAACCATGGTTTTGCGTTTTTATACGGACGGCTCTAAAAAAGGCCAACAATATTATGGTTGTTTAAATTTTCCGGAATGCAAAGCTGTTGTTGGAGTTTAATTAACTGTGTCGGCAGACTTTCAGCATTATTTGGATTTTGTAACAGATGTAGCCTATCGAGCAGGAAAAATAACTCTTGGCTATTTTAATGCCGGAGTTCGCCCAGGCTATAAAGCAGACGATACTCCTGTAACCGCCGCTGACCGCGCGGCTGAGGAGTTTATTCGAATAGAAATTGAGAAAAAATTCCCTGCTCATGCTATTTTAGGAGAAGAGTTTGGAACGAGCGAGAAGGTTTCTTCTCACCGCTGGATTATTGACCCGATCGATGGGACGAAGTCTTTTATGCGGGGGGTTCCGCTGTATGGGGTATTAATTGGCTTGGAGATTGAAGGGCAAATTAAAGCGGGAGCAGCCTATTACCCAGGTACGGATGAAATGCTCTGTGCGGCCGAGGGTTTGGGGGCGTGGTGGAATGGCCGTCGGGCGCGCGTTTCGGCTCTAAATCGGCTGGAGGAAGCGTTTGTCTGCTTTACAAACATCCGCAATATGGGTAA
>CAYOGW010000082.1:1928-12278 GCA_964403635.1 uncultured Anaerolineaceae bacterium | reverse complement strand
TTTCAGCGGGATTTTTATTTACTGTTTATTGGCAGCCCGCCTACAAGTTGGGCATGGGCATAACGAACGTAAATAATGCCAGTTATATATCCCATAATCATGAAAGTCTTCCCAGACCAGCGTAATGCCATAGGCACCCGTAGCAACGACATTGGTTAACCGTGTGGCGGGTGAATCTTCCAACATTGCTTGAAATACCTTCGCATCTGGCTCTGGCTTCATATTGGCATGTCCGCCCCTACATTGCGCGCATGGACAAGCCGCCCGCAGCAAAGAAAAAGGATAAATACTGGTATGGCCGTCATCCCAAGTAACAGTCATTTCTAAGGCTTGTTTATTCGCTTTAATACCGGTCGGTCTTGTTGTCATTTAATCTCCAAATCCATTACGGGGCTGGAATATATCCCAAGAAATCTTGCGCCGCCCAGCCGGCGCGGCTGTCATCATAAATGGCTACCAAATACCACCATGTATACCCATCTTTAAATAAAGGTCCATCTTGCACCTGAAAAACTTCAGAATCGAAACCCAAAAACAACTGCTCTGCATTTAACCCTGCATCAGAGCGCAAGCGCAAACCCTGCCCATCGGTGCCTTTAATTTGAACATAGCCGCCAATTCCAATTTCTCCTTCTGCTAAACCAGCAGATTGTCCTTCTAAGGTAGGTGTTGCTAAAAACGGAGGCGTGCCTGTAGGGGCAGGAATCACGGTTTGGGCTGCTAAAAAATTTCCCGGCTGCGGAGGCAATGGCGCTGTCCAAATAATCCAGCCAAAGGTAAGCAGCAAGAAAAACAAAGCCAAGCCAATTATTCCGGCTAGCACACGTGAAGTAAGAATAGAATTAATATCTATATTCATCTTAATTAATCTTTAAATAAATTTCTGTAAAATTATAACCGAACCGATTTTAACGCGGCGAAGGCAAGAACCCTGCGTGATATAATTTTTTTCAACATGGCTACTTCTTCACCCTTACTGAATAATCGCTATCAAATGATTGAGCCGCTTGGCACAGGCGGAATGGCTCAAGTGTACCGCGCCCGTGATTTAATGCTAGAGCGTTATGTCGCCGTCAAAGTATTACGACCCGATTATTCATCAGACGAAGATTTTCAAATTCGATTCCGCCAAGAAGCCAAAGCCGCGGCTAACCTTTCTCACCCCAACATTGTCACCGTTCATGATTTTGGCTTCGACCAAGGCATGCTCTTTATTGTGATGGAGCATGTTCCAGGCACCAACCTAAAAACAATGGTTGAAAACTTAGGTAAATTTAAAGCGGAAGATGCGTTACCGTTGCTTGTGCAAGCCTGCGCTGGCATTGGGTACGCCCACCGCGCTGGCTTGGTGCATTGTGATGTTAAACCGCACAATATGCTCGTCAGCCCAGATCAGCGATTAAAAGTAGCTGATTTTGGTATTGCTCGCGCCATTGCCAGCATTCACCCCGACGAACAAAGCGATGTCATTTGGGGGTCCCCGCTCTATTTTTCACCAGAACAAGCCAGCGGGCTTGCCCCTTCCCCCGCTTCTGACGTTTACTCACTTGGCGTGGTCATGTACGAAATGCTCACCGGCAGACCGCCCTTTGTAGCCAAAACAGCCGAAAAAATGGCTCAACTTCATCGCGAAGCCCTGCCCATTGCACCCAGAGAAATTAATCCAGATATCCCCCCAGCATTAGAGCAAATTATGCTCAAAGTGCTTGCCAAAGAACCTTCCGCGCGTTACCGCACCGCAGACCAGCTTGGTCGTGTTTTAATGACCTTTGGAAACACCCGCCAAGCACCCGCCGTCGCATTAACCCCCAAGCCGCCCCCAGTGGCGGATACCCCCTCCCCCATTAAACGGGAAATCACCCGCCCTGAGCCCGCCCCCACGCTTAATCCTCCACCCGCAGGGTTTGCCCGTTCTGCACCGGTGATTGTGGAAGAAAGCATTAATATCGATTGGATAGCGGTTGGGCTAGGTTTACTGGCTTTTTTAGCAGTCGGCGGCTTGTTCCCCTTTTGGTTATATATTTACTACCAATTTAACGCCTTTTAAATGAAAACACCCATTCTTGCCCCTTCTTTACTTTCTGCCGATTTCACCCAATTAAATGAACAAATTAAAGCCTGCCAACAAGGCGGCGCAGACTGGCTGCATGTGGATGTGATGGATGGCCATTTTGTGCCAAACATTACCATTGGACCTTTTATCGTCGAAGCCTGCCGCCGCGCTACCGAACTACCGCTGGATGTTCATTTAATGATAGAAAAACCAGAAGCGCTCATCCCCTCTTTTGTAAGCGCGGGAGCAAGCCGATTAACTGTTCACGTTGAAACTTGCCCCCACCTGCACCGCACCTTAGAACAAATCCGCGGCTTGGGCATTTCCGCTGGTGTAACACTTAACCCCTCTACCCCTGCAGAAACCATTAAACATGTTTTGCATCTTGTAGATTTAGTGCTCGTCATGACCGTTAACCCTGGCTTTGGCGGTCAGTCGTTTATTTCTGAAATGCTGCCAAAAATTTCAACTATTCGGCAGATGTTAGATGAGAGTAACCCGTCTGCATGGTTAGAAGTGGATGGAGGCATCTCCGTTAAAACAATTCATCTCGCGCAGCAGGCCGGTGCCGATGCGTTTGTGGCGGGCAACGCGGTTTTTACCCACCCCCAAGGAATTCCCGCTGGGTTGCAAGCCTTACGAGAAGCGCTTAATTAAAGGGATTAAAACAAAAATCGCGGCCAAATTACTGGCCGGATTAATGTTAGGAAAATTAAAAACCAAGAAAAACGATTAAGCGGATTTCACCATTGTGCGAATGCACTTGGTGCACAAAGTCTTTTGCTGTTTACGACCTTGTTCAAACACAGTGACCTTTTGCAAATTCGGGCGAAAGGTACGATTGGTCGCTCGTTGAGAAAATGAACGACTGTGTCCGAAGGTAGTGGTTTTATTACAGTGAGCGCACTTAGCCATATTTGTTTCCTTTCTTGCTATAATTGCTTTATTAAGAGCGCGGAATTGTATCACACAACATCTCCTTCCTCAACAGAAGAAGGTTAATCATTTTGTAAAGGATTTCAACATGGCCAAAGAAAATACCATTCTCGGAAGCATTAACATCTCTCCGAATGCAGTGGCATCCATTGCTTACCAAGCTACCTTGCAATCCTATGGCGTGGTAGGGTTAGCGCCTAAAAACTTAGCCGAAGGCATTGCCGCCACCATTACCCGCGAACCAAGCCGCGGTGTTAATGTAAAATTTGACGGCGAAAACTTAATCATTGATATTTATGTCATTGTAGAATATGGTACTCGCATTGCTACAGTGGCAACCAGTGTTGCAGAAGCTGTCACATTTAATGTAGAAAAAACCATTGGACTAAGAGTAAAAGAAGTCAATGTTCACATTCAGGGTTTACGCGTAAGCAACCCTGATTAATTAAAAAAATACTTGGAGCGCAATGAAACCAACCAATAACAAAACCATAGATGGGCTGGTGTTTAAAAAACTGGTAGAGGCAGGTTTAACTTGGCTTCGTACCAACCAACAAACTGTAAATGCGCTTAATGTATTCCCTGTACCAGATGGCGACACTGGTACAAATATGTTATTGACCATGCAGTCTGCATATAACGAGATTGCAAACGAAGAACATGCCAGCATTAGCCAAGTTGCGGCGGCTGTTTCTCAAGGCGCTTTAATGGGCGCGCGCGGCAATTCAGGCGTTATCCTTTCACAAATTTGGCGGGGATTCTCACGCAGTATCAACGGAATAGATTCGATGAGCGCCAGCGATATGGCAAAGGCCTTTTCTGAAGCCCGCGATACAGCCTACAAAGGGGTTGTGCGCCCCGTAGAAGGCACCATCTTAACCGTTTCAAAAGATATTGCCGCCGCACTAGAAGAAGCCGTAAATCAAACCCAAAGCCCAGAAGAGTTATTACGGGTCGCGGTGAAAGCCGCGGATGCCTCCGTTAAAAACACCCCTGAATTACTGCCCATCCTTAAACAAGCAGGCGTCGTCGATTCAGGCGGGAAAGGCTTGTTTTTCATCCTAGAAGGGATGCTGCGTTTTGTAGATAAATTGCCTTTGGATGTAGCCGAAATCAGTGTTCAACCCCTTTCAGCGCTTAATTTAGAAAACGCACTCGAAGATGTAGAAGAAGGGCAAGATTGGGAAGTTGTTGTTGATTTTCGCCCGAATGGCTTATTAGACCTACCCAGCTTTTACGACAAGTTAGATGAAATGGGCACATCCATTCAAGTAGGCGAAGGGGAAGGCATGTACCGCATGCATATTCATGTGCCGCTGGAAAACCGTTACCTGCCCATTGATTACATCATGGGCATTGGAACCATCACCAACGTAGCCATTGAAAACCTGCTCGCCCAAATGGACGACATAGAAAACCGCGCCAGCGGCACCAAAATTGAACTAGCCAACATTGAACCCGGCGAAATTGCAGTTGTAGTCGTTTCTCCCGGCACAGGAATTTCTCGCATCTTTGGCAGTATGGGCGCCGCCGCCATTGTAGCGGGCGGGCAAACCATGAATCCATCCACCAAAGATATTCTTGAATCCTTTGAAAACCTGCCAACTGACAAAGTCATCATTTTGCCCAATAACAAAAACATTATTTTGGCTGCACAACAAGCCGCAGAAGTAACCGTTAAAAAAGTACATGTCATCCCTAGCAAAACAGTACCGCAAGGGTTAGCGGCCATTTTACACAACGAACCAGAAGGTGATTTGGAAACGGTTGCAAAAAAGATGTCCGCTGCCATAGAACAAGTCGTCACCGGCGAAATTACCATTGCCACCCGCACCGTAGAAATTGACGGTGTGAATGTAAAAGACGGTCAAGTCATTGCTTTGCTTAATGGCAAACTCGCTGTTTCTGCCAGCTCCATTGAAACAGCCGTATTAGAGTTCTTACAAAAAGCAAACGCAGCAGACTACGAATTAATCACTTTCTTCTATGGCGACACCTTAAAGCACCCCGAAGCCAATCGCATCGCCGATCTTGTGCGAAAACAATACCCCAACCAAGAAATTGAAGTGCAAGAAGGCGGACAGCAGCATTACCACTTCATCATTTCAATTGAATAAATTAATTAAAAACCAAAAAAGACGCGTCCAACCCTTTCTGCTTGCGGCGCGTCTTCTTATTTATTAACAATGATTGGATTCGTTACCGACTCACCATCCGACTTGCCTGCCGAATTAGCAGAGCAACACCCGCTCATCATTATTCCAGCGGTCATTATTATCGAGGGTCAAAGTTACATAGACGGACAAACCCTCAGCCGTGAAGATTTTTACAGCCGCTTACCTACCTTAAAAAATTCTCCAACCACAGCCGCGCCCTCGGTTGGAGAATTTGAAAAAGCTTACCAGACCTTAATTAATCGGGGCTGCCAGCATATCCTTTCCATTCACACCGCAGAACGCCTAACCGCCATTTGCAATATTGCACGCATAGCCGCAAAAGACTTTCCAAACCAAATCACTGTTATCGATAGTGCCAGCCTCAGTTTAGGGGTTGGCTTTCAGGTCTTAGCTGGTATAGAAGCCGCGCAAGAAAACCAAAACCTAGAAGAAACCATCGCTGCTATTACCAGCACCCGCCAAAGAATTCACGTGGCAGCCGCCCTAGACACCATGGATTATTTAAGGCGCTCTGGCCGCTTACCTTCTGCTGTTACCACCCTTGGAAATCTGCTCAATGTGAAACCTGTCGTAAAAATCCAAGCAGGTCAAATTAAACCCATCCATGCTGCACGTACTACCAGCCAAGCCACACAAACCTTAATTAATTTCTTATACCAACAAGGTCCGCTTGAACGGTTAGCCATATTGCATACCCACGCGGCCCCGCGCGCGCAAGCCTTTTTAAATGAAATAATGAGCAGTGCCAACCGCATCAATCTGCCGCGCGATATTCGCATTCTAAATGTCACCAGTGTCATTGGCACCCATGTTGGCCTAAACGGACTGGGTTTTGCCGCCGTTCAAGCCGCCCCTTAAACTTCATCTGATAAAATAACCCCATGCAACCTTCACTTGAAAAACTCCGCAAATTTTTTCGCCACGAAGCCGAAAACAAATACGAAAATAAAGCCGTTATTGGTGGCTTAACCAAAATTTTAGACTTTTGGGTTGCCGAAGCACGCAACGAAGGCATTCCAGAAGACCTCATTCAATTGGTTTCCAATCGCCTGCAAGACTATCAACGCCTTACCCCCGCCTCTCGCGCCGAAACTTTAAAAGGGGTTTGGAAACGCATTCAAGGACAAATCGGCGAAACGGAAATCCCTGAACCGGTTTATAGCAGCGAAGAAAAAGTTGAATTAATTAATCCAAAACCTGAACCTGTTAATCAAGATGAAAAACCACAGGCTCCCCCCAGCCTGCCTCCAGCACAGGAAAATGCTCCAGCACCCCAGCCAACAGCCCCAGCCCAGCCCGCCGTTGAGCAACCACGCGCCGAAAGACGCCCGCCGCCGCCCAGAGCATCTACCTACCCGGGCGCCATTACATCCAGCACACCTATTGCATTAAATGCCAGTTTAACTGTGCTGCAAGGGGTAGGGCCTAAAAACGCATCTTCACTAGAAAATTTGGGATTAAAAACGCTCGGAGATATGCTCTATAACTTTCCGCGCCGTTATGATGATTACAGCCAATTAAAGCCGATTCGTGATTTGTTTTATGGCAATAGCTACACGGTGCTTGGTCAAGTACAAAGTGTTATTAACCGCCCCCTGCGCGGCGGCAAAATGAGCATCTGTGAAGTGATTATTAACGATGGAACCGGCTCTTTAAGGATTAGTTGGTTTAACCAACCATGGATGGCAAACCGATTTAAAGAGGGCATGAACATTTCGGTAGCGGGCAAAATAGAACAATATTTGGGCCGTTTGGTAATGAACAACCCAGATTGGGAACCGATTGAAACCGAAAACCTGCACACCAACCGCATTGTGCCCATTTATGCCTTAACTGCCAACATCACCCAAAAATGGCTGCGCATGCAAATGAGTCAGGTGATTAATTATTGGGCGCCGCGCGTTTCTGACCCCCTGCCAGAGAGCATTCGCAAGACTGCCAATGTGTTAGGGCTAGGCGAGGCCTTGCACCAAGCGCACTTTCCAGACGACCAAGAGAGCCTAAGCAACGCGCGCAAGAGACTGGCTTTTGATGAGATTTTTTACCTGCAAATGGGCGTCTTACGCCAAAAACGAGACCTTCAATCTGCCCCTGGCCGCATTTTTGATGTGCCCAATGATTGGCTGGATGCGCGGATAGCCAGTTTGCCCTTCCCATTAACCAACGCTCAAAAACGCGCGGTTGATGATATTTTGGTAGATATTGGCTCTGGCCGCAGCATGAATCGTTTAATTCAAGGCGATGTTGGCTCTGGTAAAACGGTTGTAGCCGCGTTAGCTGCTATGATGATTACCCACGCAGAAGCGCAAGTTGCGGTTATGGCGCCAACTTCTATTTTGGCAGAGCAACATTATAAAAATTTCACCTCTTTCTTGGTGGCAGAAGGCTATCTCAAAGAGGATCAGGTTCGCATTTTAACTGGCGATACCAAAACCGCAGAACGAACCAAATTATTAAAAGGGTTAGCCAGCGGCGAAATTAAAGTGCTCATTGGTACCCATGCTTTAATAGAAGACCCCGTAATTTTTAAAGACCTGCAATTGGTGGTCATTGATGAACAACACCGCTTTGGCGTAGACCAACGCGCCGCCATTCGCAACAAAGGCAATAACCCGCATGTGCTGGTGATGACCGCTACACCCATTCCACGTTCGTTAGCATTAACCCTCTACGGTGACTTAGACCTTTCAGTAATGGATGAAATGCCCGCCGGACGAAAACCGATAGAAACCCATGTTTTAACCCCGCAAGAACGAGAACGGGCTTATGTATTAATTCGCGGGCAAATTAACGAAGGCCGCCAAGCGTTTATCGTGTACCCTTTAATTGAAGAAAACGAAAAACTAGAAGACCTGCGCGCCGCGGTAGATGATTATGAAGTACTTTCAAAAGAAGTATTCCCCAACTTAAAAGTTGGTTTATTACACGGCAAGATGAAACCCGATGAAAAAGACCGTGTGATGGCCGATTTTCACGACAAAAAATACGATATTTTGGCAGCCACCACTGTCATTGAAGTAGGCGTTGATGTTCCAAACGCCACAGTGATGTTAATTGAAGGCGCCAACCGCTTTGGTTTGGCACAATTGCATCAACTGCGCGGGCGGGTTGGGCGTGGCGGCAACGAATCGTACTGCTTGCTGGTACCAGACAGAGCCGATGAAACCGAAAACGAACGCCTGCAAGCCATGGCAGATACCAATGATGGCTTTAAACTCGCCGAATTAGACCTACAACAACGCGGACCCGGCCAGTTCCTTGGTACAGCCCAATCCGGTTATGCCAGCAGCTTAAAAATGGCATCTTTAAGCGATTTACATTTAATTGAAGAAGCCCGCAAACACGCCAGCGATTTATTTGCGAAAGACCCCGCTCTTTCTCAACCGGAGCACGCCCTGCTAGAAGATGCCTTAAACCGCTTTTGGGCCAACGGCACCGGAGATGTTAGTTAAACGGAACGAGCAGCCCGCTTGCCCTGCTAATTTTTTAATCAAGGAGAATGCACATGGTTCGAGCCATGTTTCCAGGAACGTTTGACCCCATCCATTACGGCCACATCGACATTGCCACCCGCGCTTGCAAATTATTTGACGAAGTGGTGGTGGCCGTTTACGACAAACCCTTAAAGTCTTTGGTTTTCTCTCCCGAAGAACGCATGTCTTTGGTAAAAGAATCCTTTAAAGACAACCCTAAAATTAAAGTGATGGGCTATAGCGGGTTAACCGTAAACACTTGTCACGAGATTTCGGCACAGGTGATTGTGCGCGGCTTGCGCGTTTTTTCAGACTTTGAGTTTGAATTTCGCATGGCGCTGGCCAACCACCGGCTGGCTCCCGATATCGAAATTATCTCTTTCATCACCAACGAAGACCATACTTTTCTCTCTTCTACCACGGTGCGAGAGATTGCCATGTTAAGCGGAGATGTCTCTAGCATGGTGCCACCGCATGTGATGAAAGCCTTACACAATAAACAAATAGAATTAAACGAAAACCAGAAACCTGCCAACTCCTTAAGAGATTAAGGTTTGATTGATTATGATTTCAATACAGATTAATTCGTATTCCCATCGTTTGCGCTATAATATTAATTAACGTTATTTTCTGCCGCAACCGCGGAGGCCCTTATGGACATACTTCACTTAGTAGACAGACTAGAAGAACTTTTTAACGAAAGCCGCAGTGTTCCTTTTACACGGAATGTAGTGGTGGATGAAGACCGCATGCTCGATATTATTGACCAAATGCGCGTTACGATCCCAGAAGAAGTTAAAAAAGCCCAACAACTGCTTTCTCAAAAAGACCGTGTTTTAGCGCAAGCCCAAGAAGAAGCCGGGCGAATTGTTCAATTAGCCCGCGAGAAAGCTGAAAGTTTAGTAGACCGCGAATCCATTACCAAAACGGCTCAAAGCCGCGCGGACCAAATTTTGGCCCAAGCCCGCGCAGACGCGCAAGCCACCCGCCAAGATGCCGATGATTATGTCATTGATTCGCTGCAAGGTTTAGAAAACGAAATTACCCGCTTAATGACCCAAGTTCGCAATGGTATTCGCAGTTTAGAGGAAGACCGCCTGCAAAACGCACAAAACGCTTACAGCCCACAGCCCGTGAGCCGTAAAAGCGAAGCCGATGTAGAAGCTGAAGAATAAATTAAAATCCCCGCTTTTCAGCGGGGATTTTTTATCGAAAAATAGCCAGTAACTTTTGTAACACTTGCTGCCATTCTGCTTCCACCGGCTGATTTAATCGCGCGGCGCGGGCACGCATAATCTCTAAAACCCGTTCATCTTCGCCGCCGTCTAACCAAAAGCCATGCTGCTGGTTACAAACATCCAGTTTAAGGTCGTAAAGTCGATAGACAAATTCATCCAATGGGCTTTGGCAATGCGGGCAAGGGTATGCGGTTGGTTTGCGGTCATGAATTAACGAACCCTTGTGCGCGTCTTTGGCAAAGGCTACATCTTCTAAACGGTCAAGCTCTAAAACATCCAGCCACATCCCCCTACAAGAGGGGCATGAATCAACGTCCAGCATGCCTTTATAATACTTACGGGTCAAAGTTGTTCCACACTTCGGGCAATTCATATCCGCGATTATAGCCCTGAATAGTGAGAAATAAATTTAATTAAGAGACCAAGAGAAAAATGAGCCACGAAAGAGACCAAAAAAGTTTATGGGCAGTGAA
>CAYOGW010000082.1:0-1828 GCA_964403635.1 uncultured Anaerolineaceae bacterium | reverse complement strand
TTGCCAAACGAAAAGACATGAGCATTGAACAAATTTTAGCCGCCTCGCAAAAAAACATCGCCCTCGATTAATTAAGCGCGTCTTCTGCTAACACGGGGATATTTACTTTCTGAGAGCCAAAATCTAACCAGCATAAAAACTCGATATTGCCTTTTGGCCCCACCAAAGGTGATTTTGCCAATCCGCGAATGCCCAGCCCTAAAGATTCAGCGTATTCCAGCATTTCAATTAATACCCGTTTATGCACCGCTTCATCTCGAATAACGCCCGCGCCTTTGGCGGCTTCTTTGCGGCCCGCTTCAAACTGCGGTTTAATTAAAACCATCATTTCACCGCTCGGTTTCAGCCAAGTTTTCATGACTGGCAACAATATTTTTAACGAAATAAAAGAGGCGTCACACACCACCAAATCCACTGGTTCTGGCAGATTTTCTACAAAGCGGGCGTTGGTTTCTTCCATCACAACCACCCGCGCATCGGTTCTTAATTTCCAGTGCAAAATACCTTTACCAACATCAATGGCGTATACCTTTGCGGCGCCGTTTTGCAGCAAACAATCGGTAAAGCCACCCGTAGAGGAACCCACATCGGCGCAGGTTTTGCCCTCCGCCTTAATCGGAAAAACTTGCAGCGCGCCTTCTAACTTCTCGCCCCCGCGTGAAACAAATTTTGGGCCCGCCTCCACCGAGAGTTCTACATCGGCATCCAGCTTAATCGCCACTTGGCTGACCATCTCCCCGTTTACCCGCGCCTGCCCCGCCATAATAATGGCTTGTGCTTTGCTGCGGCTTTCGGCCAAGCCTCGCTCAACCAATAAAACATCCAACCGAGTTTTTGACATGCAATCATTTTACTGCTTATCGCAATCTTCCAACAAAAGACAGGTAAAATACCCACATGATTTCCGCCTTAATTAAAACCATGCGCATACGCCAATGGACCAAAAACGGCTTTGTCTTTTTGGGACTCATTTTTGACCAACAACTATTTTTGCTAGAGCCGTTTTTACGAACACTGGCGGGCTTTTTTCTATTCTCTCTTACTGCCAGCACCGTTTATTTAATTAACGACATCGCCGACATCGAAGCCGACCGCCAGCACCCTCAAAAGAAAAACCGCCCGCTGCCTTCGGGCAAACTACCCATTAAAGCCGCTCAAATCGCCGCCGCCCTTTTTGTACTGATTGCCTTGCCGCTGGCTTGGTGGCTCACCCCCGCCTTCGCGGTCGTCTTGGCAGCCTACTTAATCATTAATATCGCTTACAGCAAATGGCTTAAGCACATTCCTATTATCGACGTGTTAACCATCGCCGCCGGTTTTGTGCTGCGCGTAGAAGCGGGCGTGCTGCTCATCACCGTTGAGCGTTTCTCTCCTTGGTTATACGTTGTCACCACCTTATTTTCGCTTTACTTGGGTTTCGGCAAACGCCGCGCCGAACTGGCTTTGCTGGAGCGCGGCGCTGGTTCGCACCGCAAAGTGCTCGAAGGCTACACCATCCCGCTGCTCGACCAATACATTACCATCGTTTCTGCCACCACCATCGTCGCCTACTCGCTCTACACCTTCAGCGCGCCCAACCTGCCCGACAACCACAGCATGATGCTCACCATCCCCTTTGTGGTCTACGGCATATTCCGCTATCTCTATTTAATTCAAGTCACTCACGAAGCGGGCGCGCCAGACGAAGTACTGCTCACCGACCGCCCCCTGCAAGCCGCCATTCTCCTGTGCGGTTTAACCATTTTGGCGGTATTCTATCTCTCGCCATGAGCAGCGCTTCCGGCAAAATTATCTTATTCGGCGAACACGCCGTGGTCTATGGCCGCCC
>CAYOGW010000081.1:0-12325 GCA_964403635.1 uncultured Anaerolineaceae bacterium | reverse complement strand
ATGATTTGTGTGCCGCTTACCCAAACCACGCAGCGCCGCATTCTTTTGCCAGACTATCGCCTCGCGCCGGAAAATCCCTTCCCAGCGGCGCTACAAGATGCGCTTGCGGCCTATCGCTATTTAATTAAGTTGGGGCTTTCAGGGGAGGATATTTTAATTGTCGGGGATTCCGCAGGTGGTGGGCTCGCCCTCGCCACAACCTTATCGCTGCGAGAAGCCGGAGACTCTCTCCCCGCTGGCTTGATTCTAATTTCCCCTTGGGCAGACCTCACGCTGAGTGGCGCATCCCATCAAACCAATGCCAAAAATGAACCGGTGCTCACCTTTGGCGGGTTAGGCGATTGGGCGAGAGCTTATACTGAACCAACTAATTTTAAAAATCCGTTGGTTTCACCCGTATTTGCTAATTTTGACAATTTCCCGCCAATGCTGATTCAAGTGGGAAGTGAAGAGGTTTTGCTGGATGATGCTAAAAAATTAAATGACAAAGCCGTTCAAGCGGACGTCTCTGTTACATTAAGTATTTGGGAAGACATGTGGCATGTTTGGCATGCATCTGGACCTTTTTTGCCAGAAGTGCAAGCCGCTTTAGATGAAATTAACCTCTTTATTAAGAGTCTGAAAACCAATTTTTAATTAAAGTGGATAAATATTGAAAAGAGTGAGAAAATAGGCCAATTTGTCTGGACATATTATTAGAACCATCACCATTTTAAGGAGACCCCATGCCCGCACATCTTCAATCCCCCTATTTGCCTTTCGGAGAAAATAAACACGCCGATTGGTACGGAAAAGACATTATTTCGGTTAAACAGTTCGCCCGCCCAGACCTAGAGTATGTGTTTGGGGTAGCCCACGAAATGCGCGGCATGGTAGAGCGTGTTGGCACCTTTGATTTGCTTAAAGGCAAAATTTTAGCCAACTTATTTTACGAACCTTCTACCCGTACATCTTCATCCTTTATTGCAGCGATGGAACGGCTGGGTGGCAGTGTCATCTCGATTAATGAAGTGAAGTACTCATCCGTTTCCAAAGGGGAAAGCCTGCCAGATACCATCCGTACCTTAGAATGTTACGCCGATGCAATTGTGCTGCGCCACCCCGAAACCGGCTCAGCAGCGATTGCAGCCAAAGCATCGCGCAAACCGGTGATTAATGCGGGTGATGGCACCGGCGAACACCCAACCCAAGCCTTATTAGATACCTTTACTATTTTTGAAGAGCTGGGAGAAGGACAAATAGACGGCATGACTGTAACCATGCTCGGCGACTTAAAATATGGCCGCACTGTTCACTCGTTAGCCCGCCTGTTGTCTCTTTTCAAAGTTAAGCTTAATTACGTTTCACCAGAAATATTAAGAATGCCAAAAGAAGTAATGGAAGAAGTGACGGCGGCTGGTATTAGCCAAACCGAATACAACAAGCTAGAAGATGTGCTACCCCAAACCGATGTGCTTTATGTGACCCGCGTTCAAAAAGAACGTTTTGAAAATTTAGCCGATTACGAAAAAGTTCAGGGTTCGTTTGTGATTGACCCCGAAATAATGAAAATTGCCAAAAAAGAAATGATTGTCATGCATCCCTTGCCGCGTGTGGGCGAAATCAGCCCCGATTTTGACGACGACCCGCGCGCCGCCTATTTCCGTCAAATGGAGTATGGCTTGTATGTTCGTATGGCATTGTTAGCAATGGTGCTCGGAAAAGCTTAATTAAATAAAGCGCGCAGATAAACTGCGCGTTTTTGTAACAGGAGATTTATGGAAAGCTTCTTTACATTTTTAGAAAAAAGAGTCGATGACTGCTCATCTCTGCTGTGTGTGGGATTAGACCCACATATCTCCGAGCTGGATGAACCCACCCCCGAGGCAGCCTTACGCTTTTGCCTGTCTCTCGTTAAACAAACCGCCCCCTACGCTGCCGCCTTTAAACCCAACGCCGCCTTCTTTGAAGTCTTTGGCGCCCAAGGCTGGGATGTTTTAAAACAGGTTATCGAAGCCATCGCCGAAGAATCAGCCCGCCAAGGCTCCATGATTCCCGTTGTGCTAGATGCCAAACGCGGCGACATTTCTTCTACGGCTGAAGCCTATGCTCAGTCTGCCTTTGAGCATCTCGGCGTTCATTGCATCACGCTTAATCCCTATCTCGGCAAAGACTCAATTGACCCATTTATTCAAAACCCTGAAAAAGGCATATTTTTACTCTGCAAAACCAGCAACCCAGGCGCAGGGGATGTTCAAGACCTGTTGGTAAAGAAAGAAGAAAGAACCGAAACAAATCACCATCTTTCATCTTTCAACTTTCTTTACGAACACATTGCCAACCTTGCCCAAACTTGGAATACCAAAAACAACATCGGCTTGGTGGTCGGTGCTACCCAACCCGATGCGCTTAAGCGCGTAAGAGCCGCCGCACCCGATTTATGGTTTCTCTCCCCGGGGGTTGGCGCGCAAGGCGGAGACTTAAAAACCGCCTTAATTAACGGCTTAAGAAAAGATGGCAAAGGCATGCTGCTGCCCGTTTCACGCGGCATCAGCCGCGCCGCCAAGCCTGCCACAGCCGCCGCCGATTTAAGAGATGAGATACTTTCAATTAAAATGGGCTACTAAGGATAAATTATGACCAACTTACCCCCAACCAAAACACTATTGTCTGACCAACTACTCGAAACCGACTGCATTCAATTCGGCGAGTTCACCCTCAAATCTGGATTAATTTCCCCCATCTACATTGACCTGCGTCGCATTATCACCTATCCCAGCCTGCTCGAATTAATCGCCCAAGCTTACCTGCCCATTTTAAATAAACTTACATTTTCCCGCTTAGCGGGCTTGCCTTACGCCGCCATCCCCATTGCTACCGCCATCAGCTTGGCTGGCAACTACCCCATGATTTACCCGCGCAAAGAAGCCAAACTGTATGGCACCAAAGCCGAAATCGAAGGGGAGTATTCAGCTGGCGAAACCATCATTGTCATTGACGACCTCGCCACTACTGGCAGCAGCAAATTTGAAGCCATTGAAAAATTAACCGCCGCCGGATTAATCGTTACCGATGTCGTCGTCTTAATTGATCGGCAATCCGGCGCCATGGCTTCCCTCGCCCAAGCTGGTTACACCATGCACGCCGTCCTCACCATCGGAGAAATGCTTAATCACTGGGAAGCCACCAACAAAGTATCCAAAGAACAAATTACTGCCACCCGCGCCTTTTTAAAAGAAAACGCCTAATCAATGAACACCCCCCTCACCCTGCCCGCCGAACTGGCCTCTGCGCTTGCCAACGACCCAAATGCAAAAAAACTATTCGAAGCCTTAGCCCCCAGCCACCAAAAAGAATATATTCAATGGATCAGCGAAGCAAAAAAAGAAGCCACCCGCCAAACCCGCGCCGCCAAAACCATCCAAATGCTCAAAAACAAATAACCGTGTACTCTCTTTTTCGCCCCGTCCTATTTAATCTCGAACCCGAACAATCTCATCAGCTTACCCTACAACTGCTTCGGCTGGCTGGGCAACTTGCCCCCATTCGCTGGCTTTTACAAAAAAGCTATAATTTACCCATTAAACCAGTCCAAGCCTTCGGCTTAAATTTTAACAATCCGCTCGGCGTGGCGGCTGGATACGATAAAGATGGTCTAGCCATGCGCGGCTTGTTCGCTTTGGGTTTAGGGCATGTGGAGGTAGGAACAGTGACTCTCCGCCCCCAAATCGGTAACCCGTTTCCACGAGTCTTTCGCCTGCTGGAAGATGAAGCTGTGATTAACCGTATGGGTTTCCCCAGCAAAGGGGCAGACTTTTTAATGAAGCAAATTAAAAACTACAAACGCCAGCCCCAAAATATTTTAGGCGTTAATCTAGGAAAAAACAAAGACACCCAGCTGGAAGAAGCCGTCAATGACTACATTCAATTAATGCGGGCATTTGCTCCGCTAGCGGATTATTTAACGATTAATATCTCATCTCCTAACACAGTTGGCTTACGCCGCCTGCAAGGTAAAACCATGCTGCAAGACCTGCTCAGCGCGATTAAAGCGGAAAGAATTACAAGCGAAATTAAATGCCCCATCTTGGTCAAAATTGCACCCGATTTAAATGACGAAGAATTAAATGATGCGCTCGATGCGATTGTAATGAATGAAATGAATGGTGTGATTGCAACCAATACCACCCTGAACCGCGATGGTTTAATCAGCAGCCATCAGCAAGAAAAAGGCGGGTTAAGCGGCAGACCGCTGCGGGCTTTGTCTGATTCCATCTTAATTAAAGTGATTAAGCAATTAAACGGCCAACTCCCTGTGGTGGCTGTCGGCGGAATTATGACATCGGATGATGCAAAGAAAAAAATAGACTTGGGAGCTTCGCTCGTGCAAGTCTATTCTGGGCTTATTTATTCAGGACCGAATTTAATTAAAGAGATTGTTAAGAAACTCTAGGGAACATCGGGCTGAAAGGCAAATTGCGGCGCTTCACGTATATTGAATACAAAACCGTCTGGCATGGGGATGGGGGTGAAATCAGTCGTAAAGCCAATGGCGGTATAGGGCATAAAGTAGAGTTGGGTAGCCGCATCTTGCCCTGCGTTTCGGTCTTGAAAAGCAAACATAATGTAATTGTTGTCTGGGCTCCAACGCGCATCTCGATAGCAGCAAGTGCCGGGGCCTAAGGGATTTAATTGATTGGCTTTACGAACTTCAGCGTTGTATTCATATAAGAAACCCCAGCCGTTGTTGCGAATGTAAGAATTTAATAGGAATAAGACACTGCCGTCAAAATCGAAGTCGGGGATAATTGGCTGCGAGGTATAGCCTTCCATCGTAAAGCGGGTGCCGGGAAATTCATCTTGCATGTCTATGGTTTCGGCTTTACAAGTAGAAATATCCAGCAATCTAATTAAATCTACCGCTTTGCTGCTGCCAGCCTCTACCCCTGCAAATAACCAAGCGATGGTTTTGCCATCATCACCCCAGCGAAAGCCCTTTGCTGCTACAGCGGCTTGGGTTGCTCCGGTGTGATTAATGCAACCTTTCATATCAATAAGGCCGCTTTTACCACGAACGGTTCGTAAAGTATCAACATTAAATGGCACGATGTAAATTTCTTTATTTAAAGAAATGGCTACTTGCTGACCATCCGGTGAAAGACGAAATGCTTCAACAAAAGAGGCGTTAGGGAAGGATGCGATGGTATCAAAACGGTTGCCATTGGATGTATCGATGGTATTAATATTTTTCCCACTAATGAATACCAAGCTGGTATAAGCAGGGGGAATCCACTGTAAATCTGTTTTGGGGAATTTATCGTTCGTGAGTTGGATTAATTCGCTGCCATCTAGGTTCATCATCCACACTTCGCTATTGGCGATGAACGCCACTTTTCTGGCATTGCCAGGTAAACGAACGGCTGGTTCTGCAGTAGGTTCTAAGGTGGCGGTGGGTTCTTCTAAAGCTGCTGGTGTTTCGGTAGGAAGGTCTGATACCACTTGTAATTCAGGGGTGGAAGAGGCGGTTGTAACTTCTACTGTGGTAGTCGGTGGTGGGCTGACTAAAGAACCAAGCATAAAAAATGCACCAGTGCCAACAACAGCAAGTGCTAACACAGCCAAGCCAACCCATAAGATAACTTTTGGCATACCCGCCTTTGGTTTTTCAGCGGCAGCCAATGTAGCTTCGTACTTTTGTTGAGCAATGCGTGTTTTTTGTGCAATTTCACGGGTAGACATTTGTGCTGTTTTTAGAGCGTTTTCAGCGCTTTCGCCTTCAGATATGGCACTTAATGCTGCTGAAAATTCGCCCGCGGTAGCAAAGCGATCTTCTACATTTTTAGCCATCGCCTTTTCAATCACACGTTCTACATCGGTAGGCAGGCTTGGATTAATATCTAAAATATGAGGAATAGGTTCAGTAATATGTTTCACCACTACAGCCATAGGCGTTGTTGCCTGATAGGGCTGCTGACCGGAAAGCATTTCAAATAAAATAACCCCTAAAGCATAAACATCACTGCGACCATCTACTTTATCACCCTGCGCTTGTTCGGGGCTCATGTACGCCGGTGTACCAATAATGGCGCCGCCGGTTACCGTAACGCCTTGAGATTGGGTCATTTTGGCAATGCCAAAATCAGAAATGTAGGGCTCAAAACCTTTGTCAAATAAAATATTTCCTGGCTTTAAATCACGATGGACGATGCCTTTAAGGTGTGCATCGTCCAAACCGCCTGCAATTCTTTCCATCATCTTGGCGGCATCTTTTAAGGAAAGCGGTTTCTTCTCTATTAATTCGGCTAAAGAACCGCCGGTCATATGACGCATCACAAAATAGGGCTGACCATCTTCTTCACCAACGTCATACACAGGCACAATTGATGGGTGTTCTAATAAAGCAATCGTTTTTGCTTCACGCTCAAAACGAACCCGAAATTGATCGTCATGTAACATCTCTCTAGGCAAAACTTTAAGCGCTACATCCCGTTCAAATCGCGGGTCATAGGCTTTATATACTGTCGCCATACCCCCGCGACCCAACTCCGATTTAATTTCATAACGGCCAATTTTTTGTACAGTCATAGGCTAAAGTATAACAACGGTTTAAATGAAAAGCAAGCAAACGAGCTCGTGTTTGCTTGCTTTTACGGTTTTGTTAATATCTTTTATGGTTGAGCGGGTCTTAATGCTGGT
Source organism: uncultured Anaerolineaceae bacterium (assembly GCA_964403635.1). GTDB lineage: Bacteria > Chloroflexota > Anaerolineae > Anaerolineales > Villigracilaceae > JANJTV01. Next base: position 5,650 of record CAYOGW010000081.1, on the reverse strand, counting down.
TGTGGCTTCTCGCGAGATTTTGTAAAGAAACCTATTGGTAATTTAATGGATGTAAAACCATCAGAATTGTTGATAGAGTCAATAGGGATATAAAACAGTTCTGCTCCTGATTCCACACCTTGTGCCGCATCCTGATAAATAAATAATAAGTAACTGCCATCGGGGCTAATGCGTGCATCTCGATAACAACAATTTCCGCCAATGGGATTAATCTTAATCGCTTGACTGGTTGCTACATCATATCCATATAATTCGCCAAATCCACCATTACGTCGAAACGTATTAATTACAAACCGATCTTTTCCATCCCAATGAAAGCTTGGAATAACAAAATTGTCTGCGAATCCATCGGGCATAAATCGCTGACCAGGGAATTCGTCTAACACAATAGGTGAACCGCAGTTGCTAATATCAAATAAACGAACTGTGTCAACCAACGCGCTGCCCTGTAATTGTTTAAATTGAAGGGCTAAACGAGAACCATCTCCAGACCATTGGACATTTTCAGCACGCACCTGCGAAAATACCAAGCACCCATTTAAATGAGTTAAATCACTTCGGTCACGAACTATGCCTGTTGCGCGGAAAGTTTCTAACGGCACAATGAACAGTTCTTTTTGGTAAGTTAAAGCGATTTGTTGAGAATCGGGAGATATATCAAATCCAACAACAAATTCGATTCCTTTAAAACAAGATAAATTTTGAGGTGAATTTGAACTTAATTCAATGTAGCGAATACAGTGCGATTCAACATCAAAATAATAAATTGTATTGCCGTCCGGTCCCCACTTCAGGCCATCCTTCGGTTTTCCATCACTGGTGATAGCCTGTAAGTTAGCGCCGTCAACATCGATTAAATAAATATTGTTGGTATTAATAAATGCGATTTTGTCTGCCCCGCCGATTCCCAAAGCCAAAGGTTCAGCTGTTTCACTGGCTTGTGGTGCTTCTGTAGCCTGTTCTACTGCGGATGATTCGGATTGAGTGGCTTCTTCAGCAACTTCGCCACCTGATACCAGCCCACGAAAAGCGAAGAAACCAATTAATCCAACAATTAAAACGCCACAAAGAATATAAATCCACAAGGGTTCTTTTGGCAGCTTAAAGCCGCCAACAGCGGTTGGCAGGGCGGGGACTTGCCCAATACGTGTTTTACCTGGGTCAGTTCGGTCTAAATCGGGGGTTTCGCCCCGTATCACCGCATCTAATGCATAAGCCATATCTGAACAGGCGCTAAAGCGTTGGTCTCGTTCTTTTGCAAGCGCCTTTTCAACAACAGGTTCGATACCGGCTGGTAAATCTCTACGAAGGTCTAAAATGTGCGGAACCGGCTCAGAAACATGCTTAAAAACCAAACCTAAAGGAGTGTCTGACGAATAGGGCGGCTTTCCGCTGAGCATTTCAAAAAGAATAATACCCATAGAGTATTGGTCACTGCGCGCGTCTATCGGGTCGCCGCGGGCTTGCTCTGGGCTCATATAAGTGGGTGTACCAATAATAGCGCCGTCTGAGGTTAAATTGGTTTCGGCATGAGAAAATTTAGCAATCCCAAAATCAGAAATGAATGGGTCGCCGCTATCGTCAAATAAGATGTTGCCGGGTTTTAAATCTCGATGAACTATTTTTTTACTATGAGCATAATCTAACGCGGCACAAAGGCGCTGCATAATGCGGGCAACCTCAGGCAATGAAATTAAGCCGTTTACCATACGGTCGGCCAAAGAACCGCCGGTCATATTCCTCATTACAAAATATGGCTGACCATCAGCGTTGCCAACATCGTAAACTGGCACAATGGCCGCGTGCTCAAGTTTTGCAATTACTTTGGCTTCACGCTCAAATCGGGCCAAAAATTGAGCATCGTGCATTAATTCTTGAGGAAGCACCTTTAAAGCAACTTCGCGTTCAAAGGTTGGGTCGTAGGCTTTATAAACTGTTGCCATTCCCCCGCGGCCTAATTCGGACAATATTTCGTAGCGACCAATCTTTTTGGGTGTCATAGTACTTAAGTATACTGATACAACTTAACAATGGCAAGCCTTAAAACTTTTGGCCATGCTATAATTTTGTTTGCGCCCTAGTAGTTCAGTGGATAGAATAAGGCACTCCTAAGGCTTAGACGCAGGTTCGATTCCTGCCTAGGGCATAAAACTTACAAATTTCTAATCTGTTTTTTATCTTAAAATGCTTGAAATCTTTTTTGCAATGTAGTAATATAACATCGACTGATGTCAGGGTGCCCCCCTCACCCTGGCATCAGTCATTTAATGGCAAAAACGCCCCGGGTGAGCCCGAGGCGTTTCTTTTTATCTTGCTACAATTTTTTTTAATTCATCACCCAAGCGGGCAATTTCATCTAACGTATTGTAATGGGCTGCGCCAACCCGAAGCATGCCGCCCTTATCTTCCACATTTAATCGTTCGGTAACAGATAACGCGTAATAGTTTCCATCCCAGACATAAATGCCCGCTTGGCTTAATTGCTCTGCCAACTGGCGCGGGTGCTTGCCTTCTATGCGGAAAGAAACGGTAGGAACACGATTTTCGAGATGGAGCAAATCTGTTGGGCCATAAATTTGCAAGCCGGGTATCTCTTGCAGGGTTTTAATTAACGCACGTGATAGTTCAAACTCGTACGCGCGAATGGATGTCATGGCTTGTTTAAGACGCATGCGGCGACCCTGATAATTTTCTTCGGATAAGCCCTCAGCGTGTTCGCCACCAAACTGGTTTGCTAACCACTCAAAATGTTCTATTGCGCCCAAAACCCCTGCAATCCCTTCGTGGTTTTGAGTACCCGTTTCAAAACGCCCGGGCAAATCGTTGGTGGCTGGGCGAACTTTGTAGGCTTTTAAGGGATTAAGCAAATCGTACTTTCCATATAAAATGCCAGCATGCGGACCAAAAAATTTGTAAGCAGAACAGACTAAAAAATCGGCATCTAAATACTGCACGTCGATTGGTCCATGCGGAGCATATTGCACCGCATCAATATAAGTCAATGCCCCGGCTTGATGAGCCATTTCAATCATCTTTTTAATTGGGTTTACTGTTCCTAAAGCGTTACTGGCATAGCCAAAAGCAGCTAATTTTGGCTTTTGCTCTAATGCTTTTTGATAGCTTTCCATGTTTAGTGTGCCGTCTTCTACATCAAAATCTACCCATATCAACTTACACTTTAAATCTTCTGCTAAAAGCATCCAAGGGGCTACATTGGCATCATGGTCTAAACGGGTGAGCAAAATGGTATCTCCTGCGCTTAGCATGCGTCCTAAAGAGCGGCTGATGTGCAAGGTAAGTGTGGTCATATTTGCACCAAAGATAATTTCTTCTGGGCGAGCTGCGTTCAAAAAATCAGCCATAGCAGCATGAGCTTCATCTAATACAGCATCAGACTGGCGGCTGGTGATAAAGGCGCCGCCATGATTGGCATTGCACTCAACCAAATAATCTTGAATTCGTTTAAGGCTGTGGGCGGCAATTTGGGTACCGCCTGGGTTATCAAAGAAAATATCTTTTCGGGCTAATGCTGGAAATTGAGCACGAACGGTAGCTAAATCTAAACTCATGAATTACTCCTTGAACGGTTAATTAAAATTTAATTTTCTACTTTTCAATTTCACTGGCTGTTTTTTCTGCTTGAACAAACTCATCAGGTGTATTTAAATTCCAAAAAGCCAATTCATGCGGGTCAAAGGGTTTTATTTCGCTTATTCCTACCTCACATACCCGAACTTGATTAAACCAAGAAATTAGCCTTAAACGTTTTTCTTGCAAGGCTGATTCGATAGGTTGCAAACACGTTTCTCGCCGATAAATCGCATGCAGCGGTTCGTACTCCCCTTCTACTCGGGGAATGACAACATCTGCATTTTCTACATCCAACAATTCGGCAAAATGCTGTAACAAAGCTGAATTAGCGAAAGGCATATCACACGCCACCACTGCTACATAAGGAAAAGAAGCATGATACAGAGCAGTATGCAAACCGCTTAAAGCGCCGCCATCTGGCTGCACGTCCGAAAATAAGGGCAGGTTAAATTGTTCATAATCTGAAAATTGGTTAGCTGTAATGAAAATCTCATTGGAAATAGGCTGTAAGCGTTCAATGATTCGCTTAATTAATGGCTGACCTAAAAAAGGCATTAACGCCTTGTTTTGCCCCATGCGGGTTGATTGTCCACCAGCTTGAATTACTACAGTTAACATACTTTCATTATACGATTAAGGTCTCGTAATTTATCTTTTGAATCGTTGCAGATAAAGCAAAATATACCAATTTAAAATCTTTTAAATGTTTTATTAAGCTACATATTTGCGTTTTTGTTAGTTTTTTCCTATAATGATTTAAGCGAAATCTAATTTAAACATTTCGCATCCCCCCAGTTTCTTTCAAAGGAGGAAAGATGAAAAAGTTTTACCTTATTACTGTATTGGCAATGATTGGTGCCCTGCTACTGGCAGCCTGCGGAGCAGCCCCAGCTGCCGAGGCCCCAGCCGCCGCTGAATCTTCATCAAGCGTCGAGGCATCATCATCAGCCGCCCCAGCACCTGCCGCCCCTGAGATTAATTTCTCTGCGCCAGGTTATGGCGGTACCTTAGCTGCCGTTTTAGAACGTGGCAAATTAATTTGCGGCGTTAACTCACAAGTACCAGGTTTCGGCTTTGTCGATTCCAACGGTGAGTTCTCTGGCTTCGATGTTGATTACTGTCGAGCCCTCGCCACTGCTATTTTTGCAGACCCCAGCAAAGTAGAGTTTCGCCCTGTAACAGCCAGCGAACGCTTTACCGCTTTGCAATCTGGAGAAATTGATATTCTCAGCCGTAACACCACTTGGTCCTTGGTTCGAGATACCGAATTAAACGGCAACTTTGTTCACACCACTTTCTTTGATGGACAAGGCATGATGGTTCGTAAAGATTCGGGCATTGCAACATTACAAGAATTAAATGGCGGAACGATCTGTGTTCAAACCGGTACAACCACCGAACTTAACCTTGCAGACGTCATGGCTTCCTTAGGGATTGAATACACCCCCGCCGTCTATGACGATGCCGATGCCACCATGGCTGCATATAGCGAAGGTCGCTGCGATGCGGTTACCACCGACAAATCTGGCTTGGTTTCTCGCCGTGCCGTTTTGGCAGTACCTGCCGATCATGTCATTTTAGATGTGACCATGTCTAAAGAACCCCTTGGACCTATGGTTCGTCATGGTGATGACCAATGGTTTGACATTGCTCAATGGACGGTCTTTGCTCTTTTCAGCGCTGAAGAATTTGGCATTACATCTGAAAACGTAGATGATGTGCTCGCGAATTCCACCGCACCTGAAGTACGCCGCTTATTAGGCGCTGAAGGTGAATTAGGCGCTAAGTTAGGCTTAAGCAACGATTGGGCTTACAACGTGATTAAGAACGTAGGTAACTACGCCGAAATCTACAATCGCAATCTTGGTCCAGACACCCCCACTTACATTCCTCGCGGGTATAACAGCCTATACACCAACGGCGGCTTGTTATATTCTCCACCATTCCGCTAAATCAACACTAGTACAAAATTTTGCAGGGGTAGGCTAGCCTACCCCTGCACGTTTATAAGGAGCGGAAATGGAAAACACAAAAAAAATCACTCAGCCCTCTTTTTGGC
>CAYOGW010000080.1:1297-12339 GCA_964403635.1 uncultured Anaerolineaceae bacterium | reverse complement strand
GTTTCAGCCACTTGAAGCGGGTTGGTTGAATCTAAGATGGCAAATTTAATTTCCGTATTCGGAAAAAACTGGCTAATAACTTCTGGCGCGAGAGACGAGCCGCCCATGCCAAGCAAAAGAATTTTATTAATTCCTGCTAATTGAATTTGTTCCGCAAACTGATAAATGTCATTAATTAATTCGGCAGGAGCTTCTGGTAATTTAAGCCAGCCCAAGCGGTTGCGAATTTCAGCTTGGCCAGCCGGGTCGGTTGTCCACAAACTAGCATCCGCGGACCATAATTTAAACGGAGCAGATTCGGCAGCCAGCTTGGCAACCGCCTGTTTAACGGAAGCCTGCAACGGGTGAGCCTGCTTGGAGATTAATTCGCGCCGCTCATTTAAACTTTCTAACAAGGCGGTAAAGGCATCTGCAAAAGAGCGAACCCCTTCGGCTTCTAACTCTTGGGTAACGGTCTCCATCGAGATGCCAACATTTTCTAGTTCAATTAACAATGATTTAGCTTCGGCGAGCCCTTCGGTTAACGTTTGCTTGGCTGTGCCATGGTCACGGAAGGCATCTAAGGTGGCGGGCGGAACGGTATTCACGGTTGCCGGACCAATTAATTCATCCACATAGAGGGTATCTGGGTAGTTTGGGTTTTTGGTGCTGGTAGAAGCCCAAAGCGGGCGTTGAAAGTTGGCTTTTCCCAATTGAAGTTTACGAAAGCGCTGGTCACCAAACACCGTGCGAAACGCTTCGTAAGCCAGTTTTGCATTGGCAATGGCGGCTTTACCCACCAAAGGGGAATCCTGCGGTAAGCGAGCATCGATTTTGCTGTCTACCCGTGAGACAAAAAACGAAGCCACCGAGTGAACGTTGCCAATATCTCCACCTGCAACCAAACGGTCTTCCAACCCAGAAAGATAAGCGTCCATCACTTCTTGATAGCGCGCAATGGAAAAAATTAACGTAACGTTGACATTAATACCCGCCGCAATGGTCTGACGAATGGCTGGAATGCCCGCTTTGGTAGCGGGAATTTTAATCATTAGGTTTGGGCGATTGACGGTTACCCATAAGTGCTGGGCTTGAGCGATGGTGCCTTTGGTATCGTTGGCTAAAAATGGGCTGACCTCCAAGCTGACATAACCATCGGTGCCGTCAGTTTCGGCATAAAGCGATGCAAATAAATCGCAAGCGGCACGAATATCTTCAACAGCCAATTGCCAAAATATCGTCTCTGTATCCCAACCAGCCAAAGCCATGGGCATTAAAGCCGAATCATAGTCATTGGTTTTGCTAATGGCGTTATGAAAGATACTCGGGTTCGAAGTAACACCCCGAATATCTCCGCGCTGAATCATCGCCGCCAGTTCGCCGTTTTCTAACAAACGGCGTTGAATATTGTCGTACCAAAGGGATTGACCAAGTTTTGTCGTTTGCGGGATTGGGTTACTCATACTTACACCTCAACTCTTCTTTAATTTTCTTCTTCCAATTTTCTCATTTTTCCCACCCGCCGCTTGTGCCGTTCTTCGCCCGAGTCATTACCAACAAAGCGAGCGTTTAAAAAAGCGTTTACGATCTCTTTTGTAGGCTCTGGGCCAATAATTCGCCCACCCAAACACAACACATTCATGGCATCATGCTCCACCCCTTGATGCGCCGTGTAAGAATCATGCGCAATGGCGGCGTAAATCCCTTTCATTTTGTTGGCAGCAATGCAAGCCCCCACACCAGAACCACACAACAAAATACCCCGCTCTGCGGTGCCAGCCTGAATGTGACGCCCTACTTTTTCTGCAAAATCGGGGTAATCCACCGCTTCGGCGCTATCCGTGCCTAAGTCAATGGCTTCATGCCCGGCATCTTTAATGGCCTGAAGTACTGTTTGCTTAAGCAAAAAACCACCATGGTCAGTTGCAACCGCTATTTTCATTGGTTCACCAAATCTTTCGTTTGTTTAATCACATTTTCAACGGTAAAACCAAATTTCTCAAACAACGTCGCGCCAGGGGCAGAAGCGCCATACCCTTCCATGCAGATTAATCCGCCTTTCTGACCGACATATTTGTGCCAACCCTGAGCAATCCCCGCTTCGACAGCCAGCCGCGCCGAAATGCTCGGCGGCAAGACAGACTCACGATAAGCGGCATCTTGTTTCTCGAACAAATCCCAGCTGGGGAAGGAAACCAAACGAACGGCTATTCCTTCTTCTGCCAATTGCAGCCCTGCTTTTACAATTAAACCAACTTCCGAACCGGAGGCCATTAAAATGGCTCGCGGCTGACCCTTGCCCAAATCTGCTAAAACATAAGCTCCTTTTTCTAGCAACACAGCATCTGCAAAAACAGTTCGGTCAAGGGTTGGCAGGTTTTGACGAGTCAAAGCCAATATTGTTGGTCCATTCGTGCGATTAATCGCCATCCGCCAAGCGTGCACGGTTTCGTTCGCATCCGCGGGACGAATCACGCTCAAGTTTGGGATAGCTCTCAAGCTAGCCAAATGTTCCACTGGTTGATGCGTAGGTCCGTCTTCTCCAACACCGATACTATCGTGCGTAAACACAAATATTGAATTTAAATGAGAAAGCGCAGCCAAGCGAATCGGCGGGCGCATATAATCCGCAAAGACCAAAAAAGTTGCGCCAAAGGGTCTTAAGCCGCCATGATAGGCCATGCCATTTACCGCGCTGCCCATGCCATGCTCTCGCACCCCAAAGTGAAAGTTTCTTCCTTCAGGAGATCCTGCTTGAAAAGCAGGTGTGCCATCCAATTTGGTGTTGTTCGAAGGAGCTAAATCAGCAGAGCCGCCCAACAACTCTGGGATTTTTGCAGCAAAGTGATTGAGCGCCTTGCCCGAAGCGGCGCGGCTAGCCATGCCCTTCTCGTCAGCAGGGAAGGTCGGCAAATCCGCATCCCAGCCTTGTGGTAACTGGTTCTGCATACGACGATTAAATTCAGCCGCTTTTTCTGGGTTCTCTTGGGCATAGGCTGCAAATACATTGTTCCACTGTGCTTCTTGTTGCGCTCCGCGTTCAAGCGCTTCACGAAAATGGTTTAACACATCTTCAGGTATAAAAAACCTTGGTTCATCAGGCCAGCCAACCGCCGCTTTGGCCGCATTTAATTCTTCGTCGCCCAAGGGTTCGCCATGCGCTTTCGATGTGCCGGCACGGGTTGGCGCGCCATATCCAATAATGGTGCGGCATAAAATAATGCTGGGGCGTGGGTCCGCTTTGGCCGCAAGAATAGCTTGATCTATGGCTTCGATATCATTGCCATCTGTTACCGTTTGAACATGCCACCCGTACGCTTTAAATCGCGCGGCGCGGTCTTCGGTAAAAGACAAATCTGTAGAGCCGTCAATCGAGATGTGATTGTCATCATAAAAATAAATTAATTTTCCAAGTTTCAAATGGCCTGCCCAAGAAGCGGCTTCGGATGCAACGCCTTCCATCAAATCGCCGTCGGTCACAATGGCATAAGTAAAATGGTCTACAATTTTTTGGTCTGTTGTATTAAATTCAGCTGCCAAATGAGCCTCTGCCACAGCGAAACCTACCCCATTCGCAAAGCCCTGCCCTAAGGGACCGGTAGTCGTTTCGATACCGGAAGTCAGCCCAAATTCCGGATGTCCGGGGGTTAAACTTTCCCATTGGCGAAACCGTTTTAATTCATCAAGTGGAAGGTCATAGCCGGTTAAATGCAAAATCGAATATAAAAGCATTGACCCATGCCCGCCAGAAAGAATAAAGCGGTCTCGGTTGGGCCATTGGGGGTTTTGCGGGTTATGGCGCAAATGGCGGGTATAAACCGTATAAGCGATGGCCGCCGCACCCATTGGCAAGCCCGGATGTCCAGAGTTAGCCTGCTGAACAGCATCAGCGGATAAGAATCGGATTGTTTGCAAAGCACGATTAATTAATTCATTCATGTAGGTTCCTTAGGGAGAAGTTCGCGGCTATTTTACCATGCGGGTCTTTCAACTATACTATGGCAAGGGTAAAATTAAAGTATGCAAATTGAATTTCTTAAACAAACTGAATTATTTGAAAACCTGCCAGAAAATATTTTAGAAGAGCTTTCAAAAAATAGTATTTCACGCACCATTGAAGAAGGCGAATTTTTCTTTTTTGAAGGGGACGAAGCCAAATTTGTGTTTGTTTTAAAATTGGGACAAGTGAAGTTACTGCAATATACACCTGATGGAAGACAAGTAGCCATGCGCATTGCTCAGCCTGGCCAAACCTTTGCCGGAATTGCGATGCTGCAACCAAAAAGCGGTTACCAAGTGACAGCCCAAGCCATGACAGAAAGCGAAGCCTTGCTTTGGGATGGCGTATGGTTTCGGCATTTTGCAGAAGAGCACCCACAAGTTTCCATTAATATGATGCAAGTCTTACGAAAATATATGAAAGAAATGCAAGAACGCTACAAAGAAATGACCACCGAGCGTGTAGAAAGACGGGTTGCTCGGGCTTTAATTCGCTTAGCGAAGATGAGCGGCGCAAAAGATAAATCAGGGCATATTCAACTTTCCCTTTCCAGACAAGATTTAGCCGAAATGGCCGGAACAACTCTTTTTACAGCCAGCCGCTTATTAGCTGAATGGGAACGACAAAAAATAATAGACACTGGCCGAGAAAAACTAGCGATTATTAGCCCGCATGAATTGGCAAAAATCGCGGAAGACTTAGAAAAATAAACTTTAGATTAATTAAAACAAAAAAGCCCCGATGTGGGCTTTTTTGTTTGCGCTAGCGCAAAGAAGGAATGAACCAAACTCCGTAAGATTGGTGCATGAACAAAAAGCCTGTAGAAAATTGGTCTGTTAAAACAGCCATTGACCACGACCCGCAAATTAACAAAGTTTTTCTTAAGCACAGCCCGCATTGTATTGGCTGCGGCTTAGATAAATTTTGCACAATAGCAGACGTGATTGAAATTTACAAGTTAGAGCAAACCACTTTTCTACAGGAAATTCAACATGTTATTCAAACCAAAAAGGAGTAAGACCATGAAAAGTTTTAAAGTTTTTTCTCTTATGCTGGTGGCTGTACTACTGTTAGCCGCCTGCGGAAGCGGTCAAAGCGCTGAAAGCAGCGAAGCCAGCGGACCGCAACATCTCACCTTTGAGCTTAAGTCAGACTTAAGCAATGGGATGAGTTTCCTTGGTACCAGCGACAATATTGCTGGTCAGACCAACCCCACCCTCGAAGCCAAAGTCGGTGACACTATCACAATCACTTTAATTAGTGGTGAAGGCGCCGAACACGACTTCATCATTGATGAACTGGGAGTCGCATCTGACAAAGTTTCAGGCCAAGGCAACAGTGTCACCTTTAGCTTTGTGGTAGATAAGCCCGGCACATTCAGCTATTATTGCGGCGTGCCAGGTCATCGCCAAGCGGGCATGGAAGGGAAATTGGTTGTCACAGGTGAAGCGATTGTGATGGAGATGAGCGAAAGCAGCCACGCCGAATCGATGCCTGAAACCACCGCCCCTGTCGCAGCCGAAGCAGCACCAGCTCATGAAGGCTTAGCAGATATTGTGCGTGACCCGGCTGATTTACCCGGCCCGTTAGCTCCCCGTGACCCAGAAACGGTAACCATTGAACTTGAAACCGTTGAATTAGACGGGCAGCTCGCTGACGGCACTTCCTACACGTACTGGACCTTTAACGGTCAGGTACCTGGCCCCTTCATTCGTGTTCGCGTGGGCGACACTGTAATTGTCAAGTTCAAGAATGCCGAATCTAGCACCATGCCCCACTCTGTAGATTTTCATGCCACCACTGGCCCCGGCGGAGGCGCTGTCTTCACCCAAATGGGCCCCGGACAAGAAACGCAATTCCAGTTTCAAGCCTTAAACCCAGGTTTATATGTCTATCACTGCGCCACCCCAATGGTTGCTCAGCACATTGCCAACGGGATGTACGGTCTCATTTTAGTCGAACCAGAAGGCGGCTTACCCGCGGTTGACCGAGAATTCTATGTCATGCAAGGCGAAATTTATACAACTGGCAAGTTCGGCACAACCGGCCACCAAACAGAAGATATTGACAAATTACTCAGCGAAAACCCAGAGTATTTGGTCTTCAATGGTGCGGTTGGCGCATTAACCGCTCAGAAACCACTGACTGCCAATGTCGGCGAAACCGTGCGCATCTACTTTGGTGTCGGCGGGCCTAACATGACATCTTCCTTCCATGTCATCGGCGAAATTTTTGACCGTGTCTATAGTTATGCTTCGCTAACAAGTGCCCCGCTCACTGATGTGCAAACCACTACCGTTGCCCCCGGCGGCGCGACCATGGTCGAGTTCAAGCTTGAAGTGCCTGGGCGTTACATCTTGGTTGACCATGCTCTCTCTCGTTTACAGCGTGGTTTGGCAGGCTTCTTATTGGTAGAAGGTGACCCAGTGCCAAGTATTTTTGACGGCACCCCTGCCCCCGGCAGCGGACATTAATTAATTCATCAAAAAAAAACAGGTCGAGCAAAATACTCGACCTGTTTTGATTCTTACTCCTTAATTAAGCCTTACGCCCGCCTTTTAAGCTGTCTTGCAATTTTTTCAGCCCAGCAGAATCTCCTTTAGCGGCCAAAGCGGCTTGCTTGGGCCAGCTAGAAGGGTCCATGTAGCTGTAACCGGCTGTTTCTAAAGCGCTATTAATGCTAGCAACATCAGCCTTTGCCAAATCTGCAAAGCTATGAATACCTAAACCATTTAACAGTTTGGCAACCTTAGGGCCGACACCTTCAATATCCGTTAATTTATCCGCATGAGATTTTGCAGCATGGGCATGGTCATTTTCATGGGTTGCGTGGTCATGGTCGTGACCGGCATGGTCGTGATGATGCGCTTCTTCCTCTTGGTTTAACCAGCCATTACGAGAAGCCAGCCAACCCAGCGCAACCATTAAGATAAAAATTGCCAGCACGACCCAAACCAGCCAAGCGAGACCACCCTCAGCGCCTGCGGTTTCTTCAAAAATATTTATCGCGAACATATATCCTCCTATCTTGTAGATAACTTAACTATAAGACAATCGCATATAAAAGTCAAAAATCCTTGAGTACAATAAAGAGATGACAGCAACCCTGCGGCAAAAATTAATTAAATTATTAGAAAATACAGGCGAAGAATATTTCGCCCTCGTTGAGCAGGTTCCGTTTTCACTTTACCACGCGCCTTCTGGCAACCCGGGCTGGAGCATGGGAGAAATTTTGCAGCACATCACTGTGGGGCCGCAGGTGCTGCTGCTGGATGTTTGGATTATTCGCCATGTTGGTTGGTTTCCACCCTTGCCAGTCGGTTTATTTAGCCAAATTAATGGCTGGCTGCCCCGCCTGACAGCCAAAGGAGCCAGCCCTGAGCGATTAAAAAAGACTTATAAAGGTGGAAACGACTTATTAATTAAAGCCATTGAGCAAACCCCCGATACGGATTTTATAAAAACAGCCCACTACCCTGCCAAATTACGCAGCCTGCAAGGGGATGTTTCCATTGAACTAGCCATTCGCTTGCTGGTCAGCCATTTTAATCAGCACCGCGCCGAAATATTAATTGCCTTAAAAAAGGAAGTAACCCATGACTGAAACCTCGCCCCCCGCCGCCGCAACTTTAATAAAACAAAACATTCCCCACAGCATTTTTCGGCATACTGGCCAAGTCACCTCACTGGAGCAAGCCGCCGCCGAGCGCGGGCAACGCCCCGAGCAGGTCATCCGCAGCATTGTCTTTCGGCTAGAAGAAGGCCAGTTTGCCATGGTCTGCGTGGCTGGCCCCAAACAAATTAGCTGGCCCGCTTTAAGAACCTATTTTGGAAAAAACCGATTAAGCATGGCCAGCCCCGAAGAAGTAATTGCCGCCACCGGTTACCGCATCGGAACAGTTTCTCCCTTTGGGCTGGCTACCGAAATGCCTGTTTTACTAGACGAAAGCGTGCTCCTAGCGGACGAGCTTTCGCTTGGTTCTGGGCAGAGTAACACCGCCATTGTGATGACCAAACAAGATTTAATCAAAGCCTTAGGCGAAGTGCAGATTGGCATGTTTACGGTTTAAAGGTAAGAGACTATGCTAAAAATTGGCTCGATTGTTATCCGCTGTTACGAATTTGACCAAATGAATCAGTTTTGGCAAGCGGCCTTAGGCTACAAACCCATTCGCCCTGTAAAAGGCGGCTGGGTCATTTTGGCAGACCCGCACCACAAAGGCCCTAATATTTCACTGGACCAAACCCCCGCCAAACGGACTGGCAAACGCGGCTGGTTGCACTTGGATTTATACGCCGAAAATCAAGAGAGTGAAGTGGAGCGTTTAATTAAGTTAGGCGCGAAACCGTACCCTTGGCGCTATCCAGAAAATGCAGATTATGTTGTACTAGAAGACCCAGACGGCAATCTCTTTTGTGTCATTCAGACTTAATTTCCATTTCTACAACTTTTAAATTAAGCGTTCGTAAAAACAACGAACGCTTAATTTTTTAATAAGGAGCCTTAAACATGAAAGCTGCGCAATTCCAAATATATGGTCCGCCCGAAGGGTTAAAAATTGTTGATTTGGAAACACCAAAGCCAAAAGAAGATCAAGTTTTAATTAAAGTTCATGCTGTATCCTTAAATGCGGCCGACGCGCATCTTTTAAGGGGTGAGCCCTTCTTATCACGATTGGTTTTTGGGCTTTTTGAACCCAAATTCAAAACCCTTGGCGCGGATATTGCAGGTACGGTCGAAGCCATTGGCAAAAATATTACCAACTTCAAAGTAGGCGACGAAGTTTTTGGAGACTTATCTGAAAACGGATTTGGTGGTTTGGCAGGGTATGTCTGTGCAAAAGAAAAAACGCTTTCCTTAAAGCCCGCAAACATCAGTTTTGCAGAGGCCGCCGCCATCCCAATGGCCGCTGTGACAGCATTGCAAGCCTTAAGAAATATAACCCCCATTCAAGCGGGGCAAAAAGTATTAATTAATGGCGCTTCCGGCGGCGTAGGCACTTTTGCCGTTCAAATTGCAAAAACCTTCGGCGCGCACATCACAGCGGTTTGCAGCACCAGCAAAATAGATTTAGCCCGTTCGCTCGGCGCAGACCACGTTATTGATTACACCAAAGAAGACTTCACTCAAAACGGAATAAAATACGACTTTATTCTGGCGGTTAATGGAGACCGCCCTCTTTCAGAATATCTACAGGCATTAACCCCCAGCGGAACCTTTGTTGTGGTTGGCGGTTCAAATCGTCAGCTGTTTCAAACCATGCTTCTAGGACCCTTTAAGTCAATCGGAAGTCATAAAAAAAATGCCAATCTATTGGCAATGCCAAACACAAATGATCTTACGTTTATAAAAGAACTAATCGAAACCGGAAAAATAAAACCAGTGCTAGACAAGACCTATTCATTAAATCAAATCGTTGAAGCCTTTCAGTACTTCGAAAGCGGACGCGCAAAAGGTAAAATTATTATCAACATCAACTAAGGCCAGTAAAAGTGACTTGATTAATTAATCAAGTCACTTTTATTTAAGCACTTTAATTATTTTCAGTATCAAATTCTTCTTTAATCAACCAAAATTTGCTCATTTAATCTTTAAGCCTGTATACTTGTACATAATTAGCAAAATCCTATGAAAACACTCACCTTTACCGTCTTAGATGAAGAATTTACAATTCATCGCCTCCATCCAGATGCAGATATCCCTAAAAAAGTGCTTTCCTGCACCGTATTTAACATCACGCGGACTCACGACGAGCTTTCTGTCATTTGCCCAAGCCACATCCACGTTGAAAGCGACAAAAACCAACCCAATTGGTCTGCTTTAATGGTCAATGGGCCGTTGGCTTTCACAGAAACCGGTATATTGGCTGCTATTTCTGCTACTTTAGCCAAGGCTGGCATTTCTATTTTTGCAATTTCTACCTTTGATACTGATACCATCTTAATCCCAAAAAAGAGCCTTGCTGCTGCCAAAAAAGCCTTAATCGCCGCGGGTCATAGCATTCAAACAAGAAAAGCCAGCAAACCACAAGCCACTCCGAATGCCGCAAACCCTGCTTTGGCCTTGCTGCAAACTCAAATCCCTTTCATCAAAAAACTAATAACCGAAAAAATTGGTCCGGCTACTTTAGCCACTTTAAAAGATAAAAACGCATGGGCGATTGCGATTGGCAGCCTGTACGAGTTTTTACCCGCGCCGGTGCGAATCGTTATTCCGCGCCAAAGCTTTGTAGAATTTTGTATTGCCAATTTAGATAAATTAATCCCCGCTCAAGCGCAGCCCAAAAAAGCTAAAAAATAAACTTACTCAAGGAGAAAATAGCATCATGACCGAAGAAATAAAACCCGAAGAGAAAAAAGAAAAACCAGAAATTAAAGACAATTTAGTCGTGACCAACCATGTCACCAAAATTGGCGGCAAAGAAATTCAATATACCGTTACCACCGGAACTATCATTTTAAAAGAAGAAACGCCTGACCGAGATAAAGAATATGAAGGCGAAAAAGCCAAAGCAGAATTCTTCTTTGTGGCCTACAGCAAGGATGATGTCTCAGACCCGGCCAGCCGACCGCTGACATTCTCATTTAACGGCGGGCCCGGCTCGGCATCCGTTTGGCTGCACATGGGAATTTTAGGCCCGCGCCGCGTCAAAATGACCTTCGAAGGCGACCTGCCCAAGCCCCCATTCGAATTGGAAGACAACGAATTCTCTTTGCTAGACCAAACCGACTTGGTCTTCATTGACCCCGTTAGCACCGGTTTTAGCCGCCCCGCCGCCGGAGAAAAAGCTCGCCAGTTTCACGGCTTCAAAAAAGATATCGAATCGATGGGCGATTTTATTCGCCTTTACACCACCCGCTATAACCGTTGGCTATCACCCAAATTCTTAATCGGCGAAAGCTACGGCACCACCCGCGCCAGCGGATTAGCAGGCTACTTGCAGCAGCGGCACGGATTATTCTTAAACGGCATTATGCTCGTCTCCACCGTGCTCGACTTCGGCACCATCGACTTTACCCCGGGCAACGAACTCCCTTATGTCCTGTTCCTGCCCAGCTACAC
>CAYOGW010000080.1:0-1197 GCA_964403635.1 uncultured Anaerolineaceae bacterium | reverse complement strand
GACAGCCGCTTTATCGGCATCGACCGCGACACCCTAGGCGAAACCGCTCAAAACGACCCTTCCTTTAGCAACATTATGGGACCATACACCGCTGGCTTTAATGACTACGTTCGCCGCGAACTTAAATTTGAAAAAGACATCAGCTACGAAATCCTTAATTTCCAAGTTTGGCCCTGGAGCTACGCCGAGCACGAAAACCAGCACGTCTATGTGGCCGAAACCCTGCGCGAAGCCATCAGCCAAAACCCGCATCTCAAGGTTTATGTTGCCAACGGCTACTACGACATCGCCACACCCTTCTTCGCCACCGAATACGTTTTCGACCATCTCGGGCTCGATGAAAGCCTGCGCGCCAACATCAGCATGTACTACTACGAAGCCGGTCACATGATGTACATTCATATGCCGTCGCTCGAGCAAATGAAACTAGACCTAACCACCTTCATTCAAGACAGCAAATAATTTCATTAATTAAAGAAATGCGGCTTAATTAAGCCGCATTTCTTTAATCTAGCTCACCACCTACGGAATCCCATTTAATGAACGTCTACTATTCTGAAGCCCATACCCGCCACAACCCGCCCGTTGAAGTTTACGACGGCGGAGAGCCTGTTCCGTATTACGAAACCGCGCAGCGCATCGAGCGTGTACTCAGCGCCCTCCACGCGGATGGCCGCTACAACATCATCAATCCACAAGATTTTGGCTTAGAAGCCATCTTAGCCGTGCATGATGCTGGTTACATTAACTTCCTGCAAACCGCTTTTCAGCGCTGGCAAGAAATCCCTACCAACTACCCTAAAAAAGCACTCATGCCAGCCACTTTTCGGCCAAGTTACGGCAGCCAAACTGTACCCACTTCTCTACTTGGGCAAGCCGGATACTACACCATGGATCTCTCGGCGGGCATTGTGGCTGGTACCTTTGATGCGGCGCTTGGTTCGGCTCATTCCGCTTTAAACGCGGCCATGGCTCTCAGCAAAAACAAGCAAACCGTTTTTGCCCTTTGCCGACCGCCCGGCCACCATGCTGGTAAAGCCAACTGCGGCGGATATTGTTTCATCAACAATGCCGCCGTCGCCGCCAACTGGCTGTCATCCAAAGGAAAAGTAGCGTTATTAGATGTAGATTATCACGCTAGCAACGGCACACAAGATATTTTTTACGAACGTGATGATGTTCTCACGATTTCTATTC
>CAYOGW010000079.1:5680-12518 GCA_964403635.1 uncultured Anaerolineaceae bacterium | reverse complement strand
CCAATTAACCTGCGATGGGTGAAGCGCATACAGGCATCCATGACCACTTGTAACCCAGCGGCGCGGGCTTTTTGAGCGGCTTCTTCATGGACAATGCCTTCTTGCATCCAGACCACCTTTGCGCCAATCTTGATGGCATCTTCTACAAATGGAGGTACATCTTCGGGCTTGCGAAAGATTTGGACGACATCCACTTTTTCAGGGATAGATGCAAGGTCAAGATATGCTTTTTCGCCTAATATTTCAGATGCCATCGGGTTTACTGGAAAAATTCGATAACCTTGCCCCTGTAAATACTCAGGAACGGTATAACTATCCTTCTCAGGGTTGGTAGATAAACCCACCACCGCGATTGTTTTCGCGGATAACAATATTTCCTTCATTGTTTCGTCACTGTTCATGTTGATATTCTCCTTGCTTAATTAATCACTTTTGCTGAAATAAAATGGTTTTAAGGTTTCGTAATTCTGACGGGCAAAATCACCTTAAATTTGGTTTTGCCGGGTTTCGATTGAACCAATAACTGTCCGTGATGGCGATTAACAATAATATCGTGTGAAATATGAAGCCCTAAGCCTGTGCCACTGCCGGGCGGCTTGGTAGTAAAAAACGGTTCAAAAATACGAGATTGAATTTCTTCGGGTATACCTTTGCCATTATCCACAATTTCTATAATGACTTGGTTATCTTGAGAATAAGTGTGCAGGGTGATTTCTGGCGTTTGATCTGAATTTGTAGAAGGCTGGCTTAACATGGCATCAATGGCGTTATCGATAATGTTCGTCCATACTTGGTTCAGCTCACTGGCAAAGGCTTCGATGCGCGGCAAGTTGGCAGAATATTCCCTTTTTATAAAAACCCCTTGCCTAAGCTTATGTTGTAATATAACGATAGTACTTTCAAGACCTTCATGAACATCCACTTCTAGCAATGGGGCTTGATCGAGATAAGTATAGGATTTCATCGCCCGCACAATTTGCGAAATGCGTTCGGTGGTTTGTTGTACATCCGAAAGTAACCCCATCATCTGACAACCATTGCCAAGCCATTGAATACAAAGGTTAAAAAATGTGCTGGTTTTAAACTTTTCAAGCGCGGCACCATTCCAACCATAATTAACCATCGCGGGTGCAAGTTCCCAAGCCAGATCAATGCCATTGGCGTCTAACCAAGCTTCAAGCTGGTCCGCTAAGTCTATTTTTTCTATCGGGTCAATTTTTAAAGGGGATTCGAATCGACGGGTAGCTTCCTCCATGAAGCCATCCAGCCATTCAATTTGACCTTCTTTAAACGCTGTTTTTTCAATTTGGCTGGTTAGTTTTTGCCACTTCAGCAAACTTTTATTTAATTCGGAGGCGCTTCTTTGGGCGGCTGCTGCGGGATTATTTAGTTCGTGTGCCAAACCCGCGCTTAAGGTGCCTAGCGCGGCCATTTTTTCTTGTTGATGAAGCAAGGCTTCGTTTTGATTTAAGCGCGAGGTAACCCAGTGCAAAACTGCCAACGCCGCCTTCGAACTAGTGCTTAATAGGTCTTCAAAATCTTCTTGGTGAATACGCAAGGCTTCACTATCTGATTTTGCTAAAACGGTCGCATTCCTTGGGCTACGAGAAAGCAAAGCCATTTCGCCCACAACATCACCCGGATTGCGGACGTCAATTTTAATTTTTGATGGACCCGATTCAATTTCGATTTCAAACTCGCCTTTGGTAATAACGTAGGCGGCATCTCCTACATCCCCCTGCTTAATTAGTATTTCTCCAGCCTTTAGAGAAAGTAACTCAGCCGTATCCACCAGTTGTTGCAACTCATCGTCCGTTAAACCTTGAAAAAGCGGAGACTTACGAAGGTCTTGAATGTTCATCCCTTATAACGCTTTCAAGTATTCCTTAATTAAAGCGTGGGCAATCGCGCCTTCGCCGACAGCAGAAGCCACCCGATGATTGGTTCCAAAGCGCACATCGCCCGCCGCAAAAATACCAGGGATGCTGGTTTCTAACAGAAGCGGGTCGCGTTCTAAGGGCCAGCCCTGCGGCGGCTTTTTATCGACCAATAAATCTGAGCCGGTAAATATATAGCCTTTGCTGTTATGCATCACCAAATCTGAAACAATGCCGCTTTGCGGGTGTACACCAATAAATACAAATAATGCTTCGGCATCCATGCTTTGCATTTGATTACTTTTTGTATTTTTAACCACAATCTGCTCCAGCGCGTTACTGCCTTTTACTTCCATTAAATCTGTATTTAATAAAATTTCTATCTTTTTGTTTTCATTCATCGCATCGACCAAATATTTCGAGGCGGTTGCTTCGGGTCCGCGGATTAATACCGTCACCTTACTGGCAAAACGGCTTAAATAAATGGCACCCTGTGCCGCGGAGTTTGCTCCCCCCACCACGAAGACCTGCTTATCTTTGTAGTGCATGGCTTCGGTATAGGCCGCGCCATAATAAATACCGGCGCCAGTTAACGCGTCTGCGCCGGGCATTTTTAAGGTATGAAAGGAAGCGCCGGTTGCAATTAATACCGCGTGGCAAGAGATCTCTGTGCCATCCATCAATTTGACAATGCGATACTCATCTTTAACTGATACATGCGTAACTTCCTGCGCCGACAAAATTTCTACCCCAAACCTTTTTGCCTGAGAAACAGCACGGCGGGTTAAATCATCGCCAGAAATGCCGGTCGGAAACCCAAGATAATTTTCTATCTTCGGGCTGCTGCCTGCCTGCCCGCCCGGCGCGGCTTTTTCAATCACAAGGCATTTCAACCCTTCTGAACCGGCATACACCGAAGCGGCCAGCCCAGCCGGTCCGCTACCAATCACCACCAAATCATAAAAAGGCAATCCGGCTTGCGTTTGTAAGCCTACTTTTTCAGCCAATGCTTTCAAATCTGGATTAATTAATGTGCTGCCGTCGGGGAAAAAAACAACAGGCAGTTGCTTGGCTTCAGCCGAGACCACCTCTACCAAACCACGCGCGTTCGAATCTTTTTCAATATCCAACCACTGATATGGAATTTGGTGCCGCGTCAAAAAATCTTTGACTTCATGGCAAGACAAAGACCACAAAGTACCCGCCACGCGAATGCCCTCATACGGCAGACGCACATGCGCTTTCCAATCTTCCAGCAGTTCATCTAAAACAGGGTACAGTTTTTCATCCGGCGGGTCCCACGGCTTCATTAAATAATAATCCAGCCGAACCTCGTTAATCGAGCTAATCGCCGCTTCGGTATCCGCGTAGGCGGTCAGCAATACCCGCCGCGCCTGCGGAAATATTTTAATTGCCTCGGTTAAAAACTCCACCCCCGTCATTTCTGGCATGCGCTGGTCAACCAAAAACAGCGCAACCGTTTCGTTGCGCTGTTCCATCTTCCTTAAATAGTCCAAAGCCGCTTTCCCTTGATTAATCGGGATAATGCGATAATCCCGACCATATTGCGCCCGTAAATCATGTTCCACTGAATTTAGAACAGATGGGTCATCATCAAGCGAAAAAATAACAGGCTTTGCCATAATAGATATGTCCTTAATTTATTTTTTAATATTTTATCATCAAAGAACATACCCCATTTTGTGCTTTTGATATTACCCTGCCCGCTTCCACGCCCGTGCCGCGTTCCGCCCCGCCAAGCCGCTCACTCCGCCCCCAGCGTGCACCCCGCTCCCGCACAAAAACAACCCGTCAATGGGAGTCTTATGGTTCGACCAACCCGGGATGGGTCTCATAAAGAAAAACTGATCCATCATTAACTGACCATGATTTAAATCACCTTCGGTTAAGCCATAGGTCTGCTCAAGGTCTAACGGAGAGATGGATTTAACATTTAAAATGCTGGCATTAAAGGCAGGGAAATACTCAGCCAGTGTATTAATCGCCAACTGTTCAACATAATTAATTTCGTTACCCCATTCACCCCGCTTTAATCCATACGGAGCAAACTGAAAGTGAATCGAAACCGTGTTATCAAAGGTTGTAACTTCGAGATATGGATGTTGAGAAACTTCGCCATACTTGGCGGCGTCGTAAGCTTTTTCGAGATATTTTAAGGAAGGCGCCAGCACAACTGTTCCAGCCGGAATACCGTGCTTGCCATTGGTATGGATGTGAACTTTCGCCAGCGAGCCGCGCATTTTAATCGATTGGGTTTGCCAAACAAAGTCAGGCGGCAGTTGCATTGGCCCAACCAACTTAATGAACGTGTGCTTGGGGTCTACCGCGGAGAAAACGGTTTCTGCAAAAATCTCTTCCCCATTCATTAAAAGCACCCCTTTAACCTGCTGCTTTTCTACCAAAATTTGTTTTACTTCTGAATCTGTACGGATTTCTCCACCAAACCCTTTAACCGCATCGGCTAAGGCTTGCGTTATTTCGCCCGCTTTGCCAACATTGCTGTGCGCCAACCCACCGCGATTAAGCCAGTTGTGCAGCAAGCTATAACCTGTCCCCGCAGACATGGGCCCCAATGTAACCGCATGAATCGCAACCGAAGCAATCGCCGCTTTCAATTCTTCCGATTCAAACCACTCTTCCACAAATTCAATGGCGGTCATCGGCAGCAAACGGATTAAATTAATCATATCCTTGCGTCCCATTAAACGCAGTTCTAAGCCCAACTCTGCCAAACCCCAGCCTTCTTTTAAACTAAAGTTTTTTGGCAATTTGGGCATGGGTGTGGCGTAAGCCGCGTCTAAAAACTGGGCGGCTTTGTTCATAAACGCCACAAATTTCGGCCATTGTTCGGCATCTTTTTCTGAAAATCGCTTAATCGCTTCGGCGGCTTTGAATGGGTCGGCATCAATGATTAAGTTTTCAGAGCCTTTCATTAAAGAAATAAAAGCTGGTTTTTCTGGTTGATTAATTAAAGGTAACTTCAACTCTTTAATAATATCGGGGCGCAAACTGCCGCCTGCCCAAACGGAATCGACATTAAAGCCTTCGCCAAACGACTCTGTCACCACCGAACCGCCCACAACCGAGCGCCGTTCGAGTACCAGAACCTTTTTGCCTTGTTTGGCTAAGTAAGCGGCAGAGACCAATCCGTTGTGCCCCGCGCCGATAATAATGATGTCATAATGATTTATCATAAATTTACTCTTCTTGTTGTTCCCTTTGCTTCGATGGGCATAGTTTATTGGAAAAAGAACAATAAACGCAGCATTCATCTTCTTTTGGTCTTAAGACAGTGCCACAACGGGCACAGGGATAAAAAATCACTCACGTATCGGGCGGCATTTGCTCTTGCTTCACAAAGCCGCATTGTGGACAAGTAATCGTTGCTTGGTAATCAATCATAGCCAATTACTCCTTAATCAAAGAACAAGATTGAAAAATTATTTCATCCCGTCCTTCAAAATTTCTTTTGCGGCCAACATGCCCGCCGCGCCCATCACACCGCCGCCCGGGTGAGCGCCGCTCGCGCCGAAATAATAGCCCTTGAGCGGGGTACGGTAATCCGCCCATTGCGGGGTGGGGCGCAGGAAAAATATCTGGTGCAGCAGCAACTCTCCATGAAAAATATTGCCCCCAGTGATGCCCGCGATTGCTTCTATATCCTTGGGCGAGATGGTTTGCATGCCCACAATGCACTCACGGATATTGGGCGCGTAGCGTTCAATGGTTGAAATGACCGCTTCGCCCAACTCGTCACGTTTGGCATCGTTCCAGCCGCCTTCCAAATCGTAGGGAGCATATTGCACAAAACAAGACATGACATGCTGGCCGGGGGGCGCCATGTCGGGGTCAATCATGGATGGGAAAATCATATCCAGATAGGGCTGCTTCGAAATTTGGCCATATTTGGCATCGTCATAGGCGCGTTCGATGTAATCAATGCTCGGGCTGATCGAAACCGCGCCGCGATGCAAAACCGAGTCGGCGCCGTTACCGCTGTAAGGCAAGGCCGTAAAGTTAGGCAGCTTACTTAAAGCAATATTGACCTTACCAGACGAGCCGCGCGTGCGGAAGTTTTGAATGGATGTGACAAATTCATCTGGGAAATGCTTTGGCTCTACAAACTGCAAAAAGGTGCGTTTGGGGTCGGCGGCAGACATGACCACTTTGGACTGCAACTCGTCGCCATTTTCCAGCGCGACACCCACCGCCTGACCATTTTTAACGATGACTTGCTTGACGCTGGCATTGACTCGAATTTCAACGCCCAAGGCTTTGGCCGCGTTTAAAATCGAACCGCTGACCCCGCCCGAGCCGTTTTTGGCAAAACCCCAAGCGCGGAACGCCCCGTCAATTTCTCCCATGTAATGATGCAGCAGCACATAGGCAGTCCCCGGCGAACGCGGACCCAAAAAGGTGCCAATGATTCCGCTGGCGGCTTTGGTGCCTTTCAGCGCGTCGGTTTCAAACCACTCTTCCAGCAAATCCGCCGAGGATTGGGTAGCCAGTTTGGCAATGGTATACAACTCTTTTTCAGATAAGCTGGCCGCATACTGACCTACTTTTAACAAACCCAGCATATCGCGCACACTTAACGAAGTGGGGTCTGGCGGAATTAAATTAATTAACGGTTTAATCGCCTTGGCGGCGCGTGCCATCACCCGCCCATACTCGTCGTAGGCTTCCGCATCTTTAGGCGAGTGGCGATAGATTTCACGGCGGGTTAAGTCGTGGTCATCCCAACCAGCCAGGTAATCGCCATTATCCATCGGCGTAAAGGTGCTCGGGAGCGGCAAGATTTTTAATCCGTGTTTAGGCAACTCCAAATCTCGGATAATCTCTGGGCGCAGCAAACTGACCACATACGAAAATTCGGTAAATTTAAAGCCTTCAAAAATCTCTTCGGTCACCGCCGCCCCGCCGACAATGTGCCGCCGCTC
>CAYOGW010000079.1:3140-5580 GCA_964403635.1 uncultured Anaerolineaceae bacterium | reverse complement strand
AGCCTTCAAAAATCTCTTCGGTCACCGCCGCCCCGCCGACAATGTGCCGCCGCTCAAGCACGACCACTTTTTTGCCCGCGCGTGCCAAGTAAGCAGCCGCCACCAGCCCGTTGTGCCCCCCGCCGATAATAATTGCATCGTATTGATTAATTGTCATTTAAATTTCCTTGTGCCAATAAAATCTTTAACCTAGCCACAGATTACACGGATTTTTAATTAATTAGAATTCGTGCTCATTCGTGAAATTCGTGGATAAATATTTATTTCCGTTTCCATTCCGGCTCATAAAACGGCAATTTCACCACCTTAGCAGGCGCGTACTTGCGTTGATGCTCCACCGTAATTTCCATTTTTAAATTCGTTCCCAGTTCAAAATAGGGCTTCTGCAAATGTGCCAAAGCAATATATTTCTTAAGCACTGGCGACCAAGTGGAGGTAGAAGCATAGCCAACCTGTTGATTGCCAGAAAAAATCGGCAAGCTGCCGCGCACCGCCATACCCGGGATTTGGGGCGGCAAGCCAACCTGCTTAAACAGCTTTTCCATGCCTTCCCAATCCACTTCCAGCCCTACCATCTTCCAAGTGGAGCCCGCCGCCTTTTCCCGTTCCAGCGCGCGGCGGCCCACAAAATAATCAGGTTTATCGAGCGCCACCGTCCAATCCAAGCCCAACTCAAACGGCGATGATTTCTGCGGCTCAATCCAAGCGTGCCCAGCCGAGGTGTAATCCACATCCAGCATAAACAGCCCGGCTTCCACGCGCGCCATATCCAGCGCCAAAATACCCACCGCCGCAATGCCATAATCGCCGCCCGCCGCCATCAACGCGTCCCAAACCGGCAAAGCATCGGCCGCGTCCATCCACAGCTCGTAGCCCAAATCGCCGGTATAGCCCGTTCGTGAAATGGTGATGTTGATTCCGTTTAATTTGTTTTTCATTAATCTGAAATATTTCAGCTCGTCCAAGCTGGATTCACAGACCCGATTCAGGACGGTCCGAGAGTTTGGTCCCTGAAAACTAAGCGCCGCCACACTGTCGGTTACTTCCGTTAATTCAACCTCCAGCCCGACGGCGTTCATCATTAACCAGCGCAGGTTGGGCTCGGCAGCCGTTAATCGAAAAGTCGTTTCATCCAGCCGCGCCACGGTACCGTCGTCAATCATTTTGCCTTCGTCATCACACCAGCCGGTGTAATAGACCTGACCAATGCTCATTTTTTGAATGTTGCGGGTGGTGACACGGTCCAGCAAGCGGGCGGCATCTTTGCCTTTAATTAAGTACTTGATTAAAGGAGAGACATCAATTAAAGCGGCCGCGTTACGGATAGCCCAATACTCGCGTTCTAAGCCTAAGTCATACGAGCCGACCACCAAATAACCGGCCCAGCGCCGCCAGTTTTGCGCTTGGCTTAAGGCGTTTGTCCGTTCGTGAAAAGGGGTTGTTTTGAGTTGCAGCATTTAATTAAGCCTTTCGACTGTTAAATTCCATTTCCATCAGTATTCTTAATACTTGCGATAGGGTTTTTAAAATAATTACTGTGAGAAGAACTCCTAAAATATAATTAATAAAAACTCCAACAAAAGTAATGAGTAAAACTAGTGGGAAATACCTAGCATCAGGAAAAAACACATTAATTGAATTAAAAAAAGTTCTTATATTAAGTACGTTAAAAATTAAGACTATTACCCATGTAGCCTTTTCCGCCCAATCTAACCACTTAATTAAGCCTAATACTTCCACTGTGTCATAAAAATCCGGTTGGTTTTCAGCCTCCACCAACTTGATTTCCCAATCTTTCAAATTCTCATTATCAATATCTTCAATCTTTTCAAATGTAGCAGGTTTTTGTACAGGTAACGTTTGCTTTCTCTCTTTTAAAATTGTTTCAATATGAGCAAAGGCAACATCCGTCCACTCATAACGGTTGTTGGTCTGCCAAATTTCAAGCAGTTCTTCGGTTTCTTTAAGATTTAACTGATTATAAATTTGCTTGCTTAAGTCATCATCGCTCATTGTCAGATACTCCATTTTTCACATTTTCTCGATAATTAATATCCGTTTCAACAATCATATTAAGCCCCAGCGAAACGCCCCTTAAAACTAAGAAATAAATGAAAGCGGATAAAAATGAATTTAGTAAATCAATAAAAACTGTTAAAGCCCCAACAGTATCTTTTTTTAAAAAAGTTATAAATCTATCTGGCGGATTAAAAATTGATTGTTGTTTATAAATAATTTCTAGTTGAAGGTAGCTTGCAATTGGCCAAATAAAACTCACAATCAAAGCCAACCATGCCAATTGCTTCAACCAAACTGACATACGAATTAATCTTTTGTGCTTTTCTGAAAAAAATTCTTCATCGCTACTCATATTTTCTCCCTTGGTTAATTAATCCAACAACGTGATGCCCGCCAGCGCTTCAATCACACCCACCACCGC
>CAYOGW010000079.1:0-3040 GCA_964403635.1 uncultured Anaerolineaceae bacterium | reverse complement strand
TTAATTAATCCAACAACGTGATGCCCGCCAGCGCTTCAATCACACCCACCACCGCCGAGTTGTCTTGCTCAGCCATGCCCATTTGCAGCATAGCCTGAAAAAGCTGGGTGCTTTCGGCGGTTAAGGGCAGCGGCGCGCCAAACTCACGCGCGCTTTCCATCACAATATTTAAATCTTTGGCTTGCATGTAGGCTTTAAAGCCCGGCGAGCGGTTGCCTTCAAACAAGCGCGGCGGTTTGACATCTAAGCTCCAGCATTGGGCCGCGCCGCCTTTAATAGCCGCCACTACTTTTTGCGGGTCGGCGCCCGCTTTTTTAGCAAAAATAAGCAACTCAGCCATAGCAGACATTTGAGCCGCCACCATAATTTGGTTGCAGCATTTGGCAATTTGCCCCGCGCCAGCCTCACCGATTAAGGTAATGCTTTTGCCGACCGCTTCGAGCACCGGCATCACTTTTTGCAGGGCGGCTTCCTCCCCGCCGACCATGATGGTTAATGTGCCATTGCGCGCGCCCACATCTCCACCCGAGACGGGCGCATCCAGCGAGAAAATCCCTTTTTCGGCCAATTTAGCCGCTATCAGCCGCGCGCTGGCAGGTTTGATGGTGCTGTTATCCACGAGAATCAGCCCGGGGGAGCCCGCCTGAAGAATGCCATCTGCCCCTAAAGCAACCAGTTCCACATCCGGCGAGTCTGGCAGGTTGGTAAAAATCACATCTACTTGAGCAGCGACTTCGGCCACACTGAAGGCAGCGATTGCACCTTCAGCCACCAGCTCATCTACCGCAGCGCGGCTGCGATTGTGCACGACCAACGGAAAGCCCGCTTTAAGAATGTTGCGGGCCATGGCTTTGCCCATTAGCCCCAAACCAATATAGCCAACTTTAAGCATGTGAAACTCCTTAACAAAATGAATATCTCTAGTTTATGTTTAATTAACGCGAATGGCAATTACTTCGTACCAAATTAAAACAGCCAGCAAAAAAATATAAAAAGCCGCCCCTTTTAAGATGAAGGCGGGTACAGCAAAAGCGAGGGTTAAAGCGGTGTAGACCGAAACTGGTTGCCATTTTGGATGAGCGCGAAAAGCGACGGTTAACAAAACCATAGCGGGGAACAAGGTTAAGCCCAAAGCCACAAAAGAAGCATCGTGCAGAATGCCATGCCAGGTGGCGGGTGTTTCTCTTAGGGTTGGGTCGGTGGTAAAAGCCAAACCAGCCAAGGCTAGGCCCGAGAGTACCAAAAAAACTGAACCCATTTGAGCTGTTTTAATGGCAGGTAATTCTGCTTTTAGCCGCAACGCCATTCCGGCAATTAATAATCCACTAAGCACAAAGGTGCTGGTCATGAGCCAGCCAAATTTCCCCAAAGCCAGCCCGCTCGGCCAGTCGAAGGTCGGCGCGTTTAACGGGTGCCAGCCCAAGCCAATTAAAAAGGAATAATTTAGAAAAGTAAGTGTGATTAATACAACCACAAACAAAACAGGACCCAGCATAAACAATCGTTTCATGTCTTGGATTATACAGGCGCAATGGATTAAAAAAGAAGCAGCCGGTTTTCACTGGCTGCTTCTAAGGGTCTAACTATTTAATTAATCTTAGCGGATTTCGAAAGCTACTTGCACGCTCACGCTCAACTGCATGGTACCTGGGTTAATTGGCACTGCCAAAGCTGCTTCGGCACCACCGCCGCCCATGCCCTTGCCTTCAAAGACAGGGTAAGGCATGCTGTCAAAGTAAGCGATGCTGGCTACATCACCTAAGCTTACACCAGCCGCATCGGCTAGTTCTAACGCTTGGGCAGAGGCCGCTTCTACAGCCAACTTGCGGGCTTCTTTTAAGGCTTCGGTTTTGTCGGCCACGTCAAAGGTTACACTGTTAATCGTGTTCGCTCCGGCGGCAATCGCGTCATCCAACAAATCACCCAATTTAGCCAGATCACGCACGGTGACATACACGGTGTTATCTACCATATAAATGGAACCCGTAACGGTGCCGGTGCTGGGGTCATATTGCTGAGAAGGCCAAATGGAGAAGTTGCTGGTGCGAATATCTTCTGCGGCCACACCCGAGTTGCTCAAGGCATCAATTAAAGCCTGAGTCTTGCGGTTGTTATTGGCAACCGCGTCAGCGGCGCTGGGGTCTTCGGTGTGAACACCCACATAAATATAGGCAATGTCGGGTTGCAATGTAACCTGACCTACCCCGTTGACTGTAACCAAACGCTGAGCAGCTTGGCTATTGGGCATTAAATTGCCAGCCGAGCAAGCGCTTAATAAAACAGCCAGTAAAACAACAACAGAAATTAAAGTGAACTTGGTTTTCATTGAAATACTCCTTTTTGAATGTTAGGATATAGACGCAATAGCATTAATAAAGTTCCCGGTTTAAGAAAACGAATTTTTCAAGTAAAATACAACAAATGTTCTAACCATGACAATTAATTATCAGCAAGTATACGCCCGCATCAAAGATATCGGCGCTACCCTTCAGCAGAGAAAAAAGACTCTCGAAGAACGCCGTGCTGAAGCGCGCCGCCTGTTCAACCAATACGCCGCAGATATAGAAGGATTACGCCGTAAAGTGGAATCTGCTAAAGCGGCGGACCCCGCCCTGCGTTGCGCGCTCCCGTTAAAAGAGCCGCTAGACGCGCACTCCCCCACGCCCGAACTACCGTTAAACGCGGTTTTAATCTCCGCTGACGGTTCACAAATCAACCCAGACCGGCACACCTCGGTCCAATTTGGCTTAATTAATGTGGGCGCCATCATCCTTAAACAAGATTCATCGGCTACCCCGCAGGTCTTCACAGACAGTGATTTAATCTTCGACGACCAAATTAGCAAAAATCCAGTTCCGTTAACCGAGAGCATTGTCGCCCTGCAAAGAGACTTAAGAGAACGCAGCAAACTGCTAGAACTGGCTGAAGGGTTTAATAGCAAAGAAACGCCCGTCATCACCTTTACCGACGGACCGATTGAACTATGGGGCGCGCGCGAAGGCGAAGACGCCAAAGCCTTTGCCGAGAGCTTAACCGCCTA
>CAYOGW010000078.1:8867-12664 GCA_964403635.1 uncultured Anaerolineaceae bacterium | reverse complement strand
GCTGAACCGGCCTATGCAACTCAAATGCAAAAAATGGCAAAGCAGTTACCCGATTTAATTAAGGTTAATTTTCATGGCGCGCTAGAAGATGAAGCCCTTGCCCAGCATTTAAAACAAGCTCATTTAATGGTCGTGCCGTCTTCTTACGAAGGCTTTGGCATTGTCTATCTCGAAGGCATGGCCTTTGGTTTGCCCGCCATTGGCACCACAGCTGGCGCGGCCGCTGAGATTATTGAAAACGAAAAAACCGGCTATTTAATTAATCCAGACGATGCGAGCATGCTGGCAGAAAAAATTAAGCGCTTGGCTGAAAACCGCTCCATCTTAGAACAGCTTTCTTTGCAAGCTTTAAATCTCTATCAGTTGCAACCTAAATGGCATGAAACCGCCGCAAAAATTCGCCAGTTTCTGGTAAAAATAAGCAATCATGAAACCATTTAACTTTACAGATTATCTACTTTCGAAACAAAGCGTAGATGACCGCGCGCTTAATCAGCATGTTTTTAAGGCATTAAAAAATAACCTGCCGCAAGAGCCTAGTCGCATCATCGAGTTGGGCGGCGGCATTGGGAGCATGATTCCCCGTTTAATGAAATGGGATTTAATTAAAAAAGCAGAGTATGTTTTGGTGGATGAAATGCCAGAAAACGCGGACTCAGCCGCAGCTTGGATTCCGCGCTGGGCAACGGAGCAAAGGCTGGGGGTAGCCAGCCCCGCAAAAAACATATTTAAGTTATCTGATTCTGAAAGAGAAATCCAGATTAATATTCAACAAGCCGATTTGTTCGATTTCATCCAAGAAAAACCAGCCCCTGCCGATTTGTTAATTTGTCACGCTGTGTTGGATTTGTTGCCCATGCCCGAGAGTTTGCAAAAAATGTTTGGTTTAATGAAACCTAACAGCTTGGCATGGCTGACGATTAATTTTGATGGGGTCACCAGCCTAGAGCCGCATGTTGAGCCAGCATTAGATACTTTAATTGAAAGTTTGTACCACCAAAGTATGGATGAGCGCTCAACGGGCGGGGATAGCCGCAGCGGCAGGCATTTGTTTGAACATATTAATGTGGCGGGCGGGCAAGTGCTGGCGGCGGGCGCATCAGACTGGGTGGTGCATGCGGTGGCGGGAAAATACCCCGCTGATGAAGAATATTTTTTAAATTGTATTTTGCACTTTTTTGAAGATTCGCTTTCAGGCAATAAGGCTTTAGACGCGGCGGCGTTTGCTGGGTGGTTGGCGGCTCGCCGCGAGCAAATTAAAAAAGGTGAGTTGGTGTATATAGCCCACCAGATGGATTTTTTGGTAAGAAAAACTTAATTAAAAAGGAGTATGAAGATGGGATATAAAATTTCGCCAATTGGTTTTAGTGGTCAAAGTGTAGAGTTTGTGCCCGCTGGGTTAATTGCTGGGGCGTATCTGTTGGTTAATGGAGAAAAGGTCTCTTTTAAAGGAGCCCGCGCGATGATCAAGAATAACAATGGAGAAGAAGTGTTGGCTTTAATTAAGCCGCAAGGAATGGGTTTGGATACCCCCCAGTTGGAAGTAGGCGGCAAGGTCTTTACTTTTGTTTCACCGCTGAAGTGGTATGAGTGGTTATGGAGCGGTTTGCCGGTTGGTTTGTTTATGGTTGGCGGGTTTGTTGGGGCGCTACTGGGTTTTTTGGCGCTTTCAATTAATACGAAAATATTCCGTTCTGAGCAGAATGATGTGATTAAATATGGGTTGACCGGCGCGGTTTCTTTTATTGCAGTTGCAGGATATTTAATAATTGCTTTGGTCATTTCATTGCTGTTGGGTCAATAATAGTCTATTTGAAGGTTGGAAGTTAGTGATGGTTAAATTTGGAAATGACGACTGATAATATTTTAATTAAAGTACTTTTTTATTTTGAGCGGTTAAAAAACGCGCAAGTTATTTTTGTATGTTTAATTACAATTATTATATTGGGTTGGTTGGATATGATTTCCGGCTTTGACTACTCTTTTTCTTTTTTCTATCTTATTCCGGTTTCAATCGCTTCTTGGGGCATTGGGCGAAGAGCAGGTTTGGCGATTTCTGTTGTTTGCGCGATTGTTTGGATGCTTTCAAATTTTTTGGCGGGTGAGGTGTACGCAAGCCAATTTGTGGCGGTATGGAATACTTTAATGCGTTTTGGTTTTTTTGTAGTAGTTTCAGTGTTATTGAGTCATTTAAGGATTGCGTTACATCGAGAACGAAACTTAGCGCAGACTGATGGTTTAACTGGACTGATTAATAAGAGTTCATTTTTGGCTCAGATACAAAATCAATTGGAGTTGAAAAATTTAACAGGTAAGGTATGCACCCTTGTTTATTTAGATTTGGATGATTTTAAGAAAATTAATGATTTGTTTGGTCATTCAGCGGGGGATTTAGTTTTAACTGCAGTAGCAGAGGCGCTTCAACATAGTATCCGTTTTAAAGATTTTGCTGGCAGGCTAGGCGGTGATGAGTTTGGCTTGATGCTGGCTGAAACAGACCCGAATAACGTAAAAATGATTATTGGGCGGTTACAAAATAACTTGTCTCTTGCCATGCAAAATAATGATTGGGCGGTGACGTTTAGTATTGGTGTGGTGATATTTAATCAGCAACTGAATAGTGTTTCTGAGATGCTGGCAAAAGCAGATACAGCGATGTATAAGGCAAAAAATAGCGGAAAAAATCAATACGCTATAGAGATATATCCATAGTTGTTAACAACAGATAAATAAAAATCCCTTCGTTGACGAAGGGATTTTTAAATTAAAGGTATTTAATTAACCGCGTCTGCGGCCGCCGCCGTTTACCAAGCTGACATAGTAAAGCAACTGTAGCACGGCGGTTACTAAGCCCGCCACATAGGTCAGTGCGGCAGCATTCAGCACATTGTTTACGCCCGCTCGTTCTTCCTCGGTGCGAATGATGCCCGAATCGACCAGCATGCGTTTGGCACGGGCAGAGGCATCAAACTCTACAGGCAGGGTAGCCAGTGCGAATACAGCACCAGCTGAAAAGGCGATCACACCCAGCCAAGCAATGCCGGTGGCATTGATGAAGAGACCAATCATAATTAAGACCCAGCCAAGGTTTGAACCGATGTTAACAGCGGGTACAAGCGCCGCGCGTAATCGTAGCAGGAAATAGTCTTCGGCATCCTGCATGGCATGTCCCATTTCGTGGGCGGCAATTGCGACGGCTGCGACAGAAGGGGTGTTGCCTACTCCTTGAGAAAGGCGTAATACCTTGTTGGATGGGTCGTAGTGGTCAGTCATTTCTCCGGCAATGCCTTCAATTCTTACATTGCTTAAGTTATTAAACATTAGCAATCGTTGAGCTGCTTCTGCGCCAGTAAGCCCAGAGAGTGCACGCACCTGACTCCATTTGCCGTAGGCATGGCGGACATACCAGCTGGTAAGCCCCATTAAGATAAATGCTGGAATCATGTAGACGAGATAGTTGCTGTCGAAAAACATTTTTACTCCTTTTACTCAATAAAAGATACGTTATTTATACGATTAAAGGTTTATTGCGTTGCACCGCTGATTAGGTTTTCTAAGACAGAAATGGCTTTATCTAGTTGCGGGTCTAGGCCTGCATCAATATCTGCTTGGGTAATCTCAACTTCAAAATCTGGGGTTAGCCCAGCGCCATGAATGGCTCTTTCTTTGGGAGTCAGCCATTTGGCAATCGTCACACGGACAGCACCTTGGTCATTGCTGAGGGGTGTCCAAATTTGAACAGATCCTTTACCAAAGGTTACTGTTCCCACTAGTTTGCCGCGTTCGTAATCTTGAAT
>CAYOGW010000078.1:0-8767 GCA_964403635.1 uncultured Anaerolineaceae bacterium | reverse complement strand
GGGTTTTGAGCCATTAATTCTTTAATCGCTTGGCGTAATTCATCACCCGATTTGTCACCAAAGGTATTCAGCTTGACATAAGCAATGTCATTTTCGAGCATTTTGCTTTCTACGCTAGGAACAACGATATGGGCGCGGGTTACTGAAAACTCTAGTAGTTCGGGTTCATTTTCGCGGGCCACAGTTAATTTAACGGTGGTTCCAGCCGGACCTAAAACACGTCGAATGACCAAATCCCCTGGGATGCCAGTCATATCTTCGCCATCAATTTTCATAATGCGGTCACCAGGTTTTAAACCAGCTTTTTCGGCTGGAGAGCCGGGCATCGGGCTGACAATGGTTAAAAAGTCGCCGCTGGGGTCTACCCAAGCGCCAATGCCGTCATATTCACCAGAAATAGACATGTTGGCTTGGGTATATTCATCGGGGTCCATATAAGATGTATGCTGGTCGCCCAATGATTGAAGCATGCCGCGAATGGCGCCTTGCATTAAAGCAACATCATCAACGGGTTGGTCTACGTATTGGTCGTGAACTAAATTCCAAGTTTCCCAAAACGGAGCGAATAACTCAGTTAAGTCTGTAGGAGTTGCTTCGTTTGCACCGCTCGGCACAGATGGAGCTTCCACCTGCGGGGCGTTGCTGTTGGCTGGCAAACCCGGAATGGATGCCCCAGCGCTATTGCTAAAATGTCCTGCAATAAAGCCGCCCGAAAAAGAGCCAACCAGTAAAACCAAAGCCAACAAACTAATTAAAAAGTACTTTAAAAATTTATTCACAGAAACCTCCATGGTTACAGGAGCATATATAGCACCTGCGGATTAAAATAGAATGAATTCTTTTCTTTGTCTTATTAGAAAAGTGTAATAACTTGATTAATTTTTTGTTTGTGTGTGGGTTTCGTTTTCTTTTAATTCTTGCATACGTTTTCTCAATTCGCTCATCTCGTTATCTTTGTTTTTCCAAGGGGTAATTTGGTCTTGCGGCGGCAGCCATTTAAAACCATCCCCTTTTTTGGCTAAACCTTTTAAAGCAAAATACATGCCTGCGTTGGCACCGCCCATAATTAAAATTAACAGCAAAATTACAATCCACATATTTTCGGTATTCATGCTCGCTGCTCCTGTTTGTCTAACAGCATAACCAATTGAGACCAGTCGGTTAATACTGCATCGGCATCTTCACTTGTATACGTATTGTCTCCAACCAAAATGCTAAATAGCCCTATCTCTTTGGCTGTGCGGGTGGTGCGGGGCAGGTCATCCATCATCATACAATTGGCGGGGTTGGTTTCGTTTGCAATTTTCATCGCAATTTCAAAAGCTTCTGGCATGGGTTTGCAATAGGGTGAAACGGCTTCTACATCAATAATTGTTTCAAATAAATCATCTATTTTTAATACCTTTAAAACGCGCCGCGCATGAGCTGCATCTGCATTGGTGAAGATAAACTTTCGGTGGGGCAATGCTTCTAAAACGGAACGCAGTTGTGGGCTTGGCCCGATAAAATCCTCTAGCGGCAGGTCATGCACATAGGCCAAAAAATCTTGTTTATTTAATACATGATGTTTTTCTAACCCTTTTAAAGTTGTGCCATACAGTTGATGATATTTTTCGCGCAGCAAGGGCACTTGTTCTTTTTCAATACCTATTTGTTCATGCATGTAACGGTTCATCCGTTGTTTTATGGCTGGCCACAACCCGCTAGATTGAGGGTATAGCGTGTCGTCTAAATCGAAGAACAAAGTTGTCAAAGGCATTCGCCAATTCTACCTGATTCTTCTTGCGATATAATGCCGCGCATGAATCGTAAACACCCTTTGGCGCGTCCCAAAAAAATTCAAGGGCAAATTACACGCGGCAAAACAGCCCCCAACCGCTTAAGGCAAGCCGACCATTTTTTAATGTTTTACGATTCGGGATTAATTTCTCGCCGTGATGGGGATTTTGAGAACGCCTTATTTGTGGATTTGGGCTACGGGGCAGAACCGCTGACCACGCTCGAAGCGGCTGGCCGTTTAAGGAAATTAAACGCCGCTCTGCCAGTGCTGGGGGTAGAAATTGACCCCGAGCGGGTGCAAGCGGCTTTACCCTTTGCCAATGAAAATACGTTTTTTCGATTGGGCGGTTTTAATATGCCGCTGCTGGCTGGCGAGCGGGTTCGTTTAATCCGCGCTTTTAACGTCTTGCGGCAATATGAAGAAAAAGATGTGCATTCGGCTTGGGCAGAGATGGCGCATGGTGTTTTGGCAGGCGGCTTGCTCTTTGAAGGAACTTCTAACCCGTTTGGCAGCATTTGGGCGGCAAATGTATTACGGCGAGCAGAAAGCCTTGAAAACCCTTGGCGTTTAGAAGCATTGGTTTTTTATAGCAACTTTCGGCTGGGTTTTAATCCGGTAGAGTTTCAGACCATTTTGCCAAAAAACTACATTCACCGTATGCAGGCGGGCGAGCCTATATTTGAGTTTTTTGAAGCCTGGAAAGCGGCCAGCCTAGAAAGTGTTGCGATGCAAACCTTTGGTCCGCAGCAATGGTTTGCTGCTAGCGCGGCAGGGTTGGTGCGCAGGGGGCACTCAGTTCGGCTGCAGAAAAAATGGTTAAATCGAGGTTGGTTGGTGTGGGATTTAATGAATAAATAATTTTATTTAATTAATATTTATTGATTATTTAATTAAATAAATGTATATTGATAAAGTTGAATTTTAAACTTAATGAATAGGTGAAAAAACATGCAAAACGAAAAAATGAAACAACCCAGTGGTATGTTTGCCTTTTTTGTTATTTGGGCTACTCAATTAATTTCGGTCTTGGCTTCTAGCATGACTCAATTCGCGTTGACAATATTTATGTTTCAACAAACGCAAAGTGTTACCGCCATGGGCTTGTTACAGGTTTTCTTTATTACACCCTTTTTAATTATTTCTCCTATTGCGGGTGTCATGGTAGACCGCTACAACCGCAAATTAATGATGGCGATTAGTGATATCGCTGCCGGTGTTGCAACGATTTTTATTTTGTATCTAAGTTTTACGGGTCAATTGGAATATTGGCATTTATACATCGCGGCGGCTTTTAATGGTGTTGGCAATGCTTTTCAATGGCCTGCTTATTCGGCAGCCATCACCACCATGGTGCCAAAAGATCAATTGGGTCGGGTAAATGGGTTAATGACATTAATGGAAGCTGGTCCGGGTGTATTTGCGCCTATGCTGGCTGGGGCTTTACTGCCATTGGTTACGTTAACTGGCATTCTGGTTTTTGATGTGGTTACCTTTGGTATCGCTGTTTTGGCTTTGTTATTTGTTTTTATTCCACAACCAGCTCGTACAGTAGAAGGGGCTGAAGCGCAAGGCAGTATGTTGAAAGAAGCGGCATACGGCTTTAAATACATTTTTGCACGCCCCAGTTTGCTGGGGTTGCAATTAACCTTTTTTGCCGGGAACCTATTCGCGGGCATCGCTGGAACCTTGGTTGCCCCCATGTTATTGGCTCGCACTGGCAGTGATACGCTCATTTTTGGCTCGGTACAATCGGCTGGAGCGGTAGGCGGTATTGTGGGCGGAATCATTATGAGCGCTTGGGGTGGTACCAAACGAAAAGTACATGGCGTATTGGCGGGTTGGTTTTTAAGCGGTTTAGTAGGTATGGTTTTGTTTGGTTTTGCACAAGGCTTAATAATGTGGTCTATCTCGATGGCTTTATATACCAGCTTAATCCCTTGGATTAATGGTTCGAATCAGGCCATTTGGCAAGTAAAGGTAGCGCCCGATTTACAAGGCCGCGT
The DNA here is from genome assembly GCA_964403635.1 of uncultured Anaerolineaceae bacterium. GTDB lineage: Bacteria > Chloroflexota > Anaerolineae > Anaerolineales > Villigracilaceae > JANJTV01. The sequence goes on along the minus strand of CAYOGW010000078.1, from coordinate 4,984 downwards.
GTTTTCGGCTCGCCGATTGATTGCTTGGCTGACTAACCCGATTTCTCCCATCATTGCTGGCTTTTTGGCAGACGGCGTTTTTGAACCGGCTATGCTTTCTGGTCAGGGCTTTTTGGTTAATACTTTTGGCAGCTGGGTTGGCACAGGCATTGGTTCAGGCATGAGTTTGTTAATGATTTTTTGCGGTTTCGCGGCGATGATTGTTGGTTTAACTGGTTACTTTATCCCTGCTATCCATAATGCCGAGAGTATCTTGCCAGACCATGATGAAATCGCTCTAGCAGAAGCGCCTGCTTAAGTTTAATTAAATTGATGATATGAAAGCGGCACACTTGCAGAAGAGTGTGCCTCTTTTCACGTATAATGCCCAGATGCGAAAAATAATTACAGTATTGGTTTTCTTTGTTGTTGCAGCCATTGTTATTCTTAGTTTTTCAGAAATTGAAGGAATTTTAAAAACCCTGCGGCATAGTGATGGGTTATTTATGCTCTTGGCTTTACTTGCTCAAATGGCGTGGTTTTTAAACGAGGCTGCAGGTTATCGAGCGCTCTATCGTTTAATGGATGTCGATGAAGATTACATTCATTTAATATTGGTTTCTACCGCCGCTAACTTTATTAATGTGGTCGCGCCCAGCGGAGGTATTGGCGGCGTCGCTGTTTTTATCGATGATGCCAATAAAAGAGAGATGCCGCGTGGTTTGGCTGCTGCCACTGCTGCTTTGTTCCTTTTTCTAGAGTATATTGCTTTTTTATGCATGCTGGGCTTAGGCATTTGGGTACTGGTTCGCAGAAATGATTTGGGCGTTGCCGAAATAAGCGCGTCTATGATTATGTTAGGGATTGTTTTAGGGCTGGGTTTCTTGCTGTATGTTGGCTCACAATCGGGCGAGCGCTTGGGAAACATGCTGGCAAGCTTGTCTAAAAAAATTAATAGTGTTTTATGGCCGCTTGTACGAAAAGAATATTTTCGGCAGGCTGTGGCACGAGATTTTGGGTTAGAAGTTGCCTCGGGCTTATCTATTTTAAGAGAAAAGCATCGTGGCTTATTAATCCCATTTGCTTACGCGGTAATGGGTAAAGTTTTGCAAGCCTTGGTTTTAATGTTAACTTTTTTAAGTTTTGGGGTTGGTTTTACCGGCGGAACGATTATTGCTGGTTTTGCGACAGCTTACTTGTTTTTAATTGTTTCCCCTACACCTTCGGGTATTGGGGTGGTAGAGGGTGTTTTGCCGTTGGCTTTACGGTCGCTTGGTGTGGCATGGGAAGAGGCGGTTGTTGTCACATTGGCTTATCGGGCATTTACTTTTTGGTTGCCATTATTATTGGGTGCTTGGGCATTTCGGTTTTTGCAAAAAAATTACGGTAGTTCTTAATTAAAAGAGCAGGAGCCATCAACATGGCTCCTGCTCTTTTAAGGGCTTATTTTTTTGTTTTCCAGTTGCGTTCATTTAGCCAATTAAGCAAGTAGGCGGTTAGCCCGCTTAAGGAAGCAATCGCTAACGTTAATGCTAGCACAGCGGTTGGTATTGGTGCTTCTATGGGCGTGGCCGGACTGCTGGCGGCTTCCATTTCTGTTGATTGCTCTGCAGATGGCGGCATTAATTTTTGGGTTTGGTCAGCGGTGGTTTCTGCAGCGGGTTCTTCGGCGGCAGGGGCCGCTAGAGCTGCTTCTGGGGCGCTTGCTTCTGGGTCGCCACCGCCGCCGCCCATAGGGCGTTCAGACATGCCTGCTTCGCTGGTAAAGGCAAAATTATTTACCTCTGCCGCCCGCTGAGCAGAAATAATCGCGGGGAAAAAGCCATTGGTTGCCAACCCTGCTACCAGTAATAAACTGGCTAAAGCAGATGCAAACCGAAAGGTAGGGAATAAACGATGGACAGGGGGTTTTATTCCAGCTGTTTGGCGAGAGAGAGTAAAGTTTTTAGGCGCTCGTCGCTGGGGTAATTTTTTTAATAAACTTCGAGCCTGAGCCAACTGCTGGTAAACGGAATGCAGTTCGGGGTTGCCCGCCAAGCGGTTTTTTATATCGCCAGCTTCTTGGGCGTTTAATTTCCCATCTAAATAGGCAGATAATTGTTCGGCATCTCGGAAGGAAGGTTGTTTCATAGGGGGCTCTCTTCTTCAAGACGAAATTGCGACGGCAAAAGTTCCCCAAAACCTTGTAAACATTCGCGCAGGCGCAAGCGGGCGCGAGCCAAACGGCTTTTAATCGTTCCCAATGGCACACTGGCTGCCACTGCAATTTCGTTGTAGTCCATGCCCTGAATATCACTTAAGACAACCACTGTTCGAAAATCTTCTGGCAGGTTGTTTAAACAGTGTTGAATGGCATGCTCTAATTCATCGGCTTCGGCGTTTTGTTCGGGAGTCATCGACGTATCTGCTAGCCAACGCGGAGATTCTAATTCTTCGTCGTCTTTGGTTTCTGGCTCTAGCGGGGTTGTGGGGCGGCGTTTTTGGCGGCGTAGTTCGTCGTAACAAGCGTTGGTCACTGTTCGTAAAAGCCAAGCCTTAAAAGAACCGCCGCGAAAACTGTTAATGTGGCGAAAGGCAGAAATAAATGCTTCTTGGGTCGCATCGGCAGCTTGTTCATGGTCACCAAGCACACGCAGAGCGGTGTTAAAAAGCGCATCTTGATAAGCTAAGACCAAACGGTTGAAGGCGTCTAAATCACCTTGTTGGGCATCTTTGATTAATGCGTTTTCATCCATAAATTGTATTAAACCACAAAGGGGGCAGGGGTGATAGGGAAATTATTTAAATCGGAGAATTACGAGATAGAGAATTCGCCAAACGGTTATTCCGATGGCGTTAGAGAAAACTAACACGACCACAAAAATAGGCACAATAGATGTGTTTAACAGAAAGCCGCGTGCCGTTGCAGCGAAGGGCGCCACAAACAGCATGGCGAAAAAGATGCGCCAAAGCTGGCTCAGCAGATTGCTTTCCTCCGTTTTAAATAAATGAAACCAAGGTGATAGCAAAAACCAACCAAGCAACAATGGAATATAGGTGATTAACATGCGTGGCAAAAAGGAGGGATCTGCTTCGCCATGCGATGCAAATCCAATCCAAGTGACGAGTGCCAAGGCAAGCGCATCGCCTACGATCAAGTGATAGTTTTTTTGATGTATGTTCATTTATGGGAGTAGAAATACCACTTCGATAAATTGGTCTACATTTAACTTTCGATTAAAGATGACTGTATCGCCGGTTTGTTTAAAGCCTTTGGTAGCGCTGACAAAGGTAGCACCTGCGGGCAACTGAATGGTGATTTGAATAGGCACTGCATCTGTGCCGGGTTGTTTTTTAATCAATAACCGGTAAATTTGTTCTTCACCGCGGCGGGTCATAACCCAAGAAGGCAGGGTGTACTCTAGGCTGGTTTCGTAGCTTTGGCCTGCGCCGACAATTAAGTAAGTGCCAAAGACAGCAGCGTTTCGAATTTCTTCATCGGTCAAAACATCAAAGCGGGCTGGAATATCTCGGTTAATACGCAGCATTGAAGCGGGAACAGCCTGCGCCTGAAAATTGGTTAATTGTGCTCCTGCCGGGGTTAATACTCTTAAATAATTGGAATAGCAGTCATTAATTTCATAGAGTTTTTGGTTTTCAAGCCCCTTTAATTCTTTTCTGGTACAGCCGTTGGCGAAAGGCGAGTTGTTTTTATAATGAATGACAAGGCTTGAACGCGGGGCTTTTACGTCTGCTAAATTAATTGTATAAGACAACTTAGTACTCATGACGGCGTTGGTTTTGTTATAGCCCGTGTTCGAATCTAGGACCATTAAGAAATCATCATCGCCGGTTTGAATGCTGCCATCCCAGTTATTCTTATGTAAAAATTGGCTTACATTGCTTTGGTCAAATTGTAAAATTAAATGGCGTTCTTCTAAGGCTTGGTTTGTAAAATCAGCCAATGCCAACGGAGAGAAATCTCCTTTAAGAAGCTTATCCAAAATGGCTGGTGCTAAAACGCCCATAAAGTCTTTTCTTTGTTCACTGATTACGCCTGTTCCATCTTCGTTGGTTACAATTTTGGCTTGGCGCATATATTCAATCACATTTTCAGATGAGATAGGTTCGTTGTAATTTTCTACAGTTACAGGTCCGGTTACTTTAAGCAACTCAACCAAAAAACGTTGGTCAATGGCAATGATGCCGTCTACGGAATGGGCACGGGTGAGAGCGTATAAATCTTCTAAATAGGTTGCCATGACGGGGAAATCTGCAAACCAGTTGGCATCTCGTAAAACTAATATTTGAATGTTGAAATATTCTTGTAAAACCCAAGGGCTGCCCGGGTGGAATTTTGTGTAATCTTCTAACTCGTCTGAACTTTCAATTTTTAAGGTCTTTAATTGACCGTCTTTAACTACCATCGAGCCGATAGCTGTAATAAAACCGCCTGTTGCGCGTAATTCGTCTTCATTTTGCAGAACAAGCATATAGGTGCGAGAGCCTGTATCACCCGCTCCAAGCAGGTAAGGCGCTGCTAAGCTAAGATTTACGGCATCTTGAATTAATGGAATTTTAGGGTCTAGTTTTTCTTGTAATAAGTTGCGAAAACGCGGAGATAGGCTTTGGTCATTAATTTTTTGTCTGGCGGTTATAGCTAAATCTAGCTGGTAGCGTGCGGCCTGAAAGTTCGGCTGGCCCGCTACCAATAATTCGGTTAGTTTTTGTGGGCTTATTTTTTCATCGCTGTTTGCTTGAAGGATTTGCAGCAACGGCTGTCCGCCTGTAAATAATTCTTCTCCGGCGGCGCTGAAGCCTTGCGCGACGTCGAGCAGGTTTTCAGCTGCGGCAATATCTCCGCCATATTGCGGAACCCAGCTTAAGGCAGTCAAGATTGGATAAAAGATAGCAAGCTCTTCATCTAAAGTATTTAATTGTGTCTTTAGGTCGGTAAGGATTGGCCCAAATTCTTGTAGGTTTTCTAAATTTTCGGTTGAAATTTTGATATTCTGAACTTCTTCAA
>CAYOGW010000077.1:5503-12674 GCA_964403635.1 uncultured Anaerolineaceae bacterium | reverse complement strand
GGCTTGGCATTCTCCTTAATTGGCATCCGTAAACCTGCCAATGCCGTTTTGCAGCTTTGGTTTTGGTCTGTCATTGTGCTTGGCGGAATGTTAACCACCAGCCCGCCAGCCAATACGCGGCTCGTCATGACTATTCCCACGGTTGCCATATTTGTTGGCATGGGCATTAATGCCATTATCCAAGTAGCCAAGAATTTGCGATTGGTTACAGCCCCTTCGCGTGAATGGCTGCTAGCAGGTGTAATTCTCGGGTTTTTATTTATCCAAAATACGGCATTTTATTTTGTAGAGTATCGCAACAATTATTATTTCAACGATGCCAGCGCCGAACTTGCCATGGAAAGCGGACAACTACTTAAAGAACTCGGTCCAAACTACGGTTATTACTTACTGGGTACACCCCGCGTATACGCGGGCTTTCCTACTGTGCCCTTCATTGCACCGCAAAACCCACGCATTGACCTACAAGTCATCGACGACCAAATCACCCCTGGTTTTGATTTTCGACAAGGTGCCTTTATCATCGCCATCCCAGAGAACCAAAACCTGTTAGAAGAAATTAAAAAACAACTCCCCGGCGGAAAATCCATCAGCTTTGAAAGACTAGCCAAACCAGAAATTTTGTTTTATGGCTATATTCTCACCCCAGCAGAAATGCAAGGATTAGCACCACAGGAATAAATTAATTAAATGAAAACAATCACCAATTTTATAAAAAAATTCAATACCTTCGAATGGGCGATTCTACTCATTGTCATCGGCACACACCTTGTCATCGCTTTTGCAGGCGAGCACACCTTCTCGCGCAACTGGTTCACACGCGATGATGCCTATTACTACTTTAAAGTAGCTCAAAACATCTCCGAAGGCTTCGGCAGCACCTTTGACAGAATCAACCCCACCAATGGCTACCACCCGCTATGGATGTTAATCTGCATCCCAATATTTGCCCTCGCCCGCTTTGATTTAATCCTGCCGCTGCGTGTTCTTGTCGTCGTCATGGGCATCCTCAGCGCGGCAAGCGCAATCTTAATGTATCGTTTATTGGCACGACACCTACTAAAAGGCATCGCTATCCTCGCCGCCGCCTACTGGGCTTTCGACACCACCATCCACGCCATCGTTTACCAAAACGGTATGGAAACCGGAATTACAACCCTATCCATCCTTGTTTTCTTAACTCTTTTACAAAATTTTGAATTAAAGCACCACACGGAAAAAATACAGCCCAAAGAATTAATTAAACTCGGCATCGCTGCCACCTTAGTACTATTCAGCCGCCTAGATACTATTTACCTTGTTGCCATTGTTGGGATATGGCTAACCTTCCGCAAAACACCCATGCGCTACCTCTTGTTAGTAGAACTATTCACGGCTCTCAGCCTCATCGTTCTGGCTTATATTCAGCGTTCTGGTTTAAAAATTTACTTACTCGCCTACGGAGATACAGCAGTCTTTTTAGGTTGCTTGGCATTTATCATTCAATTAATTTCTTATTATTTTCTTGGTTTATACAGCCATCCCAAAACACTTTCACTGCCCCAGTTAATTTTTAAATCTTTAATAGCATCTTTAATCACAAGCTTGGCCTTGGGGATAATTGGTTACGCGCTAGATTTTGCAAAATTCATCATCTTCCCACGCGCTGTACCATTCCTGTTTTTTGGCGGATTATTGGCTTCCAGTTTATTCATTCGATTAATGCTGCGATTTTTTTCTAATAACAACCAACCGCTGGCTTTCTCCCCCCTGCCTTTCTTCCGTCAAAATTGGTTACTCTGGCTGAAGGATGCCGTCGCCTATTACGCACCCATTTTAATTTCACTCCTTGCTTATTTTGCAATTAATTACTTTAATTTTGGCACCCCCATGCCAGTTAGCGGACAAATTAAACGCTGGTGGGGTTCACTTGCCAACGACGTCTACGGCGGCGGCGCAAACACCATTGCCGATATTTTTGGCATCGACCCACTTTTTAGTCATGCTTGGCTGTTTATTACCCAACCGCTTCACCAACTCGCCGAAGCAATCGCCTATTACTTTCACTGGCGCAAACCAGAAACAACCTATTGGCAAATTTTTGGCTTGTTCATACTCTTTTATTTAATCCTTTATTATCTTAATCGTAAAAAATCCAACTCGTTTGTCATATCTTCAGGAATCGCGCTCCTGCTCATCAGCGCGGAATTGCAAATTTTTGCCTACGGCGCTTTGGGGTATGCCGCCGCCCACGAATGGTATTGGACTCTCTCCATGCTGGCGACCACCTTTTTAATGGCTCATCTAATCCACATGCTCATCCAACGATTGCCATTCGCTCTTCAGAATACAAAAACGATTTCAGAGTTTTTAGCGTTGGGATTAACAGCCTACTTCGCCTACACATTTTCTAGCACATTGATAGCCCGTATGCCTTGGACAGACCCTTACGAAAACCAATCCTATGTAGATATGCAGCCCTTAATCGAGGATTACACAGAACCAGGATCGCTGGTGGGCATGACCGGCGGCGGAAACGTGGGCTATTTTATACAAGATAGAACCATTGTTAATTTAGATGGATTAATTAATAGTTACCCCTACTACCTTGCTCAAAAAGAAGGGCAAGGCGGTGAATATTTAGCTGCGATGGGCTTAGATTATATTTTTGCAAATCCCTTTATTCTTCAAGAAACCGCGCCTTATTTAACCAACCTGAAAGGCCGCATCGAAATTATTCCAAACCTGCCGCTCTATGGGCGAAAACAACTGGTGCGCTTCTTAAAAACACCAATAAACACGCCATGAAAGTAACAAACCGACCCATTCAGCCTTGGGTCGTAACCATCCAGTTGGCATTAGTGTTATGTTTCACGATATGGCATTTTATTCGCAGCATCTCCGTTTTGTTTTACTGGGAAACCTTAGCCACGTACAATAGTCAACCCTATTATTTATTTGCAACCGGTTTTATTTGGACATTGTGTGGCTTAAGTATGATTTGGCTCATTTGGCAAGCCAAACAAGTTACAATCCAAATTGGAAGATGGCTTCTATTTATTTATTTTCTTTACACATGGGCAAACCGCTTAATCATCCAAGTTAGCCCCAGCGAAAATTTTGTTTTCCAGTTCGGAATCGAACTTATTCTTTTTCTTATCTACTTAATCCCATTTTCGCTTGAAGAAGGCCAAGCCTACTACATCAAGGAGACCTTATGAGTGACACACAACGCATTAAACAATTAAATGAACGCAAAGCACAATCTCAATTGGGCGGTGGCGCGGCGCGCATTGATGCGCAACACAAACGCGGACGATTAACCGCCCGTGAAAGATTAGAAATTTTATTAGACAAAGGTTCTTTTAGAGAAGTAGACGCCTTTATTGTTCACCGCACCCACGATTTTGGATTGGATGAACAGAAATTCCCCAGCGACAGTGTTGTCACGGGCTGGGGCACCATTGACGGACGCTTAGTCTATGTCTTCTCGCAAGACTTTACCGTTTTTGGCGGTTCATTGGGCGAAGTCCATTCTCAAAAAATCTGCAAGATTATGGATATGGCGATGAAAAACGGCGCGCCAGTGATTGGCTTAAACGACTCTGGCGGCGCGCGCATTCAAGAAGGCGTTGTATCGTTGGGCGGTTATTCCGATATTTTCTTGCGAAACACGCTCGCATCTGGGGTTATCCCACAAATTTCAGCCATTATGGGGCCCTGCGCAGGCGGCGCGGTTTATTCACCCGCTTTAACCGACTTCATCTTTATGGTTCGCAATTCGAGTTATATGTTCGTCACGGGTCCTGATGTGGTTAAAGCGGTGACGCATGAAGAAGTATCGTTTGAAGATTTAGGCGGCGCGAGCGTTCACAGTGAAAAATCTGGTGTCTGTCACGTAGCCGCAGACAGCGAAGCAGATACACTTTATTTAATTCGAAAAATGCTCGGCTATTTGCCACAAAACAATATGGAAGACCCGCCTTTTGTCGAATCAGGCGACGACCCATTACGTATGGATGAAAGTTTAAATAGCATTGTTCCAGATGATGCCAACAAACCTTACGATATTAAAGATGTCATTCGTCCAATCGTAGACAATGGTCAATTCTTTGAAGTGCACGAAAACTATGCGATGAATGTGGTGGTTGGCTTCGCTCGGCTTGGCGGCCACTCGATAGGAATCATCGCCAACCAACCGGCTGTACTGGCTGGCGTGTTAGATATTGATGCCAGCGAAAAAGCGGCTCGCTTCATTCGTTTGTGCGATTCGTTTAATTTACCAATTATCACCTTTGAAGATGTGCCAGGCTTCTTACCCGGCACGGTGCAAGAGCACGGCGGCATTATCCGCTCTGGCGCCAAGTTGCTTTACGCCTACTGCGAAGCCACTGTACCCAAATTAACCGTTATCACCCGTAAAGCCTACGGCGGTGCTTATTGTGTCATGTCATCCAAACATATTCGCGGTGATTTTAATGTGGCTTGGCCGACTGCCGAAATTGCTGTGATGGGACCTGACGGCGCGGTTAATATTATCTTTCGCAAAGAGTTAGAAAACGCCAAAGACCCGATTAAGCGTAAGGCCGAATTGGTCGAAGAATATCGCACCAAGTTTGCCAACCCTTATGTTGCCGCCGAACGAGGTTTTATTGATGATGTTATCGAACCAAAAGAAACCCGCCCGCGCTTAATTAACGCGTTAGAAATGTTACAAAATAAACGCGATTCAAACCCAGCCAAAAAACATGGCAATATTCCGCTTTAGGTGGTGATTAAATGAAAAAAGTATTAATTTCTAACCGTGGCGAAATTGCCGTACGCATTATTCGAGCCTGCCGAGAGCTAGGCATCGAGACTGTGGCTGTTTTTTCTGAAGCAGACCGCCAAGCCTTACACGTGCGCTTGGCCGATGAGGCTTACTTGCTTGGCCCAGCTCCTTCCCGCGAATCCTACTTGAGGGCAGACAAAATTTTAGAAATTGCCAAAAAATCTGAATCAGATGCAATTCACCCGGGCTATGGCTTTTTAGCCGAACGGGAAGATTTTTCTGCCGAGTGTGCCAATTTAGGTATTAAATTTATTGGTCCAAAACCATCTTCTATCGCAGCCATGGGTGACAAAATGACCGCCCGTGAAACGGTTCGTAAGGCGGGTGTGCCAGTGGTACCCGGCACAGAAGATATCGGCAATATGCTCGATGAAGATTTATTAGCCATTGCGCCCAAAATTGGCTTTCCTTTGTTAATTAAAGCCACGGCGGGCGGCGGTGGCAAAGGCATGCGTGAAGTTCGCAGCTTGGATGAAATGGCAGAACAATTGAAATCAGCGAGGCGTGAGGCTGAGTCCGCTTTTGGAGATGGCAACGTTTATCTCGAAAAACTGGTCGAAGGCGCTCGCCACATCGAACTGCAAATCATCGCCGATGAACATGGCAACGTGGTTCATCTTAACGAACGCGAATGTTCGATTCAACGCCGCCATCAAAAATTAATCGAAGAAGCCCCCTCCCCATTTTTAGATGATGACCTGCGAGAGCGAATGGGCGCGGTTGCAGTTAAAGCCGCTCAAAGTGTTGGCTACATTAACGCCGGTACCATTGAATTTTTGGTAGACAAAGATCGAAATTTTTATTTCTTAGAGATGAATACCCGCTTACAAGTGGAACATCCCGTTACCGAAATGATCACCGGTATCGACTTAGTAAAAGAACAAATTCGTATCGCGCGCGGCAGAACACTCTCATTTGCCCAAGAAGATATTAAGATTAACGGCGCGGCCATTGAGTGCCGCATCAACGCCGAAGATCCTTTTAACGGTTTTATGCCTTCCACCGGCAAAATTGCTCACAGCTTAATCCCTAGCGGCCCAGGCGTGCGGGTAGATACCGGTGTGTACCCAGGCTTTGAAATTACCCCGTATTACGACCCAATGATTTCCAAATTAATCGTTTGGGGCGAAACACGTGCCGCCGCCATTTTGCGCATGCGCCGCGCGCTCGAAGAATATCGCATCATCGGTGTCAAAACCAACATCCCCTTCCACCAAATGATGATGGATTCGCACCGCTTTATGGGTGGGCAATACGACACTCGTTTCGTTGAAGAGCGATTTTCTATTCAAGAAGATGATGAAAACCTAGAAGCGTTATCAGAAATGGCCGCCATTATGGCCACCTTGGTTTCACATCAATCCACACAGCGTTCGGCCCAATTTGTAAAACGCAACGAGCGCGACACCAGCAACTGGAAATGGGTCGGTCGCTGGGAACGCATGCACCGTTAAATAAAGGAGCCGAGATGAAATATATCACCACCATTGGCGAAAAAGAATACACCGTAGAAATTTTAGACGAAAAACATGTCAGCCTAAACGGCAAAGTTGTCGAAATCAATTTTGCTTCCGTAAACGATCAGCCGGTTTACAGCATGTTGATAGACGGAAAATCCTACGAATCGTACATCTACCCGGGCGAAAATAACTGGGAAGTGTTATTGCGCGGGCGACAATTTGAAGCCTTTGTTGAAGATGAAAGAGAAAAACGGCTGCGGGCCGCCGCGGGGGATGGTCCCGCTGAAGGAGGCGAATTCCATCTGAAGGCGCCTATGCCCGGTTTAATTGTGGCAATCCCAGTGGAAGACGGGCAAGCCGTGAAAAAAGGACAAGTCTTGCTTATTCTCGAATCGATGAAAATGCAAAACGAGCTTAAATCTCCAAAAGACGGTACAGTCAGCCGTATTAAAGCAAAAATCGGCGAAACCGTAGAACAAAGAACCACATTACTCAGTGTGCTATAAAATAAGAAGGTGACCTGCTACAATCGGTCACCTTCTTATTTTAGAAAGGCAGCCATGAGCACAAACAACCAAGAAATTGAAACAAAATATTTGGTAAGTGATTTAATTAAAATTGAAAAACGACTGCAAGCCCTTGGCGCTGTTTGCACAACCTCGCGCCAGCTAGAAACCAACTTGCGCTTAGATACCCCAACCCGCTCGCTGACACGCCAGCGCAAAGTACTACGCATCAGAAAATATGACGATTTAACCTTAACTTTCAAAAAAGACAAGCATATTCAAGAAGGCGTTTCCTCTCGGGTAGAAATTGAAACAAAAATTAATAACCTAGAACAAACGCAAGCCATTTTAGCGGAGCTAGGATTTAAACCCTACCTAACCTACGAAAAATATCG
>CAYOGW010000077.1:0-5403 GCA_964403635.1 uncultured Anaerolineaceae bacterium | reverse complement strand
GCAGATATGCAAATCGAACTGGCTGATTAATTAATCCGATTGTCTTGCCAAGTCACTTGCTGCACTTGCCCCGCTTCAATATTTAATAAAACTCTGGTTTGCTCAAACGACTCAACCAAACCCGAAGTCAAATATTTCACATCCGATGAGCCGCTCTGATAGATTTCCGCGTCTTTTAACAGCCTCCCCACTTGGCGCGACACCGCTGGAGCGGGGTCTATCACCCGCACATTTTCGCCGACAATTTCTTTAATTAATGGAATCACAAATGGATAATGGGTACAACCCAAGACCACCGTATCAATCCCTTCTGCCAGCATCGGTATTAATGCCTTTTCTAAAATCAATCGGGTTTCTTTTCCAGCCAAATTTCCTTGCTCAATTTGCTCTACTAAGCCCGAACAAGTATTTTGCAACACTTTAACATGCTGAGCAAAACGCTCGATCACCGAAGCGTATAAAGCGCCCTGAAAGGTTGCCGGTGTGGCCAACACCCCCACCACACCCGAATGCGTGATTTCAGCCGCCGGTTTAATGGCTGGTTCCATGCCCACAAAAGACGTTTCTGGAAATTGATTTCTTAAATAAGTTAACGCCGCCGCCGAAGCTGTGTTGCAAGCCACCACAATTAATTGCGAATCTTTATTAATTAAATAACGGGTAATTTCTTCTGAAAACTGTTGAATTTGTTCCATTGGGCGAGGCCCATAAGGAACATGCCCTTGGTCACCAAAATAAAGAACTGGCAACCCGGGCAATTGCTGGCGAATGGCGCGCAATACCGATAAACCGCCAACCCCAGAGTCAAAGACACCGATAGGAGAAGGTTTACTTAATTTCACAAGAATTAATTTTCAGATGCTTGCACAAAAGCACGAAATAACCGCTGCATGGGTACTTGGTCTGTGATACATTCTGGGTGCCACTGTACCGCAAAGCAAAAAGGATGGTCTGGCAGTTCCACCGCTTCAATAATGTCATCTGGAGAATAAGCCACAGCCTTGAGGGAAGGAGCGAGGTCTTTAATCCCCTGATGATGCAAACTGTTTACTTGTAACAAGGGTTCGCCAAAAATTTCGGCAATTCGACTGCCTTCTTCTACCCGCACCGGATGGGCTAAATAATTTCTTGGAATATCGGGGTAATAATCGTGTTTGGCAGCGCCTTCGTGCTGATCTTCAATATGGGTGTACAGTGTTCCGCCCAACGCGACATTGGCCACTTGCAGCCCGCGGCAAATGCCTAAAAATGGCTTTGGTTGCTGAACCATTAATTGTAGCATGGGGATTTCCAGCTGGTCTCGCGCTGGGTCCACCTCACCCACCCGCGGGTGAGCCTGCCCGTTAAAAATTTGGGGGTCAATATCTCCGCCGCCAGTAAAGAGCACGCCGTCTAAACGAGCGTACACTTCTTTCCATTTTTCTTCACTTAATAAGCTTGGGATTAATACCGGTGTTCCGCCAGCCTGTAAAATGGCTTTTACATAATGCTTGTTTAAAGCCACAATTTCGTTTTTTTCTTCACTTAGGGTTTCATACGTTGTAACGCCAATTAATGCCATACCTACTCCTCGATGATTAATGAAGGTCATTTTAACATTAAATAAAAAAGAGCACCGCGAGGCACTCTTTTAATTTAATCTTTAAACTTTATTTAAACTTTTGCTTTAAGCGGGTCTGCTTGCCAGAACGATCGCGCAAGAAGTAAAGCTGGGCGCGGCGCACATAGGAATGGCGCTCGATGACCACTTTATCGATGCGAGGCGAGCGGAGCAAAAAGGTTCGTTCTACGCCTACGTTGTTAGAAGCCACACGGCGCACGGTGAAAGCCGCTTCTTGGCCGCTCTTGCGTAAGCGAATAACGGTTCCTTTGAACTCTTGCACACGTTGGCGGTCGCCTTCTTTAATAAGCACATGCACGCTGACGGTATCTCCGGCGCTCAAATCGGCAGGGATGTTGGGGTTGTCTTGACCTTCAACGGAATTAATTAATTCTAAGCTATTCATGTTGGTAATTTCCTTACTAAAAAGAATACTGCTTCACAGCAGCTAAATTGGCACGCGAAGGCGGATTATAGCACAAAACTGCAATTCGAGAAGAGATTGGTTTAAACAGATTTTTGGCGGGCTACCCGTAACGGCGCACCGCTAAAACAGCATTATGCCCGCCGAAGCCAAAAGCGTTACTTAACGCCACGTTGATTTTGGCTTCTCTGGCTTTGTTCGGGATGTAGTCCAAATCGCAGTCGGGGTCTGGGGTTTCATAATTAATCGTAGGCGGCAAAATCCCCTCCCGAACGGCTTGGATGCAGAACACAATCTCTAGCGCGCCGGTCGCGCCCATCATGTGACCGGTCATGGATTTTGTAGAAGAAATAGGTGTTTTATAAGCCGCAGCCCCTAACGCCGCTTTAATTGCTTTGGTTTCAGATGCATCATTCAACGGAGTACCCGTGCCATGCGCGGAGATATAGCCAATTTCATCCGCGTTGACTTTGGCAGAAGCCATTGCCATGCGAATGGCAGCCGCCCCGCCTTCGCCTTCGGCGTGTGGCGCGGTGACGTGGTAGGCATCGGCTGTGGCGCCATAGCCCGCAATTTCTGCCAGAATATTGGCGCCGCGCGCTTTGGCGTGGCTTTCGGTTTCAAGCACCAAAACCGCCGCGCCTTCGCCCATCACCAACCCATCACGGTTTAAATCAAAAGGCTGCGGAACGGTTCGGTAGTCATCATTGCGGCGAGTCATCGCGCCGATGCGATCAAAGGCACCCACGCCAATGGCGCAGATGGTATGTTCAGACGCGCCAGCGATGGCAACATCAATCATGCCGGTGCGTAACATCATCAATGAGATACCAATGCCATCCGCGCCAGAAGCACAAGCCGAAGCAACGGAGAAGCTTGGCCCCTTAAAGCCATAGTCAATGGCAACCAAACCAGCGGCACCATTGGCCATTAACATGGGAATCATAAACGGGCTGACCTTGCGCGCGCCTTCATCTTTAAGCAAAAAGACCGAATCTTGCAAGGCGCGCAAGCCGCCAATCGCGGAGGAAATTGTCACACCGATGCGACCAGCGTTGGCTTCGGTGACGACCAAACCCGAGGCTTCAATCGCTTCTTTGGCGGCAGCCGAGGCCATTTGTTCAAAACGGTCACGGCGGCGCACTTCTTTCACTTCCATATAATTGGCTGGGTCAAAACCCTTTAATTCAGCCGCAATTTTCACATTCCACTCCGCCGCCCAAGGGTCGGTATCAAATAAGGTAATTGGTCCGACACCCGAAACGCCATTAATAACATTGTTCCAGCTTTCAGCCACACTTAAGCCAAGCGGATTAACTGTTCCCATGCCGGTGACGACAACTTTTTCCATCATTATCTCCTTCACAAAGAAACGCCCCTCTTAACGGAGCGTCTCTGCATTTTTCGATTGCGCTTTATAGCCTGACCCCGTTAACACCACAACAATTGGATCGGGAAGACTAGGCAAGGCTTGTTCTAGCGCATTCCAAACAATAGCAGAGGTTGGCTCTACATATAACCCCCGTTTGGCAAGTTCGTCACGTCCCTGCAAAATATTTTCTTCGTCTACCACCAACAAGCCGCCGCCGTGCTTCATTAAACTCTTCAAAATGGCATCGCCCCGCACAGGGAACAAGACGCGCACGCCTTCGGCCAAGGTCTGCCCTTCGGTTACAAATTCCATCGCCGACCTGCCCATCGTGAACATGGTCCACAAGGGCGCGCAGGCGCGGGCTTGCACCCCAAAAATCTTGGGCATGGGCTGATTAATGCCAGATTTAATTAACGCTTCGAAGCCGCGGATTAACCCGAGCAGCAGCCCGCCCTGCCCAGCCGGAACGAGCAGGCTACCCGGAAACGCTCCCAGTTGCTCGAAAATTTCATAGGCTGCGGTGGCGTAGCCCGGCAAATTAATCGGCAGGGAGGCATGGCTGGCATAGGGGATGCCCCCAGCGGCGGCTTTGCGGATGGCTTGAGTAACCTCCGCGCGGGAGCCCGCGACGGGCATTAATGTAGCGCCGAACATTTCTATTTGCTGACGTTTGGGACCGCTGGCAGAAGCGGGGGTATAGATTTCAGCTTGGATACCTGCTTTGGCGGCGTAAGCTGCCAGTGAAGCACCGGCATTGCCAGACGAGTCTTCGATTGTTTTTTGCACGCCTTGCTGTTTAAGCCAACTGATCATTAAGCTGCTGCCACGGTCTTTAAACGAACCGGTCGGATTAAGATACTCGCACTTGAAAGCCACCTGCCGACCGAGTGCTTCGGACCAAATTAAGGGCGTAGCGCCCTCGCCCAAGGAAACGGGAGCCAAGCTGGGGCTGAGCCCGAAGCTGTGACGGTATCGCCAGATGCCCGGCTGAGTTTTGTCGATTAAATTTAAATCAAATGGAAAATCAGAGTCCCAATCTAACAAACCGCCGCAAGTGGGGCATTGATAGGCGGTGCTTTCTGGCGGAGTGGGGCGTTTGCAGTTGGTGCAAGTAATGCGCATTTAATTAATCGCCGCGCTTGGGGATGTAGTCGCCTTCGATCCACTCTTCGCCATTGGGGCCGACTTCTTTCTTCCAGACCGGCACGATTTCTTTTAGTCGGTCGATGCCGTAGCGGGCGGCTTCAAAAACGCCGGTGTCGCGATGCGCGGCGGTGCAGGCGATTAAAACGGTGGGCGTGAGCGGGTAGAGCCTGCCGATGCGCTGAACGAGGGCGATGCCTTCGACCACCGGCCACTTGGCACGGATTTCGTCGGCGACTTGCTGCATTTTGGCTTCGGCCATGGGCAGATAGGCTTCGTATTCGAGATAAACGGTCTCGTGCGGGTTGTCGCGGGTGGTGACGCCGCGCACCATGCCGGTGAAAATGGCAGCCGCGCCGGTGCTGGGCAAGGTGATTTGCTCAAGCAGGCTGTTTAAATCAATCTCTTCTTCGGTGATGGCATAAACGGTAGGTTGATTGCTCATTTAATTAACCACCAGAAACGGGAGGAAAGAAGGCGATTTCGGCTTGCTCGGGGATGACGGTTTCGTCGAACTTGTAGTCATGATTAATGGCTGCCAGGCAGTGTTCCATTAAGCCATCCAGCGCGGGATAGTCTTTAATTAAGATGCCTTTTAATTGCTCGATGGTGGTGCCAGCCGGGATTTGAATTTCGAGCGCGCGGGTTTTGGCACGGTCTCGCAGGGTTGCAAAAAATAATACTTTAATGGGGTTCATTGGGTTAACTTCCAGACTTTTTAATATGGAGGGAGATTTACTTCGTTTTCTTACTTATTGAGCACATCGCCACTCTGTCCGCCATGCTTCTCGATTAAGCGGATATTTTGAATTTTCATCGTTTTTTCGGCGGCTTTGGCCATGTCGTAGATGGTTAAGGCGGCCA
>CAYOGW010000076.1:0-12755 GCA_964403635.1 uncultured Anaerolineaceae bacterium | reverse complement strand
GAACTAGGCATTGCGGAATTAATGGAAAAAGCGCGCACCGCCCGCAGCTACTGGGCAGATGAACGTCAAACCGGAGATTGGGCATTAGAACAGCTGGGCAAACGAGAACAACCCAAAGCCAGTGATTTTTGGCGGAGATTGTTTGGAGGCGGTAGCATGGGCGGAGGCGGAAATCGCCCGGGGTAGCCCGCCGCTGAATTATGTCTTTTTATTGCTATATCGTTGAATGCGCGGACGGCACTTTTTACACCGGCTGGACGACGGATCCCCTCCGCCGAGAAAAACAACACAACGCGGGCAAAGGAGCAAAATATACAAAAATGCGCGGGCCAGTGAAATTAATTTTTACTGAGCAACAACCCGATAAAATTTCTGCTTTAAAACGAGAACGCGCCATTAAAAAAATGACGCGCGAACAAAAGAAAAATTTAATTAAAAAACAGGTCACGGAAATTCCGTGACCTGTTTTTGTTGTTGACTTAATATTCAGGCATGGGCGGAGGAGCGGCGTTGCCAGCTTTCTCCGGTACGTCTGTAATTAATACTTCGGTGGTCAAAATCATTGCGGCGATGGATGAAGCATTTTCCAAAGCGCCACGAACAACTTTGACGGGGTCAATCACACCGGCTTTAATCATGTCGGTTAATTCACCAGTCAAAACATTGTAGCCAATGTTCTTGTTCTTCTTGGCAGCGGATTCGCGGCGAACAGAGTCGATGATGACTGCGCCATCTTGCCCGGCGTTAGAAGCCAAGCGGCGAATGGGGGCTTCGAGACCTTTGCGGACAATGTTAACACCCACTTGAGCGTCTTCATTTTCCATGGTGATGCCATCGAGCGCAACCAAAGCATTGATGAGAGAAATTTCGCCACCAGCGACGATACCTTCTTCTACTGCGGCGCGCGCGGCAGAAAGAGCATCTTCAACACGGTGCTTCTTTTCTTTCAATTCGGTTTCGGTAGCAGCACCCACACGGATGATGGCTACGCCGCCAGAAAGCTTGGCAAGGCGTTCTTGCAGTTTTTCACGATCGTAATCGCTGGTGCTCTTGTCAATTTCGATGCGGATTTGGTCAACACGACCCTTGATAGCAGCGGAATCACCTTTGCCGCCAATGATGGTGGTGTTGTCTTTGTCAGCAGAAACCTTCTCTGCACGGCCAAGATCTTGAATGGTTACAGTTTCTAACTTGCGGCCAGTTTCTTCAGAGATAACCGTACCGCCAGTTAAAATGGCAATATCTTGTAACATGGCCTTGCGGCGGTCACCAAAACCAGGGGCTTTGATAGCCAACACGTTGAGCATGCCGCGTAATTTGTTCAATACGAGGGTAGCCAAGGCTTCACCGTCTACATCTTCAGCGATGATGACCAATTCGCGCTTGCCAATTTGAACCAATTTTTCGAGGATTGGAACAATATCTTGCGCGGCAGAAATCTTCTTTTCGTTAATTAAGATGTAAGGCTCGGCAATGGTCGATTCCATGTGCTCAGAATCGGTAATGAAATAGGGAGAAATGTAACCACGGTCAAACTGCATACCTTCTACATATTCTGTTTCAAATTGCAAAGATTTGCTTTCTTCAACCGTAATCACGCCGTCTTTACCAACTTTATCCATCACATCAGCAATTAACTGACCAATTTCAACATCAGCAGCCGAGTTGGTAGCAACAGAAGCAATTTCTTCTTTGGTTTCAATCTTTACAGCCATCTTACGCAGTTCAGCAACCACAGCATCGGTTGCTTTTTCAATACCGCGTTTCAACATCATTGGGTTAAATCCGGCGCCCAAAGCCTTAAGACCTTCACTTACAATCGCGTGTGCCAAAATGGTGCTGGTGGTAGTACCATCACCGGCAATATCATTGGTCTTTTGAGCGGCTTCTTTTAAGAGCTGAGCGCCCATATTCTCAAATGGGTCTTCCAGTTCAATTTCCTTCGCAACTGAAACACCATCATGAGTAATGGTTGGGGAACCAAACTTGCGGTCAATTGCCACATTACGGCCTTTGGGGCCTAAGGTGGTGCCAACAGCATTCGCAACGACATCCATGCCGTTCTTCAGCTTGCGGCGAGCTTCTTCAGTAAATACTAATTGCTTAGCAGCCATAAGTCATAACCTCCTGTTTAAAATTAATCTATAATTCCGAGCAAATCGGTCTCGCGAAGAATGAGCAATTTCTTGCCGTCCATCTTCAGTTCGGTACCGGCATATTTGGCGAATAACACTTTATCGCCAACTTTTACATCCATGGCAATACGTTCGCCATCTTCATCTCGGTCGCCGGGACCAGCTGCCAAGACCATGCCTTGTTGTGGTTTTTCCTTGGCAGAATCGGGCAGCACCAGGCCGCTCGCTAAAACCTCGTCTTGTTCGATTGGCTCGACTACAACGCGGTTTCCAAGGGGTTTAATTGAAATAGCCATTGAAACGCCTCCTAAATAGAAAATAGGTTGATAAATTAAACAAATTGACACATTTTTAGCACCCTAACGGTCAGAGTGCTAAAAATATCTTACTCGCCTTATAGGGGTGCGTCAAGAGCAATATAAAAATTCTTACACTTTTCTGACAAAACGCAGGCTACCGAAGGCCTTTTTTCCGTCCCCAAGCGGATTCTCGCTAGGGGGTGGGAGAAGCAGGCACAACCGTAGGGGTAGGAAGCGGCGCATTGGCTGAATTAACCCCCAGTGAAGCGCAAATCGATTCCCCAGCCTGAACAATACTTTGCACATTCGGTTCATTGCCATACGAAGCCCGCACTTCAGAAAATACCTGAATCGCTTCATCACAATAATTTTGCTGCGGACGACTTAACGCCGCCAAAACAGACCCGTAAGTGTAGTAATACACCAACGTGTTTTGAGTAAGGGGCAACCCTACAATATCAAACCCCTGCTGGCCCGCGTCACAACCGCCGCGTGCGTCACAACTTTCTGCTGCGGTGCAGCCCCTTAAGGCACATTTTAAAGCAGGGATAGAGCCTTCATAATTACGGCTCTTAAAATAAACGATACCCAATTGCCCATACATATCTGGGTTGGTGGGGTTGAAATCAATCGCCCGCTGCACGTTAAGACTGGCGGCATAAAACTCACCGGTTTGAGAGTAGGTCTTGGCAATGGAGAGGTACGGGATAGGGTCTTTTACGCCAATTTGCTCATTAATCCGCACCGCTTTAGCAAAATATTCCAGCGCGGTGTCATAATCCTGCAAATGCCGATAAATGGCACCCGCCCGTAAGTATAAAAAGGTTAAATTCGGTGTAATTTCAATCGCGCGGTCATAGGCGTTAATCGCATCGCGGTATTGTTGTTGCGATTCAAGCGAATAGGCGTAGACACGGTATACATCCATTAACGTTTGGTCTTGCTGCACCGCCTGCAAAATATACTGCTCGCCTTGCGAGAGTTTTTGTTGGTCAATTAAAATTTCAGCATAATACGCCAATGCCAAAGTATTGGTGCTATCCAATTGCAAAGCGCGCACCGCTTCTTGTTCTGCTTGAGTTAAAAAAGATTCAGATTGGTCAGGCGAAGCATAATACGAATTCCAGTCCAACACGAAAGCACGAATCGCCGCAACCGTAGAATCATCGGGTGCAAGTTCGTTTGCCTTATTAATAGACTCTAACGCCTCATTTAATCGAATTACCCGCTCACCATCGGTGGTTAACAATACCGATGAATAGGTTTGAATACGGGCTAACTCCGCCCAAGCGGGCGCGTTGTTAGGGTCTAGTAACAAACCATCACGGTAAGCTTGAATCGCCGCATCTAGCTTGCCCGCCACAAAATGCGCCTGCCCCTCCGCCTGAAAAGAACCCGCGGTACGGGTTGGCGTGGGTGTCACTTGAGCAATGGGGCTAACCGTTCCACTGTTAATTCCCACAATTAGCCAAAGCCCAAACAGGGTTAGCAAAGCGAAAAAAAACATGCGATAAGCGTTAGATTCGGACCGTTGCGTAAACAAACGGCCACGGGGTGGAATTTGCATAATTAATTAAGGGGTAGTTGTCACTTCGGGGGTTGGTGAACCCGCCTCGGGGGAGCCCGCCGCAGGAGTGGTTAACGTTTCAGAATTATTTAAGGCACTCTCAGCACAAATGCGAATCCCTTCATTGGCATTAAACACTGAGATTTCATCCGATGGAATAGTTCCTAAAATTTGTTGAAAAATAGGCAAGGCTTCACCGCAACGCTGTAAACGAACCAAAACCAACCCATAGGTAAAGTAATACTCCGCCACACGTGGCGAATCGACAACTAGTTGCAACGGGGTAATTTCTGTACCATCTTCTAATTTACCGCCGATAACAGAATAAGCCAGTTGCGTGACCGCTTCAGGCCATTTGTTGTTTCGGTAAAGCATCACACCATAATTGCCGTGCAAGGTTGGGTCTGCCGGCGCGTCTCGCACCGCTTGCTCAGCATATTGCTCGGCCTTCGAAAATTCACCTAGTGTGCCATAAATACGCGAGATAATTAAATCGGGTAGCGGGTCTGTTGGGTTTAACGCGTTGGCACGGGTAAGCGATTCAACCGACTTGTCATAAACGCCCAAGGCGCGGTAAGTGCGCCCCAAAGCCAAATGAATATCAGACAAATTGTTATTAATAGAATTAGCCGCTTCATATTCACGAATGGCTTCTTCATAGTTGCCAGTTACTTCTAAGACATACCCACGCGCGCGATGCGCTTCTAAAGAACCAGGCGCAAGGCTAATCGCCACGCGGGAGGCTTCTGCCGCGCGGTCTATCCCATCCAAGGTGCCAGTGCCATTTAAAAATTGGTCTGCCAATAATTCGGCGTAATAAGCATGTGCCAAAGCATTATTCGGGTCTAACTCTAAAGCGCGCTGTAAAGATGTTTCCGCTTGCAAATAATCACCCTGAAATTCTAAAGCCCACCCGCGCAACGCGTGCGCCATAGAGCTATTTGGGTTTAAAAGCAACGCATTTTCAGTGCTTACTTGCGCCTGAGAATATTGCCCGGCAAATACCTGCACACGCGCCAACGCAATATACACTGCCGCGTCATCGGGCTGCGAGCGAATGGCCTGCTGATACGCCTCTATCGCCTGCGTTAACTTGCCCTGCTGAAAGTTTGATTCAGCATCCGCAATATACGATTCAGGGTTACGCGTGGGCGTTCCCGTCACACTAAACGGCGTAGGAATCGTTGGCACAATCACCTGATTAAAATAAAGCGCCGCCCCAATTAAAGCCACAATTACACCAATCCGAAACCAATTGGTGGGTCTGCGTCGCTTCTGCATACTCCATTTACTTCCTTTTAGATACATCTTTTCATCTTATCATCCCCATCAAACCAGCGTCAAGCGAGCCAACCAAGCTCTAAGGCATTTCTTATGCCTTAATTAAGATTGAAATATCCGTGCAAATCAACCCATTTAATGGCAAAATGAAACCATGCGATTTGACATCTTCAGCCTACTCCCCGAAACCTTACTCCCGTATCTCAACGCCAGCATCCTGCTGAAAGCCTCTCAGCGCGGATTAATTAACATTCACCTTCACAACATCCGTGACTATGCTACCGATAAACACCACATGACCGATGATGTCCCCTACGGCGGCGGCGGTGGCATGGTCCTTAAACCAGAACCTATGTTTAACGCCGTTGAGAGCGTTTTGGGTAATCCCCCAACCTGTCCCGTTATCATGCTCACCCCACAAGGGCGAGTTTTTAATCAACAAATTGCCTATGAATTAGCCAAACATAAGCAAATCGCGTTAATCTCTGGGCGCTACGAAGGCATAGATGAACGTATCCGCCAGCACTTGGTTACAGACGAAATCTCCATCGGAGACTTTGTTCTCACCGGCGGTGAACTCCCCGCGCTCATCTTGGTAGATGCCATTTCACGATTAATCCCAGGCGTGCTTGGCGACCCCACCGGCGCGCAAGACGATTCTCATGCCAGCGGCCTGCTCGAATACCCCCACTACACCCGCCCGCCCCAGTTTCGCGGCTGGCAAGTGCCCAGCGTTTTACTCTCTGGCGATCATGCCAAAATAGAAGCCTGGCGTCGAGAAGAAGCGCTCAAACGCACCCTTGCACGCCGCCCCGACATGCTCGAAAAAACAGATTTAAGTGAAACCGACCGAAAAATTCTAAACCGCTTAAAAAAACCGTGATGCGCTCCAAACAACCCATTTACAACTTAATAGCCAGTTTATGTTTAATGGCTTTGTTTTTTCAAGCCTGCGCCTTTAACCCGCCAGACTGTAGCAATCCGCAAGTTTTTTGTGTGGGCTTCATCAGCGATGTGAGCGGATTAAAAGATGCCGGATTAAATGAAAACGCTTGGCAGACCATTCAACAAAGCGCTCAGCAAAACAATTTTCACGCCAGCGCTATTGAAAGCCTCGACACACGCGAATACAAAAAAAATATCGATTTTTTTATCAACGCCGAATACGACTTAATTATCACCAGCGGGTTTGGCTTTGAGAAAATCACCTACGAAACCGCGCTGGCCCAGCCCCAAACGTTATTCATTGGTTTGAACCAATCTCTCCCAGAAGAAGAAACTCAACCCAACAACCTAGCCTTCATCCAATTTCCAGAAGACCAAGCTGGCTTTTTGGCCGGTGCGCTGGCGGGTTTCATCAGCAAAACCGAAAAAGTAGCCGCCATTCTGCCTCATCAAGAAATTACAGCAATGAACTGGTATGGGCAAGGCTTTTTAAACGGCGCAAAATTTAGCAATCAAAAGGTTCAAATTAATTTGCTTTACAACAGCCAAACCAGCTTTGAAGATTCATTTAATGACCCGTTTTGGGGAGAAAACGCCGCCCAAAACAGCTTGCAAGACGGAGCAGATATTTTGCTAATCTACGGTGGAAAAACCGCCGAAGCTGCGATGCTCACTGCCGCAACCCAAAACGGGTTAATCATCGGCATTGGCAAAGATTTTCGCCAAACCTTACCGGCTGTACAACCCGCCCTTTTAGCCAGTATCGTTCCCCACCCCCACAAAGCTTTAACGCAACTCCTGCTTCAAGCCAGCCAAGGCAACTTCTCTGCCGGGGTGTTTATAGGACAATTTAATATTTTAATTTCAGAAGAACAAGAAATTTCTGCCTATACCCTAGAACAACTCGCCATCATTCAACAACAATTAGAACAAGGAATCATCACCAGCGGCGTAGAAAAAGAAACGCCAGTAGACCCCAACGATATTTATTAATAAAGGACTTGCCGAAAAAACTCAAGCGCACTATAGTTAAATTAAATAAAAATAAAATTCACAAAAAAAGGGAAGAAATGAGCAACTTAGCTTTTGGAAAATGTGTTGCCTGTCGCGGTGGCGAACCCACCCTAACAGACCAAGAAATTGCAGATCTGCACCCCCAAGTAGCAGATTGGCAAATTAAAGAAATTGATGGTGTTAAACGGCTCGAACGTGTCTTTAAACTCAAAGACTATCTTGCCGCTGTGGAATTTACAAACAAAGTAGCCCAAGCCTCCGAAGCGGAAGACCACCACCCCTTAATTGTGTTAGAGTGGGGCAAAGTAACCGTTCAATGGTGGTCTCATAAAATTAAAGGTCTACACAACAACGACTTCATCATGGCAGCCAAAACAGATCAGTTATTTAATTAAGAAAGAACTTTTTAGCCACAGATTTCAAGAATTGAAATAAAAAATCCCCAAAGGTTAATTTCTTCGGGGATTTCCTTTTTTAATTGAGCAACCTTATGGGCGGCTAGAAATCGGCAGCAAATACGAGTCAAGCAATTCATCCATCTTCTCTAAAGACTCACAAACAAAAAACATGGGGTTAAAGGCATACACCGTCTTAGGGATTAATGCAATCGTCTCAACATCAAACGGCACCAGCATCACATCGCCGCCAAAACATCCTTCGCGCGGAATACCCAGCTTGGCATACAAAGCCCGCACCACACTCCAACCTTCTTCACCAGAAGACATCTGCCCCTTCTGATGTAACTCATTAATCCCATGAATCACGCGGTGAATGTTCTCCTTATTCACAGCAAATTGCTCTTGTAATTGAGCAAACACATCGCCGCTGTAATTAATGACATTGTCGCGCCCCAAGCGATAAAACTCCATAATCGTGTGCGTTAACTCAGCGCGGCCAGAGATAATGCCAGCGCCAAACACTTTAATACGGTTGTTCTCCATTACCAAGCCAAACTCGGTGCTATACCAAGCCAGCCGTTTAATCACTTCTCGCTCTTCTTGCGTGGCTTTGTAATAAGCCGGAGCAAATTTATCTTCAATTTTGGCATAAAACTTCTGGGTTAAGAAAGGCAAATGACCAAAAATATCATGGAACATATCTGGCTCAGGCGTAAACTCCATTTGGTCACGGGTTCGCAAATAATCAGTAATTAAGAAAACCCGCTGCGCAAATTTTTTATACCAATCATCTGCCAGTGTATAACGAACAACCGTGCGTTCAATTCTCCAACCGGTGCGGGGTGTAATTTGTTCATTAAGGTGAGTAACGGTTGGAATTCGTTTTGGGTCTAGCTGTAACATTTTTAAGCCATCCAAATACTCTTGGCATAAATGTTCCAGTAAATATGGCTGATGAATCCCAGCAAATAAATCTGCCCAAATGGCATGCTGCTCGTCAGTAAAAACAAGCTCCTGATTATTTGCTGAATATTCTTTTGATAAGTCAATTTGTTGCTTAATAATGTCGCCAGTATAGGTTGGACCGTTTTGGTTATCTGCCATCTTTGTTACACCTTTCTGTGTGATTAAAAAATATAATAAACAGCGGTGAAAACTACTCTCAAAGGCATATTATCACCCCCAAAAAGACGAGTCAAGCACAGGCGTACAACTCTCATAATGCAATGAATGCTCGAATGATAAAATCTTAATTAATGACCAACAAACCATTAGAAGGAAAGAAAGTCCTAATCACCGGAGCCGCCAAACGGGTAGGCCGCTTATTTGCCCTCAGCTGCGGAAAAGCCGGTGCAGAAGTCATCCTACACCACGGACACTCTCATCAAGAGGCGTTAATCCTTCAAGAAGAATTAGCGGCGGGCGGCACCCAAAGCTGGGTTTTGCAAACCGACCTTTCTGACCCTGAGGAAACCTCCCAATTAATTTTAAAAGCCTCCGCTTTTGGAACTATCGATTGCTTAATTAATAGTGCTGCCATTTTTGAAAACCTATCTTTTAAAGAAACCGACTTAAAAAACTGGCAAGAACACCTAACCATTAACTTAACCGCCCCTTTTTTAATTAGCCAAGCCTTTGCAAACCAAATTCCTGAAGCGGGCCAAGGGCGAATTTTAAATATTTTAGACTGGCGCGCCCTACGCCCAGGCGCAGACCACTTTGCTTACACCATTAGCAAAGCCGCCTTAGCAGCCATGACCCAATCCATGGCACAGTCACTTGCGCCAAACATTACCGTAAATGGGTTGGCATTAGGCGCTATTTTGCCGCCAGAGGACCCGTTATTTGCAGAAGAGCCATTATTAAAAAAAATACCAGCCAACCGCTGGAGTAAAACGGAAGAACTAGAAAGCGCGCTTTTGTTTTTATTGGCTGGCCCAGCCTACATTACTGGAGAAATTGTTCACCTAGATGGCGGTAGACATTTGGTTTAATTAAGGAGATGATGGAATGGATAAAACATTTATTAAAGATTTACTGGTTCGCGGCATTATCGGCATTCGAGACTGGGAACGCGAAAAAGAACAAGATATTTTAATTAACATCACCGTGTTGAGTGATACAC
Source organism: uncultured Anaerolineaceae bacterium (assembly GCA_964403635.1). Taxonomy (GTDB): domain Bacteria; phylum Chloroflexota; class Anaerolineae; order Anaerolineales; family Villigracilaceae; genus JANJTV01. The sequence continues at coordinate 2,991 of CAYOGW010000076.1, read as the reverse complement.
GCCAAGCTGGCAAAACAGATGATATTAATTACTGTGTGGACTACAGCCTTTTAACCAAAGCTATTCAGCAGCATGCTCAAAGCGCCAAGCGGTTTACAGTTGAAGCCTTAGCAAACGATTTAGCCGAAATTTGTTTAAAACAACCTTTGGTTAACAAAGCCATTGTTCGGGTAGAAAAACCCGGCGCGGTCCGTTTTGCCAAATCAGTGGGGGTTGAGGTAGAACGAAGCCGTGAAGCGTGAGCTGTACCTTGCTTATTTAAATCTCGGTTCTAATATTTTGGCAGAAATTAATTTGCCAAAAGCTGTTCAGTTATTAAAAAATTACGGAGAGATTTCAGCCGTTTCTCGGGTTTGGGAATCTGAATCGGTAGGCTTTAACGGACCTAATTTTTTAAATGCCTGCTTGGCTATTAAAACCCCTTTAAAGCCAGAGACATTTAAAGAAGATGTTATTCGCCCGATTGAGGCGCAGCTTGGGCGCATCCGCCATGCGGAGAAAAACGCGCCGCGCCCGATGGATATTGATATTGTTTTATTTAACAACACGCCTTGGAATGTGGACTATTGGAAGTTTGCTTTTGTGGCTGTACCGCTGGCTGAATTAATTCCCGATTTTAAACACCCTCTCAGCGGGGAAAAATTATCCGTTTTTGCAAGGCAAGCGCGGGGGAGCCTGTGGATTATTCCCCGCGAGGATGTGGTTATATCTTAAGCGGGCTAGCGCCGCGAGAGATGTTATCTAAAAATTCTTCTCGGGTAGCAATCTTGGTGCGGAAGGTGCCCAGCATGGTGGAGGTGGTCATGCGGGCATCATGTTTTTTAACGCCGCGCATCATCGAACAAAGGTGCAAGCCTTCTACCACGACTGCCACGCCTTGCGGCTTAAGGAGGTCATTAATAAAGTCGGCTATTTGGCGGGTCATGCGCTCTTGAACTTGCAAACGGCGGGCGTACATATCTACAACCCGAGGAATTTTTGAAAGTCCGATCACTTTTCCGCTAGGAATGTAAGCCACATGGGCGCGACCAATAAATGGAAGCATATGATGTTCACACAGGCTGTAAAACTCAATGTCTCGCACAATCACCATGTCATCATATTCAACGCTGAAGAGGGCGTCGTTAACCAGTTTAATCGGGTCTGCCGCGTAACCACTTAATAATTCGGGGTACATACGCGCCACACGGTTGGGCGTATTTTGTAACCCCTCACGGTCTGGGTTTTCTCCCACCGCTTTTAATATGTTTAAAACCGCAACTTCTATGGCAGTCAAATCAAAATCTGAAGCAGGTGATTTTTCTTCGTTCTTTTTATTTTTAGGTTGAGACATCGGCTCTCCTGAATTTTTAATTTTGCTCTTTGTTGTACTTTGTTCATTTTATCTGAATTAAAGGAAGATGCTATTAAATAAGGCTAATCTTTAAAAAAAAGCTGCAATCGAGGCTTTTAAATAACGGACTTGCAGAATTAGCGTATCAGCACTATACTTAATGCCCGATATGTGGGTATGCAAGTTTTATAAAAATTGCGCCCCATCTTAACCACTTTTTTACCCGTTCGAGGAGATAAGAATGAAAAAGCTTTACACAATTTTTGCTGCGCTTTTGGTTGCAACCATGTTGTTAGCCGCTTGCGCCCCCGCCGCTGCCCCTGCAACTGAAGAAGCCGCTGCTTCTTCTTCTGAAGAGGCTGTTTCTTCTTCCGAAGAGGCCGTTTCTTCTTCTGAAGAATCCATGATGGTTTACAAGGTTGGTCAAGTAACCGACTTGGGTGGTATTGATGACAAATCCTTCAATGCCGGCGCTTTCCAAGGCATCGAAAAAGCTATCGAAGAACTCGGTGTTGAAGGCAAGTATTTGGAATCTCAAGGTCAGTCTGACTATGCTAAGAACATTCAACAGTTCTTAGATGAAGACACCAACTTAATTGTTACCGTTGGTTTCTTGCTCGGTGTAGACACTGCTACCGCTGCGAAAGCCAACCCTGACACCAACTTCGCCATTGTTGACTATGCTTACCCTGACTGCTTTGGTGATGCTGTTGAAGGTACTTCTTGCGGTTCTGCTACCGAATTACCCAACGTTTTGGGCTTAACCTTCCAAACTGACCAAGCTGGTTTCTTGGCTGGTTACGCTGCTGCCGCTAGCACCACCACCGGCAAAGTTGCTACCTTTGGTGGCATTAACATTCCTCCAGTTACCATCTTCATGAAGGGTTTTGAAGCTGGCGTGAAGTACTACAACGCTCAAAAGGGCACCAACGTAGAAGTTTTGGGTTGGAGCACCGCTGCTTCTGATGGCGCTTTCACCGGCAACTTTGAATCCACTGATGACGGCCGCGCTTTTGCTGAATCCTTTGTACAAGAAGGCGCTGACATCATTATGCCTGTTGCTGGCCCTGTTGGTCTCGGTTCTGCTGCTTACTGCAAAGACACCGGTTCCTGCAAGATCATCGGCGTTGATGTTGACTGGACTGTTTCAGCTAGCGAATACACCGATGTCATTTTGACCAGCGTTTTGAAGAACGTTAACGTAGCTGTTTTTGAAGCTGCTAAAGCTGGTTACGAAGGCACCTTCGCTGGTGGCATTTACACCGGTACCATTGCTAATGGTGGTGTTGGTTTGGCCGCTGTTGCTGGCGCTTCTGCCGAATTACAAGCTGAATTGGATGCCATTTCTGCCGCTTTGGCTGACGGCTCCTTGACCGTAGACGGCGTTCTCGGTCAATAATTCGCTTCAAATTGTTTTACAAAAGGTCGGAGGGCAATGCCCTCCGACCTTTTTATTTGTCGCAAACTTGTCATACAATTGCTGTGTTTGTAGGATAAAATTAATAAAACCGACTAAAATATATATAATGAGGGAAAAAGCCATCAAAGCATGAAAACTGGTAAATCATGCGGAATAATAAGCTGGCTGGCATAACAGAACAATTCATGCCCTTCCAACCAGGAGAACGCGCAATGACCAAGGTTTTAGAATTAAAAGG
>CAYOGW010000075.1:10446-12812 GCA_964403635.1 uncultured Anaerolineaceae bacterium | reverse complement strand
AAAATGTCGCCAATTTGAAACTCCGCATTGTTGGCGGGAATGAAGGCTTGGTCTTTGCGTGTAATGGAGAAAATGTTCACTTCGTTGGGGATGGTTAAATCTCGCACGGTGCGGCCTTCTAGGTGGTAGCTGACTTCGTGCGCCAAAATGGAGACTTCGCCACGCCCAAAGGTTTGTAAAATATTTAAATCTGTGTGGGTAACCATTTCGTAGATTTGACGGACGCCTAAGTCTGTGCTGGAAATGGTCATGAGACCTAGCCTTTGGTAAATTTCGGCGCGGCGAGGGTCATACATGCGCACGACAACGCGGGGTACATGAAACATATTGCGAGCAATGCGGGCTGCAACAATGTTGGCGTTGTCTGATGAGCTGGCAGCCACAAAGGCTTCGGCTTGTTTAATTCCGGCGTTTTCGAGCACATCTTGGTCAAAGCCAAGCCCTTTAATGATGCGGCCTTTAAAATCAGGTCCTAACCTAGTGCGCGCTTCTTCGTCCCTGTGGTCAATTACGGTTACATCGTGGTTTTTTTGGGCCAATAGCAGGCTGACGGTAGAACCGACACGCCCACAACCCATGACAATCACTTTCATGATTTCATCCTCCTTTGATAATGGCTCAGAAAAACTTGACCGTATGATTCATGAATGTACAATCCCTATTTTATTCGTTTTGCGAAAAACAATTTGTTTTCGGATTGATTCTAAGGCATATAAGATAAATGGAAAACTTCCAATCCCAATCCAATAACTGAAGGGTAAATCAATATGTCCAAACACTTGGGCTAAACCGGGGATATAAATAATGGCTAATATGCCAATTAATTCTGCGATTAATGCAAAAATTAAGAATGGATTGCTAATATATTTAAGGCTTCGTCCGAGCACTCGGTCTGATCGGCAAGCCATAGCATTGCCGATTTGAGAGAGGACAACGCCTGCGTGAAAACTGGTCACGGCGAGGGCTGTTGTCGTTTCGGGATTAAGGGCGGTGATGAAGCTTTCTGGAATGGGAAGTATGTCTAATACCCAGCCGAGGCCAATTAATTCTGCGTTGCCAGTTAATATGTAAATTGAGAAAAAAGCGATATAGCAAAGAACGGTTTCGATCATACCGAGCCATAGGAACGCTCTGGTTAATAGACCGTTATCAATGAGGGGTTGGTTGGGCCGCCGAGGTGGTTTTTTCATTACATCTGGTTCCGGTTTTTCCATGCCGAGGGCTATGGCAGGTAAAAAATCTGTTCCTAAGTCGATTGCTAAAACTTGACGAACTGTCAACGCCAGCGGAATGGCAGGGAAGGACGCTGTTAATAGGAAGGGCATTATTTCTGGAACGTTACTGGAAAATATGTAGGTAATAAATTTTCGAATGTTGTCAAAAACGCCGCGGCCTTCTTTAATCGCATCTGCGATTGCACCAAAATTGTCGTTTGTTAAGATGATATCCGCGGCTTCTTTTGCGACATCGGTGCCGACAATACCCATGGCAATCCCCACATCTGCTTTCCGTAAGGCTGGGGCGTCGTTTACGCCGTCACCGGTAACAGCGACAACATCTCCACGGGATTGAAAGGCAGCCACCATGCGCATTTTATGTTCTGGAGCCATGCGAGCAAATAAGACCTCGCCTTGAAGGTTTTTTTGAATTTCAATATCAGTCATCTCGTCTAATTCGGCGCCAGTGATAATACGGGCGTTTGGTGTTGTTAGCATGCCAACACGCCGCGCCAGCGATTCAGCGGTCAAACCATAATCGCCTGTTATCATGACAATGCGAATTCCCGCTTCACGGCATATTTGAACCGCTTTTTCTACTTCGGGGCGTGGCGGGTCCATCATAGCGATTAAACCAAGGAAGGTTAAATTTTGCTCGGTTGTCTCTGGGTTGTAAGGGGCTGATTTTAATGGCATGACCCGCTTGGCAACCCCTAATACTCTTAACGCGCGACGGGCATAGGTGTCATTGGCAGCCATAATTTCGGCGCGTAAGTCTTCGGTTAGTGGTTGTATTTGACCATTAATTAAAATATTGGTGCAAAGTTGTAAGACTTCACGAGGAGCGCCTTTGGTAAAGGCTAATTCATCTTGCATTTCACGATGAATGGTAGTCATTCGTTTTCGGCGGGCATCAAATGGGATTTCATGAACCCGTGGATATAAAATTCCTAAAGAGGCTTCATTTATTTGCGCTTTGACCGCCGTAACCTTAAGCGCCACTTCGGTTTGATCACCTAGCCCTGACCACATTGGGTGTTCAGCAGTAGGGGCTTGTAAGCGTGAATTATTACAGCAGGCAGCTGCCTCTAACAGAGTTAAAAAATCTTCTTCCCAGATTTGGTTATCGGGTGAGGGTTCAAATTCGCC
>CAYOGW010000075.1:0-10346 GCA_964403635.1 uncultured Anaerolineaceae bacterium | reverse complement strand
AAAGCTGTAATCATGACCAGAGCGGCCACTGCAGCAGCAATTAATGTGATGACATTGGTTAAATGGCGAAGTTCATTTTGGAAATGGCTGGGCTCGTCGGTAGTGGCTTGCGTTAAATGAGCGAGGCGCCCAAACTGGGTGAGCATACCGGTTGCATAAACTACAGCGCGCCCGGTGCCGGAGGCAATCGATGTTCCTGCAAATATTAAGTTAGGTTGCTCTAATTCGCTAATATCGGTGTGATCGGAGGCTTCGGCACCTTTTTTTGCAGCCATCGATTCGCCGGTGAGAGTGGCATTGTTGACGCGAAGGCCATATTCTTCTATTACGCGGGCATCAGCAGAGATATTATCGCCTTCAGCGAGAATTAAAATATCACCAGGTACAACATGGCTGGCAGGGATGCTTTCTTCTTGCCCTTGTCTTAATACTCGGGTGTAAACGGGCAAAATTTCTTGTAGTTTTTGTATCGCTTGTTCTGCGCGATATTCTCTCCAGAGCGCAAAAAAACTGTTTGCAATCGAAAGGATAAAGATGGCGAGGGCAAATGGCCAGTCATCTTGGATTAAAAACAAGATGGAGATAACAATTAATATTCCCACTTGTGGGGTAAATATGTGCGCTGCCAGCCGCAGAAAAAGGGGATCTTTTGGCTTTTCTGAGAGGGTGTTACGCCCATAGAGTGCCAATCGGTCTTGTGCTTCTTGATGGCTTAAACCTTCTGGCGATGTTTCAAGCGAATGAAAAACATCTTTCGTTCGCAGGGTATAAATCGGTTCAGTAATCATGGTGAAAATAAAAGGGGAGACAAAATACGGGCTTTGTCTCCCCTTAATATTATTCCTCGTCTCCGGGTGCGCTTTCGGTTGGTCGGCCGCCTAAGCGAGGTTGTTTTTTGGGTTGACTTTCTAAGTATTGCTCAATAAATGTCTTGTCGTGGTCATGACTCATGGCATCTTCAAATGTGCCGGGCGAGGCAGGGCTAGTAGGATCTTCGAACCGCAGTGGTTTAAATAGCCCAAACAAGCCAAAAAAGCGTGAAACAAGCATGAGAACCGTGTAACGATATTCTTGCATTCGTAAGGATTGCCATTCTACAATGTTACCCATTTGTCCTTCGATACGAGATTTTTCACGAATAATGCGATGAATATCTTCTGGATTTCGATATCCGGCAGGGGATATAAGCATGATATTGGCTAGGATGATTAATATTGTGAATGTAAGCAAAACTACCCAGCCGCCTTCATGCCACTTACTTACAATTTGTCCAACAAAAATAAAGGTAGCTAGCGCGGTTGCAAAGGTAGTACCAAAGAGTCCCCAAAACCGTGATGAACCCGTTAGGTTTTGCTTGACATGTTCACGAAGCGCTAAGCCCATAACGGCAATAGGCATAAAGACACCCACGCCATAAAACGGAATGGCAGCGCTGGTTTCGGCTTTAAATACAAATTGCAAAATTATCGCCGCTATGGCTGCCGCCGTGACGGGACGTGTAAAAGTTCCGCTGGCATTTCGGTAGACCACAACTTCAGGAATTTCACCAATGGCAACATTGCGCCATGTGATGGCTTGTAAATCTTGAAAAGCAGTCATAGAAGCGGCGGTGAGAAGGCCAACGGCTAAAATTTGATAAACCCAAAAGAGAATTTCGCCACCAGGGAATTGAGTAAATCCTAAAAAGGCTAGGTTTCCTACCAAAGTTCTTCCTTCTACCCCATCAAATGCCTGAAAGTGAATGGCGAAATAAGTAAGAAAAAGGGTCGTAATCGCTCCGTAAAAAAGAAAGGATGTTTGTACGAAACGACCAATTCCGGCTTTGCCGCTGTAAAAATTCCACAAGCTGTTGAGGCGGGTCATGTGTTTTTTGCCCCATTTAACAAACCCTGCATCTTCATCAATTACAAATTGAATGCCATTGGACATCGCTTCTAGGCCGGTTAATGCAACCATCCCTTTCATGGATGCGGCTAACATGTGAAATAATGCTTCCCAAATCGATTTCACTGCTTCCGCTTCATGACCAGATGGGGGTAACGGCGCGACTTTGGCGGCCTGGGCAATCATTAATCCAATGCCCATGGTGATGGTCATTAACACAAAAATGCCTAAAGCGGTAAAAACTAACTGAGCAGATTCTCCGCGGCCGCGAATGGTTAAATACCAAGTGATGCTAACTAACCCGGCTCCAATGGCAAAGTGCCAAAGCCAATGAATGCCACCTGCGCTTTGAAGGGAGAGTAATTGATCTACGCCAGATAAAGTTGAAACCACAATGGTTAAGATGTAATCCTGTAACAAAATAACAGCCACAATTAAACTTAGGGATGGGCCAAGATATCGCATGGCAGCAGTAAACGAACCACCGCCCTCATTAAAAATTCCCAATGAATACATGTATAAAGAGCCGAAAACAATATTGGCAATTGCAATGACGACAACAGCGATATAGGCATAATTTTCCATGCCATAGGGATGTAAAGCATGCATCATTTCGCCGGTAGCATAAAAATAAGAGGTGAAATAATCGACACCAAACAAGGCGACTGCAGCCAATAAACCGACTTGCCCCGCGCCATGCACTGGTGAATCGTCATGGTGTTCACGCGGCGCAGCCCGCCAAGCAAGGTAAACAATAACAGCTAATAAAAGAATGGAGAAAATCATTTTGTATTCTTTCTGTTCGGCTACTGAGCCGAGCCAGTAAAGGCATTTTCAAGTGCCTGAAGGATGTTCATTAAATGGTTGCGAGTAGAGTCGTTAAAGCGAGTGTCTTGAGCGCGCTTGGCGGCTTCTTCTCTCGCGGCGCGGACAACAAAAGCGGGTACGAACATGATTCGACCTGCGGGAACAATTTCTAAGTGAGAGGTTTCCAGCTTAAGATCTTGGTCGTCGAAGTAGGGGATGCTCAGGCTGAGCCCGCGATTTAATGTGCCAGCTTTGGCACGTTCTTTAATTACTCTGATCATTTCGTTAACTTTATAGCGAGCCAATGCGCGACCTTGATTAATTAATTGGCCAAGCATGCCATAACGTTTCTTTTGGTATTCTTCATCAACAATGAAATAAGGAGCCAGTGAAGAAGCCATGTGGAGGATATTGATATATCGTTGCATAGAAACAACATGGGCTTCTGCTTCTTTTTCTGTGCCTGCTAGTAAATTGTCGGCGTCATCAAAAGCAACCCATTGGGGCAGATAAAATCGGCGGGCAGCTGGAACAAATGGAACCTGAAAATCACCTCGACCGGCTTCACTTTTGCCTTCTTGCGCAATAGCATCTGATGCTTGGGTAATGGCTGATTCTGGTTCAAGGTCTGCGGTTGGGATGCTGGGAATACTTTCTCCATCCACGGCGCGATATTCGACGCTTCGCCCGGAGGGCAGCATGCTGTAAACCAGCTGCTGTGCGACAGCATAGCGGAGTAGGCTTGTGCTGTTCGAAATGGCTTGGTCGGGAGATTGTTCTAATTCGTTTAATCGGTGACGAACTTCTTCCTTCAAATCTTTTCCGCTTAGCCGAAACATTAATCCGCCAATTTGCTGATTACGGTTGCTTTCAGGCACTGTCACAGTTGCGGCTTCATCTAGTTGCGAAACTTTGATGATGACACGGTCTGGTAACGTAAATTTAACCTGTGAATGAGAATCGATTAAGGCTTCAGCTATTTGTCTCGCTTGCGCTTCAATAAAGCGTTGCACAATTGCGGTTTGCGCTGCAAGAATTGCCTTAACCCGCTCATATTCATCTTTGAGATGGGCGGGTGGGTCTGGGAATATGGAGTTGTCTTTTGTCATTGATTGGCCTCTTTGTGTGAACACACAAGTCGACGATTATAGTCCGATTAAGAAAAAGTGTCTATTAGTAAGCGGACATTTCCGCCAACGGGGTATAAGATGGGGCAGGTTGCTCCGCGCTTTATATACTCTTTTACTTTTGCTCTGGCCTCATCTGGCGTGCCAGAAGCCGTGATTTTATGAACCAGCGCATCGGGTACCAAATGTTTGGCTTTGTTAATTTGTTCTTTGGTCGCGGGCCAGCCTAATATGGACTGAATTTGGTGTACGACTTCATCTGACACGCCTGAAGCCTTGGCAATGTGGGGTTGTTGAGCTAAATATTGGCAAAGTAGTTCTTTAGTTGTTTCAATGGCTTTGTCGTGGTCATGGTCAACAGAGCAAACAACCAATTGCGGACGGTCAATTTCTTCAAGGGTTCGCCCAGCACGTTTTGCGCCTAAATATAATTGTTCTAAGGCGTTGTCGTTATATTCTGGGGGAACACAGTAATTAAGTACAACTCCATCTGCAATTTCGCCCGTCATTTCCATCATTTTGTCGCCTGTCGCCCCAATCATAATGGGAACATTGCGCGGTTCTCGGCGGCCATGTACAACATCCAGTTCGATACCATCTACATGAATAAACTCGCCATGAAAAGTAACCCGCTCCATATCGAGCAGGCGGCGCAACACAGTGATGGTTTCTTTCATGGCTGTTAAAGGCTTCTTTCGGTCTATGCCAACATTTTTTGCTAGCGGGTCCCACCATGCCCCAATTCCGCAAATAATTCGTCCGGGGGCTAGGTCATCTAATGTTAAAAAAGTAGATGCCAAAAGGCCAATATTTCGGGTCCAGTTATTAATTACTCCTGAACCCACTTTAATTTTCTCAGTAACCGCGGCATAACCTGCCATTGGCACAATCGCATCACGGACAAGGCGGCTTTCGGCTTGCCAAACTGCTTCAAAGCCCTTTTCTTCTGCATAGCGAGCGTAATCTAGCCCATCTCGTAAATCATGCGAATCTTGCAAATACAGAGCAACTCGGTCAGTCATTATGCCTCCTTAGGGTTATGAGAAAATTTGTTTTAAAGTGTTTCCTTGTTCTTCAATAATACAACGGTACAACTCTAAATCGTTGGGTAAATCTAAATCTAAGGCTAGGTTAGGGTTCTCAATTACTTCCGCCTTGAGACCAGCGTTTAAAGCAAGCTGGCAATGGCGATTAAATGAGCCAGGTCCATAGTCATATTCAATTAAAGCGGGTGGGCAAACCAGTAAGGCGTTGGTGCCGTCGCTGCGGCGGTCTGGCGAAATTCGTACGATTGCGCTGCCATTTACGCCATGGATAAATGCTCGAATATCTGCCGCGGTTACCAGTGGTAAATCGGCAGGTAATATTAATACACCGCGTGCAGCGAGTCCCATCGCAATCGATGTCGCTCGCTTTAGCGCTGTATTTAATTCTTGCGGTCCGTCTTCTAAAACAGTTTTTGCACCCAGTTGACGGGCTATGGCAAGTGCTTCAGCATCTCGGCTTACCACTAATACTTGGCTAATTTCTTGTACTTCTTTTAAGGTACCCAAAACCCGCTCTAAAAAAATGCGATTTAATTGGGCGCGTTCGTCTTCTGTTAGCACTTCAGAAAGGCGAGATTTTCCCAGCCGTAATGGTTTTACAGGGACAATAGCCCAAATCGTCATTCTAAAATCCTCTTGGTAAAGTGTAGCACATCCTTTGCCAGTCGTTTTCTGTCTTCTGGTGTATGCATGATTGTATTGGTAACTAAGACCTTTATGCCAAGGGCTTCAATGGCATTTTTTAATTTTTCGTCAATCGTATCAATAACCATGCCGTGCAATATGGTTTGATAATGTTCTGCTACGGCCAAAGCAGATGGTCGAATATTTAATTCGCGATACATTTTAGCTGCCGGACCTTTGACACTTTCGCCGCCAATAATCGGTGAAACCGCCACAACGGGCTTTTTAAGCGGGCTACCCCGAAAATTGAATACCGCTAAAATAGGGTCAATACTCACCCAAGGGTTAGATGGGCAAAAAACAATTGCATCCGAACCATTAATCCATTGTTCTGCTTGGTAAACCGGCTGAGCTTGCTCTATGCCAGCAAATCGAAAGCCTTTTACTTTGGGTTCGCATTTTTGCTTTACAAAATATTCCTGAAAAGCCATTTCACCAAATTCAACGGTGTCTACCATCGTCGCTATGGGTTGGTTAGACATTGGAAAAATTAAATGTTGAATTCCCCATGTTTTACAAAAAGATTTTGTAATTTCACTTAGGGTTTCTCCATTTTTTAATTGCTCAGTACGAACCAAATGTGTAGCCAGGTCTTGGTCTCCTAGGCGAAACCAATCTGTCCCGCCAAGTTGGCTAACGTTATGGTAGGTTTGCCAAGTTTCACTTTTTCGCCCCCAGCCAGTTTCTGGGTTGGCTATATCCGCTAAGGTATAACAAACGGTATCGAGATCTGGGCATATTTTCAATCCCCAATGTTCAAAGTCATCGCCGGTGTTAACGATGATGGCGAGTTCTTCAGGCGGTAGCGAGACTGCCAAGCCGTGAGCTAGTTTTGCACCGCCCACTCCGCCTGCAAGTGCTGTAATTTTCATTAATAAATTCCTAAGTGATAAAAAGTGTAGTTTCAGTCAAAGGTTTAATATTTTTAGGTTTGGGCTCAATGTCAGAATACCCTAAAAATATCATGGCTTGTGGTTGCCAACTTTTTGGTAATTTTAATGTCTTCGAAACCGTTTTAGGCGTAAACAATGGCCCACACGTCCATACGCTATTTAATCCTTCGGCTTCTGCCGCGAGCATTAATTGTAAACCAGCTGCGGCGGTGGATTGGATAGCCATGTTCATTTCTGCTTTTTGGCGGGTTGGGTCAGGATATTCATCCATTTCAGAAGCATCCATACATAAAATGATGACAATTGGTGCTTGCAGAATACGGTTTCGAGAAATTTCAACCCTTTTGTTAATTTCTTCTTGTGGCAGTTTGTCTTTGGTTAAGTCTCGGATGAATGCCTCGCTCATTTTATCGGCGAGCAAGGCTTTGGGGGAGTCTGTGGTTAGTACAGCAAACCGCCAGGGTTGGCGTCCATGCGCAGATGGAGCAAACCCGGCGGTGGTTAAAATCCGTTCTAATTTATCTTGTGCTATAGGCGTATTTAAGAAACGGCGAATAGAACGGCGTGCGCGTAGAAAGGTGTGCGGGGAATCCATTTTTTAATGTTGGTCGAAAAAACGCGGCAAAATTTTATAAGTCACACGGGTTTCTTTATTATTTTCTTTCCAGTCTTTACCGGTATATTTTTTAGCTAAAAAACCAATATGGGCAAGCGCATTTTGCTCTGTAATTTCTATAACTTCGCCGCGAATTTGCAGATACCGGTATGGGGTTGCGGGGTCTTGAATGACCATTGCCACTTGGGGGCGGGCACGCATGTTTTGATCTTTTACTCGGCCTTTGGCAGAATTAATTAAGATATGCTGACCATCTGTATTAAACCAAATGGGGGTAACTTGGGGCGAGCCGTCTGGCATAATGGTAGCCAGGTAAAGGTAGGCGCGGCAAGTGTCGGTAAATAAATCCGCAAAAATGGCGGGAAAACTCATAAGGCTCCTTAATTAAAAGAAAATTGTAAAACTTGTGGGTTTAAGTGTATCAGGCACGCGTAAGATTTCTGTTAGTGTTCCTTTAGCGGAACATATCTTGTTCGGCTGGGCGAAGGATTTCTTGCAGGTTTCCTTCGCGTTGCGGGTAGGGAAAACCACGCACATGTACTATGGGTGTGCCTTCGGCAGCTTGGCCCATCACCAACGAAGCGGCCGCGGCTAGTTCATCTGCCGCGCCAACAATGGTAATTTTTAAAGTGTACTGAAACAAGTCTTGTTCGCCGCGTAAATCTACCAAGCCGGGCAGACCACTTAAGCCAATGGCAACGCCCACAGTACCAATTCGCCACGCGCGGCCATGAGAGTCGATAATTAACACGGCAATTTTCTTTTGGGTCGCTTCTTGAATCGCCAATCGAATCTCTTGCGCCGAGCGGTCTGGGTTAAGCGGTAGCAACAGCACCCAATCGTCACCGCCTTCTACGTTAGAATGATCGATTCCGGCATTGGCGCATACAAAGCCTAAATTATGCTCCACAATGGCTGTGCCCATGCGTGCTCGTAAAACCTGGCGGCTTTCGTTAAGAATTAATTGTGCCAAACGGGGGTCTTTACCGGTAGTTTCTGCGAGATCAAAGGCGGGCTGGCTGGGCGTAATGCTGTTTAAATTAACACGTCGGTTTTCAGCCTTGCTGATAATTTTCTGTGCCAACACCAAAACATCTTCATCTTGTAGGCTAATATTATTTTTGGTTAAAGCAGAAAGAATAATTTCGGCTAAATTGTCGTTGGGTTTAATGAATGGAATGCCGGTTAAGGCTGTTAATGTAAGTGTCACAGTTTAGTGAATGCCAGTAATTTTAATGCCGGCATGGGTAGAGCCGTATTGCTTGTTGATGTAGATTAATAGGCTGGTTAGCCCTTCCACCACAACAGAATTTTCAATTGGACCGGCATCCCAGCCGGTCATGCCTGCCGCGGCAATCAATTCAAGCACCCGCTGACGGGCTTCTTTTGACGAGCCTGTTACTAGGACATCACATTCAACGGTTTCGTCATCCATTAAGTGTTCGTACGAAATATTTTGAAAAGCGTCAACCACTTCTACATTTTCGCCGAGTATTTCGCGGGCTTCTTGCGCGGCGGAGCCTGCGATGGGCATTTGTACTTTCATTACTTTGGGCGGCACAAGTGGAACGGTCACATCCACAAGCAATTTGCCTTGTAAGTGTTCTTTTAATGTTTCAAGAGTTTCACGATGAGCGCTGTAAGGGACCGTTAGAATGCAGATTTCTGCGGCTTGAGCGGCGGCAGAATTTTCCATGCCATTAATATTGGCAGAAGCGATTAATGCGTTTATTTCTTGCGCGGCCAGCAGGGCTTTCTCTTCGGTTCTGCTGCCAATTATGACGGTGTATCCGGCTTTGGCCCAGCGAAAGGCTAAGCCTTTACCTTCTTTGCCTGTTCCACCGAGAACAGCCAAAATAGGGCGGGGAGAAGTATTCATTTCATTAATTATCCTTTTGCAAAGGTATTGTATTGCTGCCAAATGCGCGGAGCAATTTCTCTGGCGTGGGCGGCAATTTCGGCTTCGTTTAACGTTAAGAGTTGTCGATCTTGCATGAGTACCTTGCCATTGACAATAGTTGTGGTAACCATTGAATCTCGGAAGCCAAACAAAATGTGCCAAGGTAGGTTTTCGGCGGTTAATGTCGTTGGGGGGTGATAATCTACTAAGATTAAATCCGCGGCCGCGCCTGCTTCGATAACCCCAAGTTTTTGATTGTCAAAGAATTGATTGGCAAGCGCGGCATTATTTTGAATACCCATTTTAATAATATCGTAACCGTTCATAGCTCGTGGGTCTTGCTGATTAATTTTATGCAGCATATACGCCGCTTTCCATTCATCCCACATACTATTGGAAAAACCATCATTGCCCAAGCCAACAGAAACACCAGCCTGAAGCATGGCTTCCACTTGGGCAACCCCGACGGCGTTGTTCATGTTGGAGCGTGGTTGATGGGTAACCCAAGTCTTGCTTTCGGCAAGTAAGTTAATATCTGCTGGGGTAATGTGAACGGCATGGGCGACGATACTGCTCGAACCTAAAATACCAATTTGGTTAAGCCAAGTTAATGGTGATTGGCCGTTTGTTTCTTGGGAAACTTTTAAGATGTCATCGGTCGATTCGCAGACATGGATGTGAAAGCCGCTATCAGCTGGGGCGGCTTTAAGGCAGGCTTCTAAAGTTTTTTTGGATAAGGTTAACGGCGCATGTAAGCCAAAGGTGCCACGGATGGTATCGCCATATTGATTGGGAGCATTTTTAATAAATGCGCTATTCTCTTCAATGGCTTGTTGGGTTTTTTCTTCTCCGTAGCGGTCTGTGGTTTCGTAGCACAGTACCGCTCTCAGACCGGAATTAACTACTTCAGCGGCAATCGCATCCAGCGAGCCCAGCAAAAAGTTGGGTGAAGCGTGATGATCTATCAGTGTGGTGGTGCCGTGTTTAATCGCATCCACCAAGCATACCAAAGCCGAAAGGCGCACAGCTTCTTCATCTAGAGCTTGGTCTAATGGCCACCATAATTTCTCTAAAATTTGTTTGAAATTAATTGGTGCTTCACCGGGGATCGACATTCCGCGGGCATACATGCCGTAAAAATGGGTATGGGCGCAAATATTGCCGGGCATTAATAACTGTCCCTTTGCGTCTACTATTTCTGCGGAGGGATGTTTTTCAAGCATTTCTAATTGCGGACCGAACGAATCAATTTTTCCGTTTTTTAGAAATACAGCCTGATTGGCTAAGATTTTGTTGTTTTTGCCCCAGGTGATAAGGGTGGCATTCGTGATTAGCATATTACCCTAGCCCAAATTGTTTTGGTTCAGGTAGTTTTACGCCTGCCATTGC
>CAYOGW010000074.1:0-12990 GCA_964403635.1 uncultured Anaerolineaceae bacterium | reverse complement strand
ATGCCCAACTTGTAGGCGGGCTGCCAATAAACAGTAAATAAAAATCCCGCTGAAAAGCGGGATTTTAATTTTTATGGGGTCGCGCTGGGCTTCGGTGTGATGGTTGGGGATGGGGTTGCCGAAGGGAATCGGGTTTGAGTAGCGATTGGGGTTTTGCTAATAGCTGGTGTATTGGTAGCAGGTGCAGGGGTAGGAGAGCGGAGCGCATCTGCTCGTTTTTGGGCTTCATCACGCATCGCTTGGCTGACTGCTTTTTCTGGCAAATCTAAAAGTGCGCGCCAATCTCGGTAGGCAGCATCGGCTTCATTTAAATTTTCAAGCGAGATAGCGCGGTAATAATAAAGTTGTCCGCGTTGAATATCGGTCTCTACCAGTGCTTCAAGGGGCAATAAAGCAAGGGCATAGGCATTGTTATAGCTGCCTAAAGCAATATACGCGCGGGCTAAACCAACCCCTGCATCAAATGAACCCTGATTAAATTGTTTGGCTTTTTTGAAATCATCCAGCGCTTTTTCATTTTCCCCTTGCTTTAAATATATCTCAGCCCGCCACAAAAAAGATTCGGAGCTTTTTTCATCAAGCGCTATTGATTTGTTAATAGAGATTAAGGCTTCATCTAAGCGATCTTCATAATAATAAGCTTGACCAAGTGCTAAAAAGGCTTCGGCATTATCGGGCGAATATTGCACATAGGTTTCAAGTAAGCTAACCGATTTATTTAATTCGCCATTTAATCGGTAGGCGCTTCCTAAAACCAAGTAACTTTCTAGGTTAGTTAAATCCAATTGGTTGGCTTTTTCTGCGGCTAAAACGGCTTCATCATAATTGCCTTTGGCTAAGGCAACTTTGGCTAGCCCAAGTTGAGCAATGGGAGAGCCCGGCAGTAAGGTCGCCGCTTTTCGAAAGTCGCTTAAAGCGGCATCGGTATTGTTTTTATTTAAGTGATACAAACCGCGATGAATATAAGCTTCGGCATAGTTATCATCAAGTTTAATGGCTGCGTCTAAGTCATTAAGCACGTTGTTTCGAGGGTTTTGAGCTAGTTTGGTTAGCGCGCGGCCTAAATAGTTTGGAGCAAAATTGGAATTAATAACAATCGCTTGCTGATACGTATCCAAGGCTTCTTCGTACCGCCCACTTAATCGGTACGATTCAGCAATGAAATAAATCGCATCCACAGACCCGGGTTGTGCGGTGGCAACCTGAGCCATCATAATGGCTACCATTTCCCACTGCCCATTGTTATACGCCCGCATCGCCCCCCGATAACTATCCAGCGCAACATCTCCGTGCGGCGTGGCAGCATAAATAGGAGTTGGGGTATAAGGCTCAGAAATTAATCCCGCGAGCGGAGAAGTAGCCCCAGCCCCCGGCGTTGGTGTTCTTTGAGAAATAGCCGTAACGGTGGCGGTAAATGTGCCGCCGCTGCTGGCGCGTTGCGTTCGCAATGGATTTAAAGGCGTGTTGGCAGTAAACCCCCAAATGACACCGCCAACCAAACCAGCTCCAATTATTAAAATAGCCGCCAATCGAAAAATGGGGTTTCCCGTTAAAGCTTTAATACCGGTTACTTTGGGTTTGTCATCTACAACCTTTAATTTTTCCTCCCACGAGCGGGGGTGATTCATCGGAAAAGGCTGTATCGAATCGTCTGCGGGTAAGGCCCCGAGCAGCAATAAACCGCGCCTCGCTGCCGCATTGGTAGGGTCTACTTTATAGGCGGCTTGTAAGCAATAAAGTCTTTCTTTTTGGGTTTCCATCGCCGCGCTCATCCAAACCCAATATGTAGCATTATTTTGGTCTGTTTTAAGTAAGCGGGTTAAAGTATCTCGCGCGCTCGAAAATTTTCGTTGACGAATGTCGTCAATCGCTTGTTCTAATAATAACTCTTCCGGAGAAACTTCAGACGGTAAAAAGTCAGACATGGTAAGAGTCTAGCACAGGCAGGGCAGTGGGGCAAGCCTCTTACCGGCTGATATAATTAAATTTAATGATTAAGAAATTAATATTCAATTTGATGATATTCATATTTATTTCTGGCTGCTCACTCTTACCCACCCCTGCAGACTCAGCCGAAAGCCTTGCTCCTGTTATTCTCCAACCGTATGCAACGCAGACGGTTTTTTTACTTCCAACCCCCACTTTGTTTCAAACGCAAATTCCATTGCCTTCGGCAACTCCTTTCATTTATACCATTACAAAAAATGACACCTTAGGAGAAATTGCCGAACGGTTTAATATTCAATTAAAAGATTTATTAACAGCTAACCCAGGTGTGGTTGCAGAAACCCTTTTTGTAGGGCAAGAAATTCGCATTCCAGCCAGTTCTGAAGATGCCCAAGCCATCGCGGCGCCAACCCCAGCAGGAATTGTGTTACAGCAGCCAGTTTGTTTTCCATCCGGCAGTGGCGTATATTGTTTGGTGCTAGCCTATAACCCATTTTCCACTGCCATAGAAAATGCTATCGCTCAGGTAAATTTACTCGACACGGATGGAAAGCTTGTGGTGAGCCAGCCCGCTTATACTCCTTTAAATATCATCCCAGCCGGGCAATCGCTACCTTTGGTTACCTTTTTTGCTAATCAAACTATCACTGCACAGGCGGCAGCAACTTTGCAAAATAGCACTTTATTAATTAATGGAGATGCGCGTTACTTACCAGTTTCTGCAAGCCAAATTCAAATAGAGGTTGATACAGCAGGCACAACCGCAAGTGTTAAGGGTGTTCTTAAGTATTTTAAAGATGCTCCAGCCGCAGGAAATATTTGGTTGGCTTTTGTTGCGTATGGGGCTGATGGCCGGGTGACCGGTGTGCGCCGTTGGGAGTGGCAAGGAAACCTGCCAACGGGCGAGACACTTGAATTCGTTGGGCAAGTGTTTAGCTATGGTCCAGCCATTGAGCGGGTGGATGTGTTGGTAGAGGCTCGTCCTGTTCCTTAATTAACCTTTCATTTTTAATAACAAGCGGGATGTCATTTGTTTGACGCTTGTTATCCTTACATGTATAATCTTTTTATTATGCGTGTTGCGGATAACTATTTGGTTGAGGCAGCCTATGGCGCTTAGAGGTAACTTACGTGACTTTACAGTCACGCAATTGCTTAATTTAATTAATTTAGCCAGTAAAACCGGCACTTTAATTGTTGAAGGCCCAAAAGATACGGCACGTATTGCCTTTCGTGATGGAAAACTTGCCTATGCCCAAGTAGGTCAGGACGATAATCGTCTTGCTGCAGTTTTACATCATTCGAAAAGATTGACCACTGGTCAACTTCAGGCTATTCAAACCCGCGCGGCTCAAATTTCGGATAAGGAATTGGGTTTGATGTTAATTAATGCGGGTTATCTTTCTCAAGAAGATGTTCTCAATTCTTTACAGGCTTATTTTACTGAAGTCATCCGAAAACTATTTACATGGGTAGAAGGTTCATTTCGCTTTGATAATGACGCCTTGCCCGCTGAAGATAGAATTAATGTCCGTTTAGATTTAGAAAATTTAATCATTGAAGGTTCTCGACAGCTACGAGAATTAGAACAACTTCAAGATGAAATTCCTAGTTTGGATATGGCGCTTAAGTTTATGGATCGCCCTGGTGCGAATATTCAAAAAATGAACTTAAGTGTAGAAGAATGGCGAGTGGTTTCATTTATTAACCCGAAGAACACAATGCAGCAAATTGCTAGTGCCACGAAGATGAGTGAAATTGAAATACGTCGAATCGCTTATGCTTTAATGCAAGCTGGCTTGGTTGAAGTTGTCCGCCCCGAGGGGGCTCCCCCTGTTCCTGAAAAAGCACGGCCATCGTTGCCTGTTCAGGACAAGGAAGAACAGAAATCGCTGGTCAACCGCTTGATCACGCGTATTCGGTCCATTTAAATTTGTGAGGGTGATGAATTATGCAAACGGTCAAAATGGTTGTGACTGGCCCCTTTAGTGCAGGGAAAACGGAATTTATTCGTTCTGTCAGTGAAATTGATGTAGTTTCTACTGAAAGAAAAATCTCATCCGATTCTGAGAAATCGGTCAAACAAGCTACCACGGTAGCAATGGATTTTGGCCGTATCACCGTAGATGAAGATTTGGTATTGTATTTATTTGGTACTCCCGGGCAAAAACGATTTGATTTTATGTGGGAGATTCTTTCAGAAGGTATGTTGGGCTTTATTGTTATGGTTGATAGTACACGCCCTGAAACTTTCCGTGAAGCCCGTTCTATCCTTGAAACCTTTCGCGCTTATGCACCCACTCCTTATGTTGTGGCAGCAAATAAACAAGATCGAGAAGATGCTTGGGAGTTGGATGATATGCGCCATGCCTTGCGCTTAGACGCAAAAGTTAAATTGTTGCCTTGTGTCGCTTCAGATAAAGGTGCTGTTAAAGAAGTTTTGTTAGAGTTGTTGTACAGCATCTTAGCTGAAATGGAAGGCGGCAAGTAATCTCTTGAATTTCCATTGCGAATAGTATCGTGTCTTCAATTACAACTGACCAGGGAATAGTTCATTACGAAGTCTATGGACGTGGCCGCCCTGTCATTTTGCTACATGGCTGGTTAGGGTCATGGGGCTTATGGCAAGAGACCATGGGTTATTTAGGACGTTATTACCGTACCTATGCCTTAGACTTTTGGGGGTTTGGTGAATCTGGTAAAAAACGTGAAACCTATGCGGTACAAGATTTTGTAAGCTTGGTCGATCAATTTATGGACCGTTTGGGAATTGCGAGTGCCCCCTTGGTAGGGCATAGCATGGGCGGCACAGTAAGCTTGGCTGTGGCTTTGCAATATCCTCAACGCGTTTCTAAAGTAGTGGTAGTTGGTTCGCCGATTGTGGGTTCCTCTTTAGCCATTCCATTAAAGTTGGCTGGCTACCATTTTATTGCTCAAATGTTATTTAATATGATGTGGGCATTGCGAGGAGGCATTCGCGTTGCTTCTCCTTTTATTTGCAGCGACCCGCGCTTTCCACAAATGATGGATAGAGATTTATCTAGTACTACATTAGAGTCTTTCCTTTTAAGTATCGCATCATTACGTCGAACTGATTTACGCCCAATGCTGCATCAATTAAAAGTGCCGGTATTAGGCATGTACGGCGACCGAGACAACATTGTTCACCCGCGTCAATGGCAGCCACTCATTCAAGGTGTAGAAGGGGCTAAAGTTGTTCGCTGGCAAAAAGCACAGCATTTTCCAATGTTAGACACCTCGTCTGACTTTATGGAAAAATTAAAATTATTCTTGGATGAAGAGAATAACTAAGAATGGAAATTCAAAGTCCAATTTATTATTATCCAAACCTAATGGGGCGGATTATTTTATTGGCTTTGGATGAAATTATTGGCAAAAACAGCGTTAATGCCCTGTTAAAACATGCTCAACTTACAGATTGGTTAAATGAATATCCCCCTCATAACCATGAGTTAAAATTCTCTTTTAATGCGGTTGGAAAAATACAAGTCAGTTTAGAAGAAATATATGGCCCTCGTGGTGGAAGAGGTATCGCTTTGCGGGCGGGCCGGTCTTGCTTTTTACATGGCCTGCGAGAATTTGGCCCACTGTTGGGGCTAACCGAAATGAGTTTCCGCATTATGCCTTTGCCATTAAAATTACAAATCGGTGCCACGGCTTTTGCTGAGTTATTTAATAAATATTCAGATCAAAAAGTACAAATCGAAGCAACAGAAAATCAACTTTTATGGCATATTGACCGTTGCCCTGTTTGTTGGCAAAGAAAATCAACTGAACCAGTTTGTTACTTAGCCGTCGGCCTCTTACAAGAAGCCCTTCATTGGATTAGTGCAGGAAAGATATTTAAAGTAGAAGAAATTCAATGCGTTGCAAATGGTTTTCAGCGTTGCACCATTTCAATTGATAAGGTCCCGATGGGGTGACCCACCATGTTAAAAGTAATCTTAAAATCTACCCGAAAACTTCCTCCATTTAACGAAGCTGCTCGCGATTTAAGAATCCAAAATCGTCCATTGTGGCTCTGGCAAAGAGATGTCCTTGCTCCATACGTTAATCGAGAAGTGGATGTGAAAGCTGGCGCCCCTTTGCCTTTATTGCGCGAACCAATGCTGGTTTACCGCGACAACCTTTTTTTTGACGAACATTACATTCAAGAATTTATCCGATTGGCTCAGAAAAAAGGCAGGCCTTGCCGAGCGGCTTTCAATGCGGATGACCCCGCCTTTCGTGAACATGCTTTGCCACTTTCATCTTCCTATACTCCTGCAGGGCATATGTATCTTGCAGATTTATGGTATTACCCCAATGGTCCCGTAGCAGATGCTGAACCTTTAATCATTGATTTACAGGCGCGTGAAATTGGCTATTATCATGTTCCTTCCTATATGGCGGGTGAGCGTGGTGACTTGATATTTCAAGTTCCTTTACGGGCGATGATTGCGATTGATTCTTGGGTTCATATCTTTGTTGTTGATATTATTTTTGGTTTATTTAAACGAGGCGCTCGTTTTGAAAACCAATTAGGAAAAGACCTTGGTTATAAGTTAGGTGTTTTAGGCACAGCCATTTACGAAGGTAAACAATTACTAGAATGTTCATCTTTGGTAAAAATTGGAAAAAACTGCCTCATAGACCCTCATGCCATTATTCATGGTCCCACTACCATTGGTGATAATGTAACTATTGGACCGGGCGCAGTGGTAGAAAATTGCATCATTGGGAATAACGTTAATCTTTCACAAGATGTGCAATTAATGCTTTCTGTAGTTGGAGATGGGACTTTTTTACCGTTTCGTTCCGCTCTTTTTATGTCCACCATTATGGATAACAGCATGGTTGCGCAAAACACTTGTTTGCAAATGTGCGTTGTTGGAAGAAACACATTTATTGGCGCTGGGTCTACGTTTACTGATTACAACTTAATTCCTGCGCCTATTCGTGCTTTAGATGGAAACGACCAATTAAAACCTTCCAATCGCCCAGTTCTTGGCGGCGCAGTTGGTCATAATTGCCGGTTAGGTTCAGGCATGATTGTTTATCCAGCACGCACGATTGAATCGGATGTGGTTTTAGCAGCTTCGAAAGAAAGACGCGTTATTGATAAAGATATTCGTTATGAAGATAGCGATCATCATAAGATGAAAAATTCTTTTATGCATAAAAGATTGTATTCACGTCGAGAGGAAGCGGACCTTGAGTCTTGGTAGTTATGGATTCTTTTGCATTTATTATTCATCCAATTGACCCTAAAAGGGATGTTAGCCGAAAATACCCATTTTTAGGAAAAGTACTTAACGAGCAACAAATAGACTTTTTTTCAACATTTTTCCCCCCTGTTTATATTTCAGAAATTAATGGAATTACATCTCAGGCTACAGGAAAAGAAATAAAAGGGTGGTTTGTAGCTTGTCCTTATACCCCTCGTCGAATGCTAGCGTTACCAGAAAAAATGGTTTATGACAAAATTATTCAAACTGGGCGCCTAGCTGAGCGGCTAGGCGCAAATATTTTAGGATTGGGGGCATTTACGTCTGTAGTTGGTGATGCGGGTGTAACAATAGCCAACGCTTTGGATGTGCCAGTGACAACTGGAGATTCCTTAACAATTTCCATGGCTGTAGAAGCTATTTTAGAAGCGGCTCGGGTGATGGAAATTCCTATCGAATCTGCTACGGCAGCTGTGGTAGGGGCCAGCGGAACAATTGGAAAAGTTTGTGCAGAACTTCTCTCAGAAGCCGTAGGTGAGTTATACTTAATAGGGCGTCATTCTGATACGTTAGAGGAAGTGCGTGAAAGAATTAAACCAACATCACGCGCTAAATTACATATCAGCACGAGTATGGATGTTCTGTCTGAAGCACAGTTAATTTTAACTGTGACTAGTGCCGTTCATGATGTTATTCGTCCAGAATATTTACGCTCGGGCAGTGTGGTATGTGATGTGGCAAGGCCTCGTGACGTTTCTGCAATGGTTGCAAAAGCACGAAACGATATACTTGTGGTGGACGGCGGCATGGTAGATGTGCCTGGGCCTGTCGATTTTCATTTTAACTTTGGTTTTCCAGCGGGCAAATCTTATGCTTGTATGGCAGAAACCATGGTCTTGGCCTTAGAAGGGCGTTTAGAAGATTACACACTTGGAAAAAATATTTCTCGAAACCAAGTGGATGAAATAGCCAAAATGGCTAAAAAGCACGGGTTTTTATTAAGTGGTTTTCGCTCTTTTGAGCGGGAAGTAACGCAAGAACAAATTGATATTGTGCGCGAAAATGCTCATAAAGCTTTGAAGCGTAATTAAAGTAAATTTAGAACGGAGGCTCGTCTATGGGAAAAGCCAGACTTTTGGTTGTGGAAGATGATGTAGATATTTCTACCATGCTAAAAATTTATTTCAGTGGGCTTGGCTATGATGTTGATACAGCCATGCGGGGGTCGGATGCACTGGAAAAGACTCGACAAGTACTTCCACATTTAATTGTTTTAGACATTATGCTTCCGGATATTGATGGCTATGAAGTTTGTCGTACATTACGTACCAACACTCGAACCAGCCACATTCCAGTTATCTTTTTAACCCAAAAAGATGAACGCAGTGACCGTTTGCAAGGACTGGAATTAGGCGCTGACGACTATATAACGAAGCCCTTTGATATTGAAGAACTCAAATTGCGGGTTCAAGGTGCTATTCGCCGTTCAGAACGAGAAAGTTTAACAGACCCTCGCTCAGGTTTACCGGCAGGGCGTTTAATTGAAGAACAATTAAGAAGAATTATTCGTGAAGATGGCTGGGCTTACCTTGATATTAGAATAGAGAATTTTGAGCCGTTTAAGGATGTCTATGGTTTTGTCGCCGGAGATGATGTGCTGCGTTTTGCTGGTATGCTCATTGGCGAAATCCTAGATTCTATGGGTACATCTGCAGATTTTATTGGACATTCAGGCGGAGATACATTCGTCATTATCACCACTGAAGGCGCATCCGCAGGCATTCGAGACCGCTTAAAGAGTCGTTTCGCAGAAGATGTTCAAACACATTACAACTTTATGGATCGCCAGCAAGGATATATTTTAGCACCGGGTAAAGAAGGTGGTCAGGAGCAATTTCCATTGATGACGTTGGCAATAGGGGTTATCTCTCCAACCAAGCAGGGTTTTGCGGATATTCGCGAAATTACTGAACTGGCTGCGGAAGCCCGCCGCCAGGATTCGGGGAGTTTGGCGTAGGTTAGGGATTACCATGCTGGAAGGGCAAACGCTCGGCCTCGGCATTGGGTTTCTCATTTTCGGACTGGTTTTTGTTTTACTAGTCTGGGTTTTGTTGCGTGTGGTACCCCAAGTTCGACCAGATTCACAAGAAGCCCCAAAACAATTTTTTGTTCAAATACAACCTCATAACGATGCCATGATGATTGTGCAAACCGGAGGGCGGATAACGCACATGAACGCTTCGGCACGCGAATGGTTCGATTTACTTGAAGGTGAATTTCCAAACATCGAGCGTCTGGGGCGAAGGGTTCGCCCAAGTGAATCATTTTTAGAAATTTGCGCGGCTGAGGGTCAGGCGCGTTTTTCCGTTAATGGCCGTTTAGTAGATTCTTACTCCTACCGTGTTCCGGGTACTGTTCCAGCTATTTTGGTTTCTATGCGTCGAGCCGATTCTACGGTTTTGGCTGCAGAAAACGCGTCTCGCGAAACATTACATCCAAGCGCATTACGTTCGGTAGCGGATTTTAGTGAAATTGTTTCATCAAACCTAGAGTTAAAAAGTGCTTTAACAACCATTTTATTTAATTTAGAGCAAATGGTTCCATCCGATTATTTAGAAGTAAAGGTATGGAATCAATTTGAAAAGCGCTTAACAGCCTATAGGTTAGACGGCCCCTCTGGGACGGCCCGCAGTTTGCAACAAGTGAGCCAAACGCAATTTGGTGCGTACGAATTAAATTTAATAGAAGAACAACGCGAATTATTTATTAGTAATACACGGTTAACTTCCATTGCTTATGACCCGAATGGATTAAATATGCCACCCATGGGAGCTTATATTGGGCTTCCACTAATTGTAGACAAAAACCTAATAGGCACTGTTGAAGTGGGTGTGGCTCCCATAAACGGCTTCTCTTCTGAAGATGTTAATATTCTCAAATTGGTTTCAGGGCAAGTAGCCTATGCCATTCGTAACAGTTTAATTTACGAAAAGCAAGAGCGTTGGAACATGCAGTTGGCTGGTTTAGATCAACTAGCCCAAGCAGCCAGCAGTTCGCATGAACTTAATGAGTTATTTACACTTTTAATTAATGGGTTGGTTGGTTTATTTGATGTTGGTATTTTAGGGTTTTTGTTATACGACGAGCAAAGAAATGTATTAGAAGCACGAACACCATTCCATGGTTTATCAAATCAATTCGTTAATTTATACCGCGCAGTTATAAAACCTGATAGCCCAGCCTACCAATATATAGAACGGAAAGAAATTCTAGAAACAAAAAACGCAGCCCTCGATTCGGTATGGGGTGAGTTAGCTATTCAAGATTTAGCCCAAGCCGCGAGCATGCGCGACACATTGTTAGTTCCTTTGGTCGTATCTGACCGTTTTATGGGTTACTTGCAACTCTCTAACCGTCAAGGTGGAGAAGTATCTTTAGATAGAGAAGAGTTTCGATTAGTTAATATTGTTGCCGGGCAAGTGGCTTCTATTATTGAAAATGCTTTATTGGCGGCGCAAGCCCGCTTGCGGAATCAACGCCTCGAGTCAATGCGACGCATTGCCAGCTTGGTCAGCTCAGAAGCCTCCTTTGACGAAATCCTTCGCTATTCTCTGCAGGAAATGGCGCTCTTGCTACAAGCCAATCATGCAACCATATTTTTATATGATGAGAGCGAAGGCATTTTACGAGCACATGTCCCATCTTGCTACAATATTCCTCAATCTTTGGTAGATGAATTATCAGATATTTATGTGCGCCCATCTGCTTATCATGTCACTGTGGCAGGCAGCCAAAGGCCATTTTTATCTAATGACTTATCTACAGACCGGCGAGTATTTGGTTTTTATCGTACTTTGGTTCGTGCCATTGGCTCTTCATCAGCTATTGTGGCGCCTATCGTAGTTCGCGGCCGAGGCATTGGCGAATTAATGTTAAGTGCTAAAAACGAAGGCGCATTTACCAACAGTGACTTGCAAATGGCAATCACCCTCGCAACCCAACTTGGTGTCGCGGTTGAAAATAACCAATTTTCAAATAACACAGACGAACAATTACGCCGCCGTGCAGAGATGCTTACATCTATTGGACGTATTGCTCGAGAATTAAATGTAACCACAGATTTAAAAGATTTATTGAGAATTATTCATGAAGAAAGCCAGCGGGTAACCAGAGCCGATTGCGGCACAACTATATTTTTTGAAGAATCTCCCACAGATGAAGAGAAAACAGATAGCCTTCCTGAAATTATGATGTCTCTGGGGCATAGCACAAAAGATGGCTTCTCAGCCCTCGCTCTTAACGCCCTTAATCAAGCGGATTTAGCTCTGGAAACGTATATGGCAAACGAAGGCCCGCACGAAGAAGTGGTGCGTGCGGTGGCAATTCCGATTGCCTATCAAGAGAACATCTATGGTTTATTTGAATTGCATAGTAAAGATTTAAATGGATTTGACGAAATAGATATTGAACTGCTTCGATCGCTTTCAGTTCAGTCTGCTATTGCAATTGCAAACGCCTTACGTCACCGTGAGCAGCAAAGGCGTACAGAACTTTCAAACCGCCGAACAAGAACCTTAATGCAATTATTTGAAACATCGCGCGCGCTTCGGGTAGATCAACCATTACAAGACGCCTTGCAAACCATTGCTGCTGGCATCGTAGAATCGACTCCATTTAGTATTACTGTTATCAGTCTGTTTGAACCGCAAACCGAGTTATTATCTCGAGTTGCACAATCGGGTTTAAGTGAAGAAGTATGGGAGTCTATTCGTAATCATCGCCAGCCATGGGCTAGCATTTCACAATTAATGAAACCAGAATTTGAAATTGGCAGTTTATTTTTTATTCCTTACGATCAATCGCCCATTATTCCGGCTGATATTCAAATGGTAGTGTCTCTATCTGAATCGATTGATATGCCAAACGCCTGGCATCCTGAAGATACTCTAATTATTCCAATTTATGGAACACAATCCGAACCATTGGGATTAATCAGCGTTGATGCCCCACGGAATGGGTTGCGTCCAGATGCATCAGCTTATGAAAGCTTAGAAGTTTTTGCTGCACAAGCTGCTTTAACCATCACCAGTGGACACAAAATTCAAGAATATCAAAAAGGTATTCAGGAATTAACAGCAGAAGTTCAACAACAAAAAAACCTGGTGACATTTAGTCAACGTAGCTTGCCAATGCTTTTGCATAAAGATTTAGAACAAACATTATCGGTAGGTAATCTCAATCAGCGTTCTCGCCAAGTTCGAGCTGGTTTGCAATTAATTGAAGCGATAAGCAGACAAATCGATTCAAATGTTGCCTTACAAACACTCGGAAAACAAATGATTTCAAGTTTTCAAATGAGTATTGGTTTGGTAGCAAAAGAAACCGCTGAAGGCCCTCGAATTGTTGATACGTATGGCGCATTGCCCAAAGGGATTAATCCAGAAGCTTTATTTGGTCAAAAGAATCCATTGCGAACAGCCTTACAAAACGGCGAAACGTTAATTTCTATTAACTTAGATGAGGACGAAAACTGGCATGACACGCCATTTTTAGCAGCTTTAAAGGCAAAATCTTTTATTTGTATGCCTGTTTTAGTAGATAACCGTCCGATTGCTGCGGTATTAGGAATTGATACAGAGCCAATTGTGGGTCTCACACAAGAGGATAAACAAGTTTTTTATCAAATTAGCCGCCAAATATCGGTAATTTTACAAAATATTAGTTACTTAGGTGAAACACGCCAGCGCCTTTCAGAAGTTAATTTGCTGCTTGATTTTAGCCGCCAATTAAGTGGTTTAAATCCCACACAAATTGT
>CAYOGW010000073.1:0-13113 GCA_964403635.1 uncultured Anaerolineaceae bacterium | reverse complement strand
CGCCAGTTCCCTAATTTAAATGCAGTATTGGATGGGGATAAGATTATTCGCAAAGGGCATATTAATGTCAGTGTGGCGGTAACGGTTGAAGGCGGCTTGCTGGTGGTGGTGGTGAAAGATACCGACCAAAAAGGCCTGCGCCAGATTTCTGCCGAAATTAAAACCATGGCTGGCCGCGCCCGTGAAGGCAAGGTTAAACCAGAAGATGTGGATGGTTCAACCTTCTCGACTAGCAATTTGGGCATGTATGATGTGGAGAACTTCACAGCGATTATTAATCCGCCAGAAGCGGCAATTTTGGCGATTGGCTCTGCCCGTGAAGTTCCGGTAGTAGAAGGTGGTGCAATTAAGACTGGTTGGCGAATGAAAGCCACCATTTCTGCAGACCACCGTGTGACGGATGGCGCCGAAGCGGCGCAGTTTATGCAAGCCTTAGCTGGATTCCTTGAAAACCCGGTACGGATGTTGGTGTAGGTCATTAATGCTACTTAATTAAAACAAAGCACTTTCTAAGGAAGGTGCTTTGTTTTTTATCGGTTAAAATTGGTCTTGTATCATTAAATAAGAAACTAGTTGATAAAATAGAAAAGTAGTTGTGATGAATAAAAATATGATTTGTCGAGTTTTAAATTTGGTTGCAGCATTGGTAACCATTGCTTTTAATGCAATGGCAAACATTTTGCCGTTAAATGGATTAAATACGGGTCAAATTTCGGACCGATTTGAAGTTTACTTTGTGCCAGCTGGTTATGTTTTTTCGATTTGGGGATTAATTTATTTGGGTTGGCTGGCATTCGCGGTTTATCAATTACTGCCCGCACAAAGAGATAATGAACGCCTGCAAAAAATTGGATTTTGGTTTGTGTTGAGCTGTATTGCCAATATGGCTTGGCTATATTTATGGCACTTTGAATATTTTATTTTTACCTTGGTGGCCATGTTGGCGCTTTTGGCTACTTTAATTGTGATGTATGAGCGTTTGGAAATCGGTCAGATTTCGGTTTCTCGCAAAGAATTTTGGCTGGTTAATTTGCCTTTTAGTATTTATTTAGGCTGGATTACGGTTGCTACCATTGCAAATGTTACTTCAGTTTTGGATTATTTAAATTGGAACGGTTGGGGAATCTCGCCCGAAATTTGGACGGCCATAATGCTAGCTGTTGGTGTAATTTTGGCGTTCTTAATGAATCGCCGCAGAGCCGATGTAGCCTATTTGCTAGTGCTTATTTGGGCTTTTGCCGGAATTGCAATTAAGCATGTGGCTGTTCCTTTTGTTAATATTTCCGCTTGGTTGGCGGTTGTTTTGGTTGGGCTTATCTTAATTCGCGGTGTGTTTTCTCGCAGACCCATTTATTAGGTAGAAAAGATGCGTTTGTGGAGCTTACATCCGCAATATTTAGATGCCAAAGGGTTAGTGGCTTGTTGGCGAGAAGGGCTTTTGGCAAAAAAAGTGTTAGCGGGTGAAACCAAAGGATATAAGAATCACCCTCAGCTTTACCGGTTTAAAACACAGGGAGAGCCAGCTACTTTAATTAATCAATATTTGTTGGGTATATTTCTAGAAGCCGCTCGGCGGGGCTATTCGTTTGACCCACAAAAAATTCAGCAACAAGAATTAAAACCATTGATGCAGGTTAATTCTGGTCAAATGGCTTACGAGTTGGGTCATTTAAAATCGAAATTGCTGATTCGTGATGAGAAACGGTATCAAGAAATTTTGACGCTTCAGCAGCCAATTCCCCATCCGCTTTTTCAAGTTGTTGCAGGTGAAGTGGAAGAATGGGAAAAAACCTAGTGTTAAGGAAAATTAAATGAGTAAAGAAAATAAAATTGCCTTGGTAGCAACTCCAATTGTTATATTAATTGGCGCAGGTTTGGCTTGGGCAGGCAGCCAAGGAAGCTTAACTTGGTCTGGTTATCCTTTGTTTGCGCTTTGTATCGCCTTGGCTTTTGTGGTGCAGTGGGTTGCTTTTGTTCCTGCCTTTGTTTATAAAACCGAAAAATTTTTTGATATCACCGGTGGAATCACTTTTTTGTCGGTGGTTATTTTTGCGGTTTTTGCCGGTTTGCCAAATAACCGTTCTTGGTTGCTGGCTGTTTTAATTTCGATATGGGCGATTCGATTAAGTTCATTTTTATTTATGCGTATTCATGCCGCTGGAGAAGACAGCCGTTTTAGAGAAATTAAACAATCGTTTTTTCGATTTTTGTTCGCATGGACTTTACAAGGCTTGTGGGTTTCCTTCTCTTTGGCGGCCGCTTTGGCAGCCATTACCGCGCAGGCTAAGCCCGAGCTGGATGGCTTTGCCCTGATCGGTTTCTTGGTCTGGTTGCTGGGTTTCAGCCTAGAAGTGATTGCGGACAAACAAAAGAGCGATTTTCGGGCTGTACCAGAAAATAAAGGCAAATTTATTAATACGGGTTTATGGGCTTGGTCTCGGCACCCCAATTATTTCGGAGAAATTATGTTGTGGGTTGGCGTTGCGATGATAGCATTACCCACATTAAATGGCTGGGCGTGGGTTACATTAATATCGCCGTTATTTGTTACTTTATTGCTCACCCGTATTAGCGGCGTTCCCTTGCTAGAAGAAAGCGCTGATAAAAAATGGGGCGGGCAGGCAAATTATGAAACTTATAAAGCCAATACATCCATCTTGATTCCAATGCCGCCCAAAAAATAAAATAAAGTTAATTAAAAACAACCCGATATATTCGGGTTGTTTTTAATTAATCGTCGGAAACATTACTTTTCTTGAATCACAATGCTTTCAATGACATCGCCAAGAAAATTAGGGTTTTGTTGAGGATCTCGGCGGGTAATCCCATTCACAACATCCATCCCTTCGATGACCTGCCCAAATATCGTGTAACCACCATTTAAAAAGTCGGCTGGCGCAAAGGTGATGAAGAATTGGCTGCCGTTGGTATCGGGCCCGGCGTTTGCCATGGCTACCACACCAGCTTTGTCGAAGGTTAAGTCACTGTTTTCATTTACAAATTGATAGCCCGGCCCGCCTGCGCCTGTGCCGGTTGGGTCTCCGCCTTGGGCCATAAAGCCTTCGATGACTCGGTGAAAGGTTACCCCATTAAAATAGCCCTCACGGGCCAGGAAGACAAAGCTATTCACTGTAATCGGTGCTTTGTTTGGGTAAAGTTCAATAACAAAGCTTCCGCCTTTGGCTAGGGTTACGGTTGCAAAATATTGCTTGTTGACATCTATGCTCATCTCTGGCGCGGCGGAATATTGTTTGGGCTGGGATGTTGGCACAGCGGTTTGCGTATTATTGCCCGATGTAAAAACAAAAAATAGGATTGTTGAAACAATCACCAAGGCAGCAATGGCATACCATTGAATTTGTTGTTGTTTGTTTCGGCTTTCGCGCAGGGCTTGTTTGTTTCTTCTTGCCATTTTTTTATAATCTCCTTAATAAGTTAAATAGGTTGTTATTTTAACATGCTCGCTTATAAATGACTTAAGAACAATTAAATGGTTCTCAATTAATAAAAGGTGGCCTTGTAAAAAGGCCACCTTTTATTAATTAAAACGAGTTAATGTTTTATGGTTGGGCAGGAGTGTTTTCTGCAAAGTATTCGTGGCTGTCAGCGTTGTCCACGGCTTTGACCGGGTCACTGATGGCTAGGTTCTTAGCATTGGTTTGACCATAGGCCCAGTCATCTGTACCAGCAACCACAGTAAAGTGACTCATTTCATGAATGAGTGTGCCAGCCTTCGAATCGGTGCCAGTCATCGGGGCAGTCCAGAAGGCTTTGCATACGAAAATTTTATAGGGTTGGTTCGGGTAAACATAGGCGTAATAGGTCTTTTTGCAGCCGCAATCGATGGTGACAGCGGCTATATCCATGGCGCTGCTGATAGCGCTGAAATGAGATGTAACAGTGCTATAGCGGGAAGAAACGTAGGTGCCGAACCAAGTGGTATAGCGTAAGGTAGGTTGGCTTCCGGCGTTGCTATTTAAATAACTGAGGGCGTTGGCCGCGTAGGTGGCGGCCTCGCTTCTGGCAGTGGTTAAAGTGGCTTGTTGTGTGGCGTCACACTTATTAAAGGAAGTGCTGCCAGTTACCGCGGCCTGATAGACCACATTTTTTAGCCAAGGAGCTGTTGAAGCGCGGCCATCAATGTAGAGTTGTAAGGTGTTGGAAGATAAACCATCTACGGCGCGTTTTTCACTTCCTTTTTCAGAGAACAAGTTCCAAGAAGCGACATCATAGGTAATGGCATAATTTCCGGAGCCAGAAAGGTCATAATAGTCACCCAAATTAATATCGCGTGAAAAACTCTCACCTGCGTTTAATACAACATAATCCTTGCCGGTAGCGGCGGGGCGTTTGTAGTGAGCACCTGTGTACGCTACTTCTCGGCCATTGCTGAAAACAGAGAATAAAGGTTCTTCTACGTCTTCAACGGCTGTGTACCATTTTAGAATTTTAACGGGATATTTGCTTTTGTTTTCTACTAAAACATGAATTACAACACTTTGATCTGAAGTATAAAGAGCCTGATCAGAACTGATGGTAACGGTGGCTTCCCCTTTGGGCGCGGCTGCCGCGCCATTAAAGCTGACAAACGTGATCATCAAGGCGAGCAATAAAGCGAACATTCCGTACTTGTGCGATGACATATTTTTTTCTCCTCGTTCAAAAAAATGTGGGGGGATTGGTTTGAGTTTCTGTTAAAGGGCCTTACGATTTATTTCTAGAAACCCAGACAAGAACAATGTAGCATGTCAATACAAAATGTCAATAAGGAAAATGAATATTTTAAGAATTAAATACAACCTATCTTTTGAGCGAGAGATAGGGTTTAATTAAATTTATGCTTTGGCTCTTTTTATTAATCGAATTTGCGGACGAATTGGTTTTTGGCGCACAAGGGGCAGTGATGCCTTTGTTGCAGCAAGATTTGCAGCTTAATTATGTGCAAATTGGTTTGTTATTAAGTGTTCCGGGCTATATTAGCATTTTTGTCGAACCTATTTTTGGCATTTTAGCGGATGCTGGCAAACGGCGCTTGCTTATTTTAATGGGCGGGTTATTTTTTGTTTTTTCATTAATTGCTACTGCCCTTACCCAAGATTTTTGGTTTTTGCTTGCTTCATTTATTTTATTTTTCCCCGCTTCTGGGGCATTCGTCAGCTTGGCACAATCGACTTGGATGGACGCTGAACCCGAGCGCCGCGACCAGAACATGGCACGTTGGACCTTTGCTGGCTCTTTGGGTGTGGTGCTGGGGCCGTTGGCGTTGGCGGCGGCTTTGGCCATTGGGTTTGGTTGGCGCGGGCTTTATTGGGTTTTAGCGGCGCTTTCTTTTGGGCTATTATTGGCTGCCATTCGATATTTAAAAATCCCCAGTGATGAAGCCCACCCTGCCGATTGGCCGACCTTTAATCAGTTTTGGCAAACCCTGCGGGCTGCTTTTGGCGCGCTGAAGAAGCCCAATGTGCTGCGATGGATGTTCTTGCTCGAAGCTTCTGATTTAATGCTAGACATTTTATTGGCTTACCTTGCTTTATATTTTGTAGATGTCGCAGGTTTAACCCCAGCCCAAGCCGCCCTCGCGGTTGCCGTTTGGACAGTGGTTGGCTTGCTCGGGGACTTTTTATTAATCCCCTTACTAGAGAAAATAGAAGGGCTAACCTATTTAAAGGTTTCCGTTTGGCTGGAATTAATTCTCTTTCCGGCGTTTTTATTAACCAATGACTTATTAATTAAATTAATTTTGCTCGGTCTGCTCGGTTTCTTTAATTCGGGTTGGTATGCTATCCTTAAGGCAGAGCAATTTAAAGCCATGCCCGGCCAAAGCGGTTCAGTTTTATTGCTAGATAACTTAAGCGCTATCATCGGCAAAACCATTCCGCTGGGCATTGGCATACTCGCCAACGCCTTTGGGCTTGGTCCGGCTATGTGGATTTTGCTAGCAGGCCCGCTGGCGCTTCTTTTTGGCTTACCCCGCAGTACACAGAAAGCAACATGAACCCATCTCACGCCCTTTATTTTCACATCCCTTTTTGCGCCCACCGCTGCGCCTACTGTGACTTTAATACCTATGCTGGTCAAGAGTCGTTAATCCCCACCTACATGCAGGCTTTAATTAAGGAAGTGGAAGCGGTAGCCGCCACGCTGGAAGAAAAACTGCCCATCCATACCGTTTTCTTTGGCGGAGGCACCCCCTCGCTCGTGCCCAGCCCGCAGCTTGATTCCGTTCTACGAAAAGTGGAAGAACGCTACCAGCTGAGCCCGCTGGCAGAAATCTCTCTGGAAGCGAACCCGGGCACCGTTTCGGCAGACTATCTGCAAGCGTTAAAAACTTCCGGCTTTAATCGGCTGTCATTTGGGGTGCAATCGGCGAACCCCTTTGAATTAACCATGCTGGAACGGGAACACAGCTTTGGGGATGTGATTCAATCTGTGTTGTGGGCAAGGCAAGCCGGTTTTGAGAATATCAATTTAGATTTAATTTATGGCTTGCCCGAGCAGAGCATGGAAAGTTGGCAGAACTCGGTAAAGCGGATTGTGGATTTGAACCCTGAGCATCTTTCGATGTACGCGCTGACCTTGGAACATGGCACGCCGTTTGGCAGGTGGGCGCAGAAGGGTCTGCTGCCGATTCCGAACCCGGATTTGGCGGCCGAGATGTACGCCTGGGCGGATGCGTTTGCGCGCGCGGCGGGCTATGAGCAATATGAGATTTCGAACTGGGCTAAGCCGGGCAAAGCCTGCCAGCATAATTTGCAATACTGGCGCAACCTGCCTTATTTGGGGCTGGGAGCGGGGGCGCATGGCTACGCGGGCGGCAACCGCTACTCGAATGTGTTGAGGATTAAAACGTATATCGAGCGCTGCTTAGAAGGCGATGCTTTAATGAAGCGAAAATTTCCGCTTTCGCCCGCCACCGTTAACCAGCATTTAAACGATGCGCGAGAAGACATGCAAGAAACCATGCTGACCAGTTTGCGATTAACCGCAGAAGGCTTGTCGGACGAGCGTTTTAATCAACAGTTTGGGATACGGCTAAATCAGGCCTTTGGCAAAGAAATTAAAAAACTGCAAGCGCTGGGATTGCTGGAATGGCAAGCCGAAAGCCTGCGTTTAACCCCGCGGGCGCGCATGCTTTCGAACCGAGTTTTTATTGAGTTTGTGGGGGATTAAACGGGCTAGATTTTCACCGTCAGTTTTATGGTAACGGTGTCGCCTTCGTTAAGTTTTTCGGCTTTGCGGATGGCGTCTTTAAGCGGCACAAGATAAGCCCCATTTTTGGGGATTAAAGCGGTGGTGGTTTGGGTTTCGCCAATTTGAATGCTAACCGGCACCATGCCCCAGCCATAAGTAACCAAGCCGACGATGGCTTTGAGGGTGTTTGATTCTTCGGCAGGCACGGTTACAAAGTAAAAGGGCGAGGGTCCACGCCAGTACCAGATGATGCCAGTGATTTCGAGTTCCATTTAATTAAAGTATATCAAAGGGTTGGGGTTTGGCTAACGGCTTTGACAAATTCGGTAGCGGTAGCAAAACGCTCCTGGGGGTTTTTCGCCATTGCTTTTTGAATCGCATGACCAATATCTCTAAATTCGGGCAAAATTTCGCCAATATCAGGTGCTGGTTGATTCAAGTGGGCAATTAATAATGCGCCAATGTTTTGGTGTTTAAAAGGCAATTCACCAGCCAGTATCTGGTACATCATCACTCCTAGCGAATAAATATCTGTTTTGTGATCTAGATTAGGCACACCCTGGATTTGTTCTGGGGCAATATAGTCGAATGTCCCTAGCATATGGCCAGTATGGGTAATCGCTGTATTTGCGTTAAGAATTTTTGCAATTCCAAAGTCCATAAGGATGGCACGGGGCTTTCCATTCGTGGATTGATCTAACATGATATTGGCAGGCTTGATATCTCGATGAATAATTCCTTGTGAATGAGCATGGTCTAATGCATCGGCAACTTGTTGGATAATTGGTAGAGCATCCATTAGTGAGAGGCGCGTTTTTTGCTGAAGGATTTTGTTCAAGTCTTTCCCGTTAATATATTGCATAACCATGTAAAAAATTCCATTGGTTTCCCCATAATCATACATACGAACAATATTGGCATGCTGAAGATTTTGAACTGTTTGAGCTTCGCGTTCGAATCTTTTTCGAAAATCATTATCATGAGAAAGCTTGGCTGGAAGAACTTTAATGGCAACTGGTATACCAAGTGTTGGGTGTGATGATTTGTAAATTTCCGCCATGCCTCCGCTACCAATCAATTCAAGGTTTTGATAGTTACCAATATGAGTTGGCTTATCCCCATGACTCGTGCTTAATATATTTATGGCAGGTGTTTTATTGTAATCAATTTGAATATTATAGAATCGTTTGTCAACAAAGCGTTGCAGGTTGCGACGAACGGGCTGAAGCAAAGCACCAAATATGGCTGCAGATAGTGCTACGGCAATTATCGGCCCGCCCGATATGTTTTGAAATAGTGTGTTGATAATAAACAGTATGCTGCCAGATAGCATGATAAGAAAAATAGTAAGAGAACCATATATAATCGAACGGTTGATAACAAAATCAATGTCCCACAATCGATAACGCAATATGGCGATGCATATTCCAGTTGGAATGGCTAAAAAAGATAATCCGAGCAGAAAGTCGATTAGAGTAGAATAAATTGCGAAAGAATTATTTTGGTTGAATAATATTGAAAAAAGTAAAAGTAAAACATACGTAATATAAAAAAACAGACTGGAGTAAATCATCCATTTGATTTGTGCTTGTTCAAGCTTTGAACCCCTTCGATATCGAACGATAATTGCTGTCATACATGCAACAATTAATACGCCTAGTGCAACCACCCAAATTAAGTTAACTACATTTTCCAGTTGATCGACTGGCATAAATCCGATTGGGTTTCGCAAAACCCATTCTGTTTCTAAGCCTTCTAAACCAATTTCTGTTTGAAATAAGGTCGTGATGGAGTTGAATATTAATAATGCTGCTGCCAGATAGATAACCCAATTCCAGCGCCGAGACGGCGGGTAATCGTTCGGAAAATAAAGCGGGATAAGTATTAGCGGAACAATGAACAACATCCAAGATAAATTGTAAGTGAATAACATCAACCAGAAAGTGAGTGATGGTGCTATCGGGGGAGCGGCCATTCCTTGAAAATACCTTTCGCTACCAAGCGTAAGCAATCCTCCTATTACCACTAATACCATTAACCAACCAATTACATGTGTAGGTTGACGATAGAGAATAAGAGATGCCAGTATCGCAAAGGTTAAGGGAAAAATACCAATTAAAATTCCAGATAATAACTGAAAGAGATTACCCTGGCTGATTGATTGTGGCAGAAAACCAAGGATATGCCAAATTGTTGCAGCAAAAACCAACCCGCAAAATCCCAATGCAAGCCATTTGGTGATTGTCGCTTTATAAGAATCTACTTTTTTAGTGTCGTTTTCAGTTTTCACGATAATAGAATTATACAAAAAAAAAGAGAGTGTTTAATTAAAATACTTTTAATCTGCGATTCTGTCCGCGCCAAGCGCAGGGCTGGCTGTTAAGAGTCCGCTAGATACTTAATTAATACAATTCTTTGCATAATCTCTGCCATTACAAGCAGGTAGATGTCTATTTGCTCTGTTTAATTTGATAATGAAGATAGACTGTGCCATTCTGAAAGCGGCGTTCTGCTAAAAGTTCCAACCCCAAACGCAGGTTGTCTGGTAGGCAGGGCTTGCCGCCGCCCAGCACAATCGGCATCAGAAAGAGATGAAACTCGTCTATTAACCCCTCGCTGAAGGCGTGGGCGGCGAGGTTGGGTCCGCCGATCACAATATTTTGCTGAGCGGTCTTTTTCAAGGCTTTAATCCGCGCTGGGTCAAAGTTTTGTTCAAGGGTTGTCTTGCGGGTGGGAACCGTTGTCAATGTTTTGGAGTAGACAATTTTTTCAGCCGCTTGCCAAATTTGGGCGTAGTCTTGCATCAGTGGTGAGTCAGCCGCCAAGCTGGGGTCGGTTTCCCAAACCATCAGGGTTTCGTACATTTTACGCCCCAAGAGATAGGTGCCAGCCGTCCGTTCAAGGTTGTTAATGAAGGCGTGTACTTCTTCGTCTGGCATCGCCCAGTCAAAATTGCCGTTTTGGTCTTCAATGTAGCCATCCAGCGAAGCGAGCGCGGAGTAAATTAAGCGTGCCATAGAGAATTTCCTTATTAACTTTTTAATCAGCGGCTAATTTTGTCGCGTAGATGTCTTTTAATTCTTTATAGCCATGTGATAATCGCGCTGGATAATTTCACGTAAAACATCAAGATTAACATCATCCAGCTTATTAATATAAAGGCAAACCATCGATCTTTTGTGTTTGCCGAGTTTTGCGTATAACTCCTCAGCCCCTTTGAATTTGTGATCTAAATAAAAAGTCATCGATGTTTTGCGCGGTGAAAAAGCGGCGGCGGGCATATCTCCTTCGCGGCCAGTTTCATAAACATAATGAAGGGACCCGAAGCCAATAATCGAGGGTCCCCACAGCACAGCGGGCAGCCCGGTTATCTCTTGATACATTTTCAGCGCAGTCTGCGCATCTTGGCGGCGGCGGGCGTTATCAATGGAGGCAATGAAGTCATCTACAGAAGCGGTAGTCGGTTTGGTTTTGTTTTCAGTCATTTCATTCTCCTTTTTTGTTTAAATTAACAATAAGCGCTTACGGATGGTTGGCTCTGAAATTTCGCTCACATCCAGTTTGTCTGCGCCGAGAAAGTGCTTAAAACGGGCAAAGCCTTTGCTTAAGGCTTCGACAAAGGGCTCGTTTTTACTTAATGAGGGGTCTTCCGGCCAAAAACCTAGCACAATAAAGGTGTTGGTGGTGCGGTCTAATTTGCTATCAAAGCGCCCAACCAGTTTTTCTCCCCATAAAATGGGCAGGGTGTAGTAGCCAAACTGCCGTTTGTCCTGCGGTTTGTACACTTCCCAAATATAGTCAAAATTAAAGAGTATTTTTGCTCTTCCGCGCGCGCTGACAGGGTCGAGCGGTGCCAGAAAAGCCGCTTCATCAGTGGTTGTGCCCTCCAGCGGAGTCCATGCTTGGGGGATGCGTCCAGCCATTAAATCCTTCAGTAAACCAGCGTCACTTCCAAGGGCGTAATGGATGGGCTTCCAGCCTTCTACTTGCACTTCAACAAGTTCACCGCTGTCAAGTAAAGACTTAAGGAGTTGTTTAATTTCATCAAATGGAACGCCGCGATGAAAGGAATCGCTGACACGATTAACACGCGACAAGCCAGAAAAACTTACATCTTTTTTAATTAAGAAGCGGTCTGTTTCGGCATCGGTTTTTTCGTAAATTAATTCTGCTGGTGCAACGTTTTCGGTTAACGCATAGATCCGTTCAAAACGCTCTCGCGAGTGAGTCATTACCTCGCCGATGCGCCAAAGATAATAAAGCGCCAAGGCGCTGTCTTTTCGGCCGCGGTAGCTCTCGGTTCGTGTGCGGGTTGCCATTTTAAAATCTCGGTTGGTAACCGTACCGCGCTCGTGTAGTATGGCGCGCATTTCAACAATTGCTTCGGCGTGTTCCAGCCCCATGCTGCGAATTCTGGGGTTGTGGTCTCGTTCTCGCTGCATCACCACCCGCCAATAGGGGAGTTCGTCCATGGGGCGTACCGCCAGCCAGCCGCCCCAGTCAAAGAATTGCCTTTTTTGGTAGGCGGCATCTTCCCAGCCGCTTGGTTTGTAATCGACGACTCGGCTGTGTAAAAGGATATCTTGGCTGCGGGC
Source organism: uncultured Anaerolineaceae bacterium (assembly GCA_964403635.1). Taxonomy (GTDB): domain Bacteria; phylum Chloroflexota; class Anaerolineae; order Anaerolineales; family Villigracilaceae; genus JANJTV01. The sequence continues at coordinate 1,327 of CAYOGW010000073.1, read as the reverse complement.
GATCATTTGGAGCGGGTCCAGCTGCAGGTATTCTACCGAGCGCATGGCTTGTTCCGTTCCCAAAACGCCGTTCCAGCGGCGCCCGGGCCATAACCCTTGCTTACCAAGAATAAACCGCCGAGCAATATCTATGTCAATTTTTAACATATTTACCTATAGGTATCTCTCTATTTAATTTGCTGTATACCAGCGTAGGACACGGTAGGCGCGCAGAGTGTTCCAGCGGCTTGGTGAGCCTTCGGTTATGCCGGGTTCGGCGACGACTTCATCGGGGTGTATGATCCCCAGCAACCAGCGACCATCCTTATCGCGCTTCGAGGCGAGTATCTCGATGGCTTCGGTCACACGCGGGTCGGATGCCACCCCGGCATTGCGCAAATATTCTAGCCCACGCAGAATGTCGTAGCGCCAGCCGGCTGGGTAAGAGAATTGTGTCCAAACAGGGCCGCCTTTGCGGTCATACTCAATGGGTTCGCCGGTTGATAGCTGCTTGAAGAGATGACGTGAAAGTAGATACTCCTGCCCGCGTTCACGCGCTGCTTTTACAACTGGCGATCCGCCGGTGGCGCGTTCGAATTCCAGCAGGCCTTCAAGGACGTTGATGGTAGTGTGGAAGGAGCCGCGCGTGGAGCCGATTTCTTGATCGCAATTCCAGCCGCCATCCGCCATCTGTTCGCTCAGCAGCCGGTTTACCAAAGGGCGCATGTCCACCCCATAGTACGCGCCCACGGTTACAACGCGACCATTAATGCAGGGTTCCACTTCACCGGCGAACAAAGGCTTGTGCCACCAGCTGATATCTTCGTTTTTTGGCAACTCATCCTGACGAATATGCATAAGCCATTTGACGTTTTCTTGGGTTCGGTGTACAGCGCGCTTGGCTTGCTCACTGGTTGGGTCGAGTCCCATGTCGTGCAACAATAATAAAGTATGCAGGGTGGGCCATTCGGGAAAACGGGGTTCTCCGGGCCAAGTGCCATCTTCAGATTGAGCCGCCAAAAGTGATGCGCCCCAGCCGCCAGTGGCGACCTTGGCGCGCTCGAATGCGATTTCTTCGTCGGACGCATCGGTTAAGTCTTGCATCACTTGCCAGCGCAGAGAAGGATCTGAATCAAGCAGCCATTCTAGGGTTTCTGGGCTGGGTCGAATGTCTTGCCACTGTAGAGAAGTTGTCATAGCAGATTAATTTCTGGGTTTAAATGAATGGATAATTAGGGGATAAACAAAAATCAGCCTTCTCATAAAAAGAGATGCTGATTTTTGTTTCATTAATCTTCTGGTAGAGCGGCGAAATCCCGTTGTGTTTGAATATACCAACCCATGCCTT
>CAYOGW010000072.1:7168-13613 GCA_964403635.1 uncultured Anaerolineaceae bacterium | reverse complement strand
CTCACCCGCAGCGACCTTCTGCCAAAGGGATTTAATTCTCCTCTGGTAGCGGTGGCTGGCTCGGGCATGGCAACCGATATGCTGGCCCTGCATGACCGTCAAGACATGCTCTATTTTGACGCGGCGCAACACTCTGCCGGAAAAGCCATTAAACAAGCCAACCTTATTTTGGATCAAATCAATTTTTTCGAATATCACGATTCATATAGCATTTATGCAGCTATGGTTTTAGAAGCCATTGGTTTCGCCATTCGCGGCAAAGGTTGGAAAATGGCTGCTGACGGTCACTTGGCTTTAAATGGAAAATTACCAAGCGCAACCTTTGGTGGATTAAAAGCGCGCGGGAACGCTGGCGGGGCTACCGGTGTGTACCAAGCGGTGGAGGCGGTAACTCAGCTGCGGGGAGAAGCCGGAATTAATCAGGTAGCGGGGGCAACCTACGGCATGATTCAATCGCTTGGCGGTCCAGCATCTACTGCCGTCACACACATCTTAAAGAGACTTAATTAAACTCTGATAGTTCCTGATAGCACAAACAAAATAAGATTACGCTCGTAACCCTAAAGGAGCGTTTTATGGAAATCTCTCGACATTGGCGTTTGAAGCAACAACGATATGGTTTGGTTGGCGAAGTTTGCCCGCACTGTGAAGTGAAAATATTCCCACCGCGCGATATTTGCCCCGAGTGCGGCGGCGAAGCCAAAACCCTATTTAACTTTAGCGGCAAAGGGCAGGTTTATTCCTTTACAACGATTTACGAAGCCCCCAGCGGGTTTGACGAAAATGTACCCTACACCGTTGCTTTGGTTAAATTAGATGAAGGCCCGGTGCTTACAGCCCAATTAACCGATGTAGACAACGACCAAGTTGAAATTGGTATGCCAGTTGAAATGGTAACCCGCAAACTACGAAATGACGGTGACGAGCGCGGCATGATTGTATATGGCTATAAGTTTCGGCCTGCTGTCACTGAAACTACTCATTAATTAATTTATCCATCTCATCCCCTTACTTGATAAATTCTTAGTAAGGGGATTTTTTATTTAAGCAGTTGACTTTTTATGAAGCGTTTGATAAACTATTTTAGTAAAGACTAAATTTTTCTTTAGTCTTTACTTTCTTAATTAACATTTTATTTAAATTCAAAAGGATTCCTATGAAATCACTCTCTCGACGAGATTTTCTCAAATTTGGCGGGCTTGCCTTAGCGGGCACAGCCGGAGGCGCACTCCTCAGCCAAACCCGCGTCCAAGCTGATGAAACATCAGCACCTCACCACGGCGGCGCGATGAGCATGCCGCAGCACGGTGATGGTTTAATTCCCGGCACTGTGGGGGAAGTAGACCATCTAAAAAATGGCTTCAACCCCACCGATATTTTGACCGATTTTGACTATGGCAAAGTTTCCACCTTGCCAAACGGGCAAACCCTGCGCGAATTTGAAATTGTAGTGATTAACAAAGAAATAGAAATTGTGCCGGGTATTGTTTTTGCGGCATGGACCTATAACGGGCGCATTCCTGGCCCAACGCTGCGCGCTACCGAAGGCGACCGTGTGCGAATTAAATTAATTAACGGCAGTGACCATCCCCATACGCTACACTTTCATGGCATTCATACGGCGCTCATGGATGGTGTTCCCGGCACTGGCCCGGGCGGAAACGTGGAACCAGCCCAATCTTTCACCTATGAGTTTGATGCCGAGCCATTTGGCTTACATCTCTATCATTGCCATGCCTTTCCTTTGGCACGGCACATTGCCAAAGGGTTATACGGCGCTTTTATTATTGACCCCAAACAAGGCCGCCCCAAAGTAGACCAAGAGATGGTGATGGTGATGCATGGCTTTGATATTGACTTTGATGATGCCAATGATTTTTATGCGGTCAATGGCATTCCATTTCATTATCAAAACCACCCGATCCAATTTAAAGTTGGCGAGAAAGTTCGCATTTATTTAGTCAATATTCTGGAATATGACTTCGTTAACTCTTTCCATTTACATGCCAACTTCTTTCATTACTACCCCACCGGCACCAGCCTAACGCCTGTAGAGTTTACAGACACAATTATTCAGGGGCAAGCCCAGCGCGGAATTTTAGAATTTACCTATAAGTTCTCCGGCATGTATATGTTTCACGCCCATGTTACCGAATTTGCAGAACTTGGCTGGAACGGCATGTTCGAAGTGTTGGAATAGAAAATAGAGAAACCCTTATGAATACTGAAAATACACAAAACACATCTTTTAATCTTCGCAGCTTAGGATTGCTTTTGCTACCCATTGTTTTATTAATTGGGGTGATCACTGTCTTTCTTAATACAGGCGGCGGGTTAGATTTAAAAGCGCCCGTTCCCATAGAAACATTAACCATCGAACGCTATGTGCTTAAAAGCAATCTGATCGAAATCTATGTGCAAAACACCAGCGCGCAAGAGATTACACTGGCGCAAACCATTATTAACGCCGCGGTTTGGCCGTTTGAAGTAACCCCCAGCGCCACCATTCCACGCTTGGGCAGGGCCGTTGTGCATATTCCCTTCCCGTGGAGCTACGGCGAAGCCTATGCCGTTACCTTATTTTCTAGCAACTCTGTCGCATTTGATTTTGAAATCCCGGTGGCGTTTACTACCCCAGAACCTAGTGTTAAAACCTTTTGGGCTTTCGCGCTGATAGGCTTATATGTGGGTGTGATTCCTGTGTTCTTGGGTATCTTTTGGTTTCCTGTATTAAGAACCCTTGGCAAAAAATGGATGACCTTTTTAATGGCGGTCACGGTTGGCTTGTTAATCTTCCTCGGCTTGGATACACTGGCCGAAGCCCTCGACCAAGCTGCTCGTGTGCCCGCCGCCTTTCAAGGAATCGGATTAATTGGGATTGGCGCCGTAGCAACTTTCCTTTTATTAGATGCTATTTCAAAACGTCAAGTGGGCATTAGCAAAGACGAATCTGACCAGCGCCTATCGCTTGCCTTTATGATTTCAATTGGCATTGGTATCCATAATCTCGGAGAAGGCTTAGCCATTGGCGCGGCGTACAATATCGGCGAAATCTCGCTCGGCACATTTTTGGTAGTTGGGTTCATCATCCAAAATATCACCGAAGGTTTAGGCATTATTTCACCGGTATTACGAGACAAACCCAACCTAAAATCGCTGGCGCTATTAGGCATCATCGGCGGCGCGCCTGCCATTGTTGGCGCATGGATTGGCGGCTTTGCCCCATCCGCTATTTTGGCTGTATTTTTCCTCGCCATTGGCGCGGGGGCTATCTTCCAGGTAGTGTACGAAATTGCCAAAATGATTGGCCGCGACACCGCCAAACAACCCATGCCAGTGACCGTTTTTAGTGGTGTTTTAACCGGTATGTTGCTTTTATGGATTACAGGTTTATTTATTAAATAGGACAAGCAAAATGGCTGAAAACATTACCCAATCTATTCAAAATTATCTTAAGCATATTTACGATTTAAGTTCAAATGGAGAACCCGCCAGCACCACCGATTTAGCCGCGCGGTTAGGTATTGCGCCCGCTTCGGTAACCGGTATGATTCAACGCTTAGCCAAAGCGAAGCCAGCCTTGGTCCGTTATCAAAAACACCAAGGGGTTACCTTAACCGAAACCGGCCTGCGAGCCGCTTTAGAAGTGATTCGGCATCACCGCTTGTTAGAAACTTGGCTAGTTCAAACCTTGGGTTATTCGTGGGATGAAGTCCATGAGGAAGCCGAACGCCTAGAACATGTCATTTCAGAAGAGATGGAAGCCCGCATCGCCGCTTCGCTGGGTGACCCCGCCCGCGACCCGCACGGAGACTTAATCCCGTCTGCTGAGTTGGTTATGCCAGCTGACGATTCTCTGCCGCTTTCCAGCCTGCGTCCGCCGCAAGAAGCGGTCATTACACGGGTTAGCAGCGAAGATGCTTCCTTTCTTAACTATCTAGAAAAACTGGGCTTAACCCCCGGCACACAACTTAAAGTGACAGAACATTCCGCCTACGATAACAACACCACCATTCAACTTAATCAAACCGCTTCTGTTATTGGCAGCGCAGTCACGAACAAAATCTTTGTAAAAACCCATTAATATTAAAAAACCAATAAAGTTTTTTTAGTTTCTACAGTTATTGAAAAGGCAACGCTTAACAGCGTTGCCTTTTCAATATTTTTTGCTACTTAATTAATCTATTTAATCCCTACCAACTCAACATCAAACACCAACGTAGCATTTGGCGGAATAACGCCGCCTGCGCCGCGCTCACCATAAGCCAACTGTGGCGGGATGTTTAAAGTAGCTGTTCCGCCTACTTTCATTAAAGCAATACCTTCATCCCACCCTTTAATCACTCTGCCAGCCCCCAACTGAAATTCAAGCGGGTCGCCGCGTGAGATGGAGCTATCGAACACTTTGCCGTCTAAAAATTTACCGGTGTAATGAACCCGAACCGTATCTCCGGCTTTGGCTTGCGGACCAGTGCCTGCTTTCGTTTCAACATATTCTAAACCGCTGGGTGTTTTCATCAATTCTCCTTAATGTATATTTAGTTTTTTAAACTTATTCCCTACGGGTATATCGTAGGATTTCTATTTTGTCTAGAATGGCAATCAATCTAAAAGTAAGAAACAGAAATCTCTGCCTATCTCTGTAGTATAGAAGGAGAACGAATATGACCGACTCTCGATTAAAACCTGAAATCATTACGCTCTATGGCACTCACTGGTGCCCAGACTGCAAACAAGCAAAACAATTTTTTGGCGAACAGCGCGTTCAATATCATTATGTTGATGTAGACATGGACGCGGAAGCCTTAGCCTTTGTAGAAAAAACCAACAATGGCATGCGCATCATCCCCACCATTGTTTTTCCAGACGGCTCGTTGCTCATTGAGCCATCCAACGCGGAATTGGCTAAAAAACTAGGGCTTCAAACCCGAGCCAAATTAAGTTTTTATGACACCATCATCATTGGCGGCGGACCAACCGGTTTAACCGCGGCGTTGTATTTAGCCAGAGAAGGAACCAATGTACTCGTCATAGAAAAAGCGGGCTTCGGCGGGCAAGCGGGAATTACCCAAGTGTTAGATAACTTCCCTGGTTTTGATGAAGGAATCGCGGGAGCAGAGTTTGCCAATCGCTTAACCAAGCAAGCCAAACGCTTTGGAGCCGAACTTTTGCAAGCGCAAAATGTTTCCTCTATTCAAAAAAATGGAAATTATTTTGATATTACAACAGATGATGGCGCACAATATTGCACAAAATCGGTTTTGCTTGCCAGTGGAGCCAAATATCGCCGTTTAGGAATCCCCGGCGAAGATGATTTAATCGGCATCAATGTTCACTTTTGTGCCACCTGTGATGGCGCATTTTACAAGGGCAAAAAAGTATTGGTCATTGGCGGCGGAAACAGTGGTTTTGAAGAAGGGTTATTTTTAACCAAGTTTGCTACCCAAGTAGATATTGTTGAATTCTCTGATGCTGCCAAAGCCAGCAAAATACTACAAGACAAAGTAGCCGAAAAGAAAAATATGTCTGTCACGCTTAATCACGCGGTTAAAGAATTGCGCGTTAAGAACAACCAGCTGCAGTCTATTTTGGTAGAAGACCGAGCCAGCGGTAAACAAAAAGAATGGCACTATGATGGAATTTTTGTCTTTATTGGTTTGTCTCCAAACAACGATTTACTAAAAGAAACGGCTGAAGTTGACCCTTGGGGATTTATTAAAACGGATAAAACACTGATGACCAGCGTTGAAGGAATCTTTGCGGCGGGCGACGTTCGGGCTGGCTCTACCAAACAAGCCGCCTCGGCTGCCGGAGAAGGGGCGACAGCCGCATTAATGATTCGGCAATATCTAAAAGAAAAGTAGCGTTAAATAAAAAAGAGCACAGGGTTGCCTGTGCTCTTTTTTATAACCATTAATTAAGCTTCTGGTTTGAAGATCTCGAAAATCGCGTTTAGCAAGATACCCAAAACAGCAGCGGTAGCAATAGCGGGTAAACCATTAGGGAATAAACCAGGAACGGTTACTGGAATGAAACCGTTTGGATAACCAATGTTACCGCCGATACCAACCACCATAATCACAGCACCAATAGCCATGTTACGGGGGTCAAACATGCTTACTTTGTGTTCTTGCATCAAGGCAATACCTTGCATACCAATAACACCAAATAAATAAATGGCCAAACCGCCGCTAACAGCCAACGGAACAGAATTTACAATGGCGGCCAACTTGCCAACAAAACCGAGCAAAATAGAAATGACACCGGCGGCAATTAAGGCTGGGCCAGAATAGTTGCGGGTAATCGCCATCAACGAGTTGTTTTCACCATAGTTTGTACCAGCGGTGGCGCCCATCAAACCGTTCAAAAAGTCGCCAATACCATCCAAGATAAGGTTGAAACCAACATGCTTTTCAATGCCCACTTTTTCGCGGCCAGTATCTTC
>CAYOGW010000072.1:3094-7068 GCA_964403635.1 uncultured Anaerolineaceae bacterium | reverse complement strand
AGCATACCAATGAAGCCCTTGTTCTGCAAATAAACTGAGAACAAAATGGTCAGCAATAAGGTAATAAAGGCAACGGTAAAGTTATTGCTGGCTAAGTTACCCAAAGCAGCAAAAGCCAAACCGAAACCAATGATAGCGGCTACAGAACCAGTTACGATCGGAGGAAGCACACGGTCTAAGCTGGCTTTACCAACGGCTTTAATTAAGAAACCTACTGCAATATTAATTAAACCGGTCACCACAATACCAGCCTGTAAGAGGCCGAGAACTTCATCAGATACGGGGCCGCTAAATGGTACATAAGCGGAACCAGTGGCTGCTTGAATTATCCCTAAATAGGCGGCCATGTAGCTAAAGCTTGAACCGTAAAACAAAGGAATAAAGGTTCCTACGCCGCGGCGAGAAAGAACCAATGCGACAATGGTAGAAACACCCGAAGCAAAGAGTACTGTGCCAACATGGAAACCACAAAAAGCCGCAACAAAGGCCGTTGCAGGGAACATGGTTAATACGTGTTGAAAGCCCAGTAAAATCATTTGCAGCAGGGGGGGTGTATCATTGGGCATGTAGCCCATCATTGTGGATGCAGATTTTTTAGCCATTTTTAATTCTCCTCTTGAATAATGTAAAAGATAGTTGAACGAGAAATTAAACGAGTCTTACAAACTGCATGGTCACCTCCAAATAAAAAAATACCGCTCTGCAACACAGTTGCATAACGGTATTAATGCGCGCCGTTCAATGACCCAGCAATAAGGAGTCCTTTAATAAGAAAGGCGGGTAAAAATGGTGGTTTTTTACACATACTAAAGAAAATAACCCTATAAAGAAAAGAAAGATACGGCTTAATTCACCCTTTTGTCAGACAAATTGATTTGACTTGCAGAAATATTTTGTGCTATGCTACACTCCTAAAAAATAAAAAGGATACAGCCATGATTCTTAAAGGTGAAATTAACATTAAAGCGCCGCGAAAACAAGTCTGGGATTTTTTAACCGACCCCGAACAAATGGGGCAATGTGTACCGGGTGTAGAAAAAATAGAAACCATAGAACCCTTAAAAAAATATCGCGGCATTGTTTCAGTTGGACTTGGCTCTGTTAAAGCCCGTTTTTCTGGAGAAGCGGAAGTGCTAGAATTAGAAGTACCCAATTACGCCAAACTAAAAGGGCATGGCACCGCCACCGGCAGCGTAGCAGACGGTGTTTGTGAAATGTGGCTGACAGACGGCCCAGAAAACAGCACCGATGTAAAATGGGTAGCCGATGCCAATGTTTCTGGTCAGCTTGCCAGTTTGGTTTCCCGCTTAATGGTACCTGTTTCACAAAAACTAGCCGGCATCTTCTACGACGAAGTGCGCCGCCGAATTGAAAAACAAGCTTAATTAATGAAAATACCAAGGACACGGCCCTAGCCTATGCGAGATATTCTGCCCGACTTAATGAAATGGCAAGAAAGGCAGGGTTCAATCGCGCTTGCCACAGTTGTCCAGACATGGGGTTCTTCTCCACGCCAAGTAGGCGCCAAAATGGCATTAATGCCCAACGGCCATGTAACTGGCTCAGTGAGCGGCGGCTGTGTAGAAAACGCTGTGGTAGAAGCGGGCTTATCTAGCTTAAAAACAAACACCCCTCAACTATTGCATTTTGGCGTAGCCGATGAAACCGCCTGGGATGTCGGTCTTGCTTGCGGCGGCAGCATCGATATATTTGTTCAACCGCTCAATCTCCACTTTCAAGAATCTTTAATTAAAGTACTTCAACAAAAACAACAAGCCGTTGTCTTTACCCTCATTCAAGGACCGACCAGTCAATTGGGGCAACAAGTGTTGGTGCTTTCAAATAACCAAACCATTGGTCTAGCGGGCAACCCTTGGGAAGAGCAAGTGTTTCATTTATACGATCAAGTAATAAGAACGCATCAATCACAACGCATTAAAATAAACAATGAAATAGAAATTTTTGCAGAATTAATAAACCCGCCCAACCACCTCGTTGCTGTTGGCGGAACACATATCACCATCGAACTTTTAAATTTTGCCAAAACGCTGGGCTACGAAACTACTTTAATAGACCCGCGCCAGTTTTGGGGAAACGAGCAACGCTTTCCGCATGTGGATGAAATCATACAGGCTTGGCCCGAAGCTGCCTTCCAGCAAATAAACATTACCCCCGCTACCGCCATCGCCATGCTCACCCACGACCCCAAGCTAGACGACCCCGCTTTAAAAATCGCGCTTAACAGTTCCGCGTTTTATATCGGCGCGCTCGGCAGCAAAAGCACCAATGCCAAACGCCGAGAACGCCTGCTGCAATACGGATTAACCGAAGACCAACTATCAAGACTGCACGCCCCCATCGGCTTAAGCATTGGGGCAAAAAGCCCAGAAGAAATCGCCCTTTCCATTATGGCTCAGATAGTAGAAGCCGACCGAAAACGGAACCCAGCCGCGTCTGAGAAAGCCCCCGTTGTCCATCCTTAATTAACCGAGGCCGTTATGAAACCAGCATCCTTTGAATATCACGCCCCAACCTCTCTAGCAGAAGCCTTAACCCTGCTAAAAGAACACGCCTATGATGCCAAAATTTTGGCGGGTGGCCAAAGCTTGGTGCCCGCCATGAACTTTCGGGTGACCCAGCCCAGCATGCTCATTGATATTAATCGCATCCCCGAAATCAGCTACATCCGCGAGGAAGCCAACAGCCTAAAAATTGGCACCTTAACCCGCGAACGCCACCTAGAGTTTGACCCATTAATTCCAAAATGGGCGCCGCTCTTGGCCGAAGCTGTGCCGTTTATTGCGCATCCGCAAATTCGTAACCGCGGAACCATTGGCGGCAGCATTGTTAACGCCGACCCCGCCGCCGAATTGCCCGTCTTAATGCTGGCGCTCGAAGCCCGCTTAAAAGCCAAAAATACAACTGGCGAACGCTGGATTAACGCCGAAGACTTTTTTGCAGGCATGTTTACCACTGCATTAACCGAAGATGAAATGCTGGTAGAAATTGAACTGCCTGCCCAAGCGCCTCACACCGGCTGGAGTTTTATGGAAGTGGCTCCGCGCGCCGGTGATTACGCCCTGATGGGTGTTGCCTGTTTGGTTACTTTAGACAAAGCGGGCAAGTGCCAAAAAGCCAAATTGGTTTATTTAAACGCGGGCGACGGCCCAGTCGATGCCAAAGCCGCGGCAAGCCTTTTAAATGACCAAACCCCCAGCGAAGATTTAATTAACGCGGCGGCTGATAAAGCCAGCCAAGACGAAATTACCCCCTACGGCAATATCCATACATCCGTAGAGTTTCAACGCCATTTAGCCAAAGTTCTTACTCAAAAAACTTTAAAACAAGCCATCATCCGCGCGGAGGCCAGCTTAAAATGAGCCAAAAAATTTCTGTATCAGTGACTGTTAATGAACAAACCTATCAGCGAGAAGTAGAGCCGCGTATGCTCTTAAGCGACTTTTTGCGGCACGAACTGGGTTTAACCGGCACCCATGTCGGCTGTGAACATGGCGTGTGCGGCGCTTGCACCATTATGGTAGAAGGCGAATCGATGCGTTCGTGTTTAATCTTTGCTGTGCAAGCCAACGGATTAACCCTGCAAACGGTTGAAGGTTTGGCCAAAGACAAAGACAACCTGCACCCCTTGCAGCAAGCCTTTTGGGAAGCACACGGCCTGCAATGCGGCTACTGCACCCCAGGCATTTTAATGAGCATGGTGCCTTTCCTTAAGAAAAACCCGAATCCCAGTGAAGATGAAATTCGGCATGCCCTTTCGGGCAACCTATGCCGCTGTACGGGCTATCAACATATTGTGGATGCAGTCAAGCTGGCTGCTGAAAAAATGGCTACCGATTAATTAATATGACTCTAGATTCCTTAATTAACCCCTTCCGCCAAAACCAGCTTACCCCCGCAGACTTTATCGCCGGGGTGCAAGCCCATTTTGAAGCGCGCGAACCCGAAACCTTGGC
>CAYOGW010000072.1:0-2994 GCA_964403635.1 uncultured Anaerolineaceae bacterium | reverse complement strand
CCGGGCCCCACCCGCAACCCGCACAACCCCGCTCACACCCCGGGCGGCTCTTCCAGCGGTTCGGCGGCGGCCATCGGCGCGGAGCTTTGCTCACTCACATTGGGCACTCAAACCATCGGCTCCATCGTCCGCCCAGCCGCCTTTTGCGGCGCAACAGGCTACAAACCCACCAGCGAGCGCATCTCACGCGCGGGCGTCATTCCGCTTTCGCCCACGCTCGACCACATCGGCGTTTTTGCAGCCAGCGTTTCTTTAATTAAACAAGCCGCCCAAGTTCTGGTGGATGATTGGAAAACGATTAATTCCGTCAAAAAGCCGATTCTCGGAATCCCAGACGGACCCTATTTAAACAGCGCTTCGGGCTACGCCCAAGCCTGCTTCCGTACTACCTGCAATTCCCTATCCCAAGCCGGTTATGAAATTAAACATATAGAAGTGATGAATAATTTTACAGAAATTAAAGAACAGCACCAAATCATTTTGGCGTCTGATGCCGCGCAAGTACATGCCGAGTGGTTTAAAAAACACGAACATTTATATTCCGAGAAATTTCAAGACTTAATTAAACGCGGACAAAACATCACTCCAGCAGAATTAAACACAGCCTTAACCTTTAGAGAAAACTTCAAAAACGAAATGATGAATCTCATGCAAGCCAACAACATAGATATTTGGGTTTGCCCCTCAGCGCCGGATGCGGCTCCGAAAGGGTTGGCAAGCACGGGGGATCCGGTCATGAACCTGCCCTGGACGCAGATTGGATTCCCAGCTTTGAACCTCCCCACCCATAAAAATGATGAAAATCTGCCAATTGGATTGCAGCTGGTGGGGGACTTTAATCAAGACGAAAATTTAATTAATTGGGCCGAACCAATAGAGAAAGTAGTAGACAAACGATGAGCCTTACCAAATGGGAAATTCGCGCCGGAGCCTATTACGACTCGGTTGTGCTAATGCAGTTACAACGCGGTTTATTAACTTTGGATGGTGTGATTGATTCGGGCGTGGTGATGGCAACCCCTGCCAACTTAGAACTTCTCGAAACCAACAACTTACTGCCAGCAGGGTTAACCGCCAGCCCCGACGATTTGTTAATCGTGGTGAAAGCCGAAGATGAAACGCAAGCCTTAGCCGCCATTGGTCAGGTAGATGAGTTGCTGACCCGCCGCAAATCAGGCGCTGCCACCCAAGATTTTCGCCCGCGCAGTTTAGACTCGGCTGTGAAACAATTGCCAAACGCCAACTGGGTCTTGGTTTCTGTCCCTGGGCGCTACGCGGCTGGGGTAGCAAAAGAAGCGCTTTCATTAAATAAACATGTCTTTTTATACAGTGATAACGTCTCAATTGAAGATGAACTTTCCTTAAAAGAAACCGCCCGTCAAAAAGGCTTGCTGGTAATGGGGCCAGATTGCGGAACCGCCATTATTAACGGCATCGGCTTGGGCTTTGCCAACCGCATCCGGCGTGGCAGCATTGGCATCGTGGGGGCATCGGGCACTGGTACGCAAGCGGTTACGGCTCACATTCATAGCTTAGGTGGCGGCATCTCGCATGCCATTGGCACGGGCGGCCGAGATTTAAAGGCAGAAATCGGTGCCATTACAGCCCATCAGGCGTTAGATTTGCTAGCCAAAGATGAGCAGACCAAAGTGATTGCCTTGGTTTCCAAGCCGCCATCCCCAAACGTGGCAACCCGCTTAATTAACGCCGCTCAAAACGCTGGCAAACCGGTTGTCATTTATTTCATCGGCTACCCAGCCCCCGCCCGCCGAATTGGCAATTTGCACTTCGCGGTTAGCCTGCTCGAAACCGCTCAACTGGCTGTTGAACTAAATAACCAAAAACCAAATTTAATAAAGCAAGCAGCCCCTGTCAAAGGCTATCTGCGCGGTTTATTCTCTGGCGGAACGCTGGCTTTTGAAACCTTGCTCGGTTTACAAGCCAACTTAACCCCTATCTATTCCAACGCGCCGATTACTGAAAGCCAGTTAATTAAGGACCCGCTGCACAGTGAAGCGCACACGTTAATAGACTTGGGCGATGAGTTCTTTATGGTTGGGCGTTTGCACCCGATGATTGATAACGATTTAAGGTTACGCCGATTAAAACAAGAGGCGGGCGACCCACAAGTGGGCATGCTCTTAATCGACGTGGTACTCGGCGAAGGCTCTCACCCAGACCCCGCCAGTGAGTTAACCCCATTAATTAAAGATTTAATGAAGCAACGCCCCGAGTTGGAATTTGTGGCCATGTTAATTGGCACCGATGCAGACCCGCAGAACATGGCCCAGCAAAAAGAAACCTTTGAACAAGCTGGGGTAACCGTTTTTGAAAGCGCTACAGAAACAGTGGCATATATTAGTTTGCGTTTTAGACAAGAAACAACCAGTGAATTCCCACCGATTAATTTAGAGCAACTTAATCAGCCGTTGGCAGCGATTAATGTTGGGCTGGAATCTTTTTACGACAGTTTAATCGGTCAGGGAGCGGAAGCCGTTCAGGTAGAGTGGCGGCCCCCCGCCAGCGGTAATGACAAAATGGCCGCTTTATTGGCCAAAATGAAAAGCAAAAGCAATTAATTAAAGGAGGAAAATACATGGATATTGATAAAGCAAATGAAATTGCTGTTGAAAAAATGATGTCGGCTCGCCCAATCCTTAAAGGAGTGGCAACCGCCCGAGATGTGATTCCGGGTATGAAAGATAATTTATTCCTGCATGCGGGGCCGCCCATCAGCTGGGAGAGAATGTCTGGCCCGCTACGCGGGGCGATTATTGGCGGAATTCTCTTCGAGGGGCTGGCGAAAAATGAAACGGAAGCCGCTGCGATGGCGGCCAGCGGAGAAATCGAATTTGATTCCTGCCATCATCATGGCACTGTTGGCCCAATGGCTGGCGTTACCTCCGCGTCTATGAAAGTATATGTGGTTGATAATGCGGAACATGGCAACAAGGCTTTTTCTAATTTAAATGAAGGCTACGGCAAGGTGCTGCG
>CAYOGW010000071.1:11703-13887 GCA_964403635.1 uncultured Anaerolineaceae bacterium | reverse complement strand
ACTTCACCATCTACAGGCGAAATTAAACGGGTTTGGGCTAGGCGTTGCTCAGCGGCAATTAATCGGTCTTGTGCGTTTTGCAAAGCGGTTAATTGTGGTCCGGTGGCATCGGCAGGGATGCTCTCACCTTTTAACGCGGCCACATACCAAGCGGCTTCTTGGGCGGCGGCTTGCGCGTTGGCTAAGTCACTTTGCAGCATGAGCGTGTCTGTTTCTGAAGGCGTGCCGGTGTACCAGTTGTATAAAGCTACTTTGCGGTCTAAATTAAGTTGAGCATTGGTTAATGCCAGCAGGGCGGCGGCTTTGCGGCTGTCGCCATCCGGCAATTTTGAAACACTGCGATAGGCATCCGAAGCACGCGCCAATTGGTCACGCGCCACATCAATTTCGGCTTGGGTGTTTTCTAACAAAGTGTCTGAAGCGCGCGGCGCCAACAGGGCATAGTTATCGTTTTCGGCATCTTTAAGCGCTTGTTGAGCGGCAGCCAAGTCGTGTTCGGCGGCGGCAATGGCGGCGGGCGAGGTCATTTCTCGCAGGGCGCGGCGGGCTTGCTCGGCTTCTAACTTGGCGGAGGCGTTTTCTAGCTCGACTAGTAGGGTACCGGCAGTAACTGAATCGCCCACTTGAACGGATACGGTTTGCACAATGCCCGGTTGAGCGAAAGCCAGTTCCGCTTTTTGGGAGGCGATAATTAAACCGGAGGCGATCACGCTGCCGCTGGGTACCACGCTCGGAGCCGTCGATTCAGCTGCGGGGGAGCCCGCCGCATTCTCTATCACCACGGTGGGTAATGGTTCGGCGGAGGTTCCACTCGAGCAGGCGCTGAGGGTTAGCATCAAAATACTTAAGCTTAAAACAAGAGTTTTATTCATTTTTACTTTTCTTTATCTACAATTAATCCGTCTCGCAGGGTGACGACGCGTTTGGCATATTTGATAACGCGCGCGTCGTGGGTGGCAAAAACGAAAGTTACGCCGGTTTCTTTGTTGAGGCGCTTCATAATTTCCATTACTTGTTCGCCGTTTTTGCTGTCTAGGTTGGCGGTGGGTTCATCTGCCAAAATGAGGGCGGGGTTGGGGGCTAGGGCGCGGGCAACGGCCACGCGCTGCTGCTGACCGCCCGAAAGCTGGTCTGGGCGGTTGTTGGCGCGGTCGGTTAATTCTACGGCGGTTAGCAGTTCCATTACGCGTTCGTGGCGTTCTGCTGGGCTGTGACCATTAAGCAGCAGGGGCATTTCTATGTTTTCGTAGGCGCTTAAGGTTGGGATGAGCGCGAAGAATTGGAAAACAAAGCCAATGTTGCTGCGGCGCATGTCGGCGCGTTGGTCGCGATTAAGGCGGGTGACATCTTTGCCGTTTACCCACACGCTGCCGCTGGTGGGCTGGTCTAGGCAGCCGATCATTTGCAGCAGGGTGGTTTTGCCCGAGCCAGAAGGGCCGACTAAGGTGGTGAATTCGCCGGGCTGAATATCTAGGCTGACACCGCGTAGGGCATGGGTTTCGACTTCGCCAATTTTATAAGTACGGGTTACATTTTCAATTTTTGTGACTTCCATTTTATTGCTCCTACGTATCTTTATTTAATTAAGATACAAAATTATTTTCCACGAAGGGCGTCTACCGGCTCCATACGAGAAGCCAGTACGGCGGGGTAAAGCCCTGCCAAGACGGTAACAATGATGCCAATAAGAGAGAGGGTGACAGCATCTTGCACGGTGAGATAGGTGTATATCGTATCGCTGATGAGCATGCCCGAAACGCCCATGTTGCCAATGTAGAAGCCAAAGTTTGAAAAATAGGCTACCATAGCGCCGCCGAAGATTAATCCCATTAACACGCCGCCCAAGCCTAGCAGGGTGCTTTCGGCCAAGAACATGGAGAGAATTCTGCGGCTGCGCATGCCAATGGCAGAGAGAATGCCAATTTCGCGGGTGCGTTCAAAGACCGACATCACCAGTGTGTTACTAATAACGGTGGCGGTGATGCCCAGCACAATTAAGTACAGCACAATCATAAAGCCGCGCGAGAGCTGCTCGGTTTGAATGAGTAACTCATTCATTTTTTCCCAAGTAACCACCTGATACTCTCCCGCTTGCAGGGCGTTTGCTACTGCGTTGGCTTGCTCGCGGTCTTTTAACATGACAAAAATAATGCTGGCGTGCCCATCGGTTTGAGTAATGGCTTG
>CAYOGW010000071.1:2753-11603 GCA_964403635.1 uncultured Anaerolineaceae bacterium | reverse complement strand
ATGCGCACGCCGAAAGAATTTTCTCTGGTAGAAACAATACCGCTGGCGAATAAGCGCGGCGTGGCATCTATCACTGGTTCTAGTGTTTTAATTTTGCTGGCCGCATCTTCTGGGTTGGCAATTAAATCTTTCCAGACCAAACTGGTTTTGTTTTCGTTATAGGTAGCGGCGCGCACTTGTAAATGTCCGCTTTGTAAACGGATGGTGTTGCCCATCGCGCCGCGCATTTCTCCTTCAATAAAAGAAGCCATGAGCATTAATAAGCCCAGCCCCATGCCCAACGCCAACGCCGAAAAAAACGAGCGGCGTTTGTTACGGCCTAAATCTCTGAGTGCAAGTTTAATTAAATTAATCATATTGATTCCCTTATACAAAATGCAGGGCTTCGGCGGGTTCGCGGCGAGCGGCTTCGCTGGCCGGGTAAATAGCCGCCAAGGAAGCAATAATCGCCACGGTAATGGCTCGTTTGGGCAGGCTTTCTAAGCCCAAGGTTGGGTAGACCCGCCCGCCTAATAACGCCATGTATTCAGTAGTAGAAGCAAATTTGCTGTAATCAATGCCTACTTGACCTAAAATGGCATTCACAACCAAGCCAAGCGCTATCCCTGCCGCAATGCCAACCAAGCCAATCATGGTGCCTTCTAATACAAAAAGAGTAGCAATTTGTTTCGGTCTTAAGCCTAAAGCGGCTAACAAACCAATTTCGCGGGTGCGTTCGTAGACAGCCATTAGCAACAAATTAAGAATACCGATTCCCGCAATCATTAAAATAACCACACTAAAAATATCCATTACGCCGCCTTTGGTGCCCAACGCCGCGGTTAATTCGGGAAAGTTGTTTTCCCAAGAATCCAACTCTATGTTGGAAAATTGCGGGCGAAGCGCATTTAATACAGCGTGTTCTTGCCCAACGCTATGCAAAAACAAAGTCACTTCAGAAACCTGCCCGCCCATGTTATATAGGCTTTGGGCTTCTGCTAAAGAAATATACACAGAGCGTTTTTCTAAATCGGGCATGCCAATATCAAAAATGCCAACGACTGCCATGGTGCGCGAGCGCATTTGTTCTCGCGCGGCGCGGCCAGAAATGGTAATACGGTCGCCAATGGTAATGCCCATTGCCTCGGCCATACCTTTGCCAATTAAAATTACATCTTCATCTGTGGCGGTTAAATAACGACCTTCGACTATATTTTTTGCAAACAAACTAATATCAGCTTCTACTTCTGGTTCAATACCAATAATGCTGATCGGGAAAGCCCCCTCGCGGTTGGTAGCCAGCCCGCCTGTAATAATGCGGCGAGATGCTGAAACCACCTCGGGTAGTTGACGGGCGGCTTCTACAATGGCTAGGTTGTTTTCCACTGGCAAAAGCGGGTTCGAATCCATTTTTTCTCGGAATCCCAACCCGTGGGCTTGCACATTGCCACCAAAAACTTTAATGGCATTGCCATATATCGCTTGTTCAAAGCCTACAATCATGCCGTCATACAGCATCATTAAAGCCAAAGCCATCGCCATTGCCGAAACAATGGTCAATGTGCGGCGGGTGTGCCGCCAAATGTTGCGCCAGGCAAGGCGCAGATATAACTGCATAGGGTACTCTCCCTTTTTAATGAAGGATGGTTAAATTCTCATAAATAGTAAACAAGTTATTATTTTTTGTCAAGAGGATTCGTGTTTGATTAAATAAAAAAGAGGCAGGCTCCCCACAGCCTGCCTCTCGATTAATTATATATTTTCTGGGCTACAAACTCGAGCGGATGTGCATAATGTCGCCATCTTTGACCAAGTATTCTTTGCCTTCTAGGCGAAGTTTCCCCTTGGCTTTGGCTTCTACCATGCCACCCAAACTGATTAAATCGTCATAATGAATCACTTCCGCGCGTACAAAACCACGTTGCAAATCGCTATGAATTTCGCTGGCAGCTTCAGGGGCGGTGGCGCCGCGATGAGTCATCCAGGCCCGTACTTCATCTTCGCCAACCGTGAAGAAGGTCAAGATGTGTAGTAATTCATAAGACAAATTAATCATCTTATTTAATACCGGTTCTTCAATGCCATATTCACCCATAAACATTTCGGCATCTTCTGCCGAGAGTTGAGCAATTTCCATTTCTAGTTTGCCCATCAAAGAAACAGAAGGATGGTCTAGTGTTATTTGGGGGGCGGCTTGCCCTTCACCGAGATTAAAAACAGTTAGCACAGGCTTGCGGGTTAATAATCCGTAACTGGCTAATTCCTTTTCTTCTTCGGCAGTAAAGCTTAATTCTCGAATGGGTTTATTGTCTGAAAGTTGCACGTTTAATCGTTCAAATAACTCGGTGTGGCGGGCGTTTAAGGCTTTGTCGGTACTGCCTTTCTTTTTTTCTTCTGCCAAGCGTTCTAGTTTCCGCTCCACTGCGATTAAATCGTTAAGCAATAATTCGCTTAACATAGTGTCTACATCACGGGCGGGGTTGACAGTGCCCGAAGGGTGGGGAACGCTGTCGCTTTCAAAACAACGCACAATGTGAATAAACGCATCCATTTGGGCAAGGGTATTCAGCAATTGACCGGAAATCCCTGCTTTGGCGGCGGCGCCATCCAGACCAGCAATATCTGCATAGGTTATTTTTTCGTAGACCGTTTTGCGCGGGTTAAACATTTTGGTTAATTCGTCTACACGTGGGTCACGAACATCGACCACGCCGGTACGAACTTCAATGCGCCCAGCGGATGCGGTAGTGGGGTTGTTGCTGCGCGTAAGCGCGTTGTATATGGTAGTTTTGCCAGATTGCGGCAGACCGATAATTCCTAGTTTCATTGTTTATCTTGACCTTCGTTGCGGGAGTGTGTATACTTGCGGACGCGTACCAAATAAGATATATGCCGAAGTGGCGGAACTGGCAGACGCGCACGACTCAAAATCGTGTTCCGTGAGGAGTGTGGGTTCGATTCCCACCTTCGGCACAACATTATACCAAGCATTGCTCGGGGAGTAGCACCTGCTTCGGCAGGACAGGTAGTCGTCATCACGGATGAGAGTCCCGGCGACCTGTGCGCGTAAAGCGTAAGCGAGACCGTTCCTTACAGAAGGAATGGTCTCGCTTTTTTTTATTTGATGAGCTGGTTATATAATAAACCATCAATAAAAATTAATTTTTTGTAGGAGGTTGTATGGCCAGTATGGAAGATGTGTTCGCGATTATCCTCGGCGGTGGTCGAGGGGCACGGCTTTATCCATTAACCAAGTTGCGTTCGAAACCGGC
This sequence comes from uncultured Anaerolineaceae bacterium, assembly GCA_964403635.1. Taxonomy (GTDB): domain Bacteria; phylum Chloroflexota; class Anaerolineae; order Anaerolineales; family Villigracilaceae; genus JANJTV01. The sequence continues at coordinate 8,352 of CAYOGW010000071.1, read as the reverse complement.
GGTTCCCATTGCTGGCAAATATCGCCTCATTGATATTCCCATCAGTAATTGTATTAACTCAAATATTTATCATATTGCAGTGTTAACGCAGTTTCACTCGGTTTCACTTAATCGTCATATTACCCGCACCTATCAATTTGATAACTTTCATTCTGGCTGGGTACAAATTTTAGCTGCGGAACAAACCCTGCAAAGTGACGACTGGTATCAAGGGACAGCGGATGCAGTGCGGAAGCAAATTCGTGAGATTAAAGCGGCTGATATGCCTTATATCTTAATTTTGGCAGGTGACCACCTCTATCGTATGGATTATGCCGCGATGACACGTTTTCACCTTGAGCGGAATGCCGATATCACGGTTGCGGTTCAGCCGATTTTAAAAGCGGATGCATCTCGTTTTGGCATCTTAAAAGTCGGGGAAGATTCACGTATTACTGCTTTTGCCGAAAAGCCAAAAGATCCGGCTGTTCAGGCTCAATTTGTTAGTCGTGATGACCCCGAAAGCCCCTTCTTGGGTTCTATGGGAATCTACATTTTTAAAACAGATGTAATGGTAGATTTGTTAACAAACTACCCTGACCATGATGATTTTGGCAGTGATGTCATCCCTAACGCCATTCGTAGCTTAAATGTATATGGTTACAACTTTAAAGGCTATTGGCGCGATATAGGAACCATACGTTCCTTTTACGAAACCAACTTAGAGTTGGCAGCGCCAAATGCTAAATTTAATTTTTTTGACCCCGCCTTACCCATTTATACGCATCCACGAAATTTGCCGGGCACTTCGGTTTCAGAAAGTACCCTGAAAGATGTTTTACTCGCTGAAGGCTGCCGCGTTATTCAATCTGATATCACCCATTCTGTGATTGGGCTGCGCAGCCAAATTGGCCCCAATGCAACTGTAAAAGATTCAATTATTATGGGTGCAGATTATTACGATAACCCTGAAGAGCAAGAACCCATAGGTTTGGGTATAGGTAAAGGAGCAAATATTGAAGGTGCTATATTAGATAAAAATGTTCGTATTGGCGAAGGGGTTGTTATTAAACCATTCCCCCGCGGAACAGATTTTGACGCAGGCTCATGGGTTGTGCAAGACGGCATTGTGGTGATTCCGAAAGATACCACCATTCAACCGAATGTGAGAATTGTCCCAGAAATTTAATTAACGGAGAAAATAAATGACTTCAAATCAACAAGAAGAAAGTAATCAAGTAACAATGGATTGGCATACACAATCGCCTCAAAGCGTTTTACAGCAATTAAACGTACAAGAAAGCGGTTTAACCAGCGAAGAGGCAGCCCAGCGGATAGCAACCTATGGTCTAAATCAATTAGATGAAGCGCCCCGCCCAAGTTTTTTAGCCATCTTATGGGGTCAATTAAATAACTTTGTCGTCATTCTGCTCATTGTTGCCTCTTTAATTTCAGGCTTACTAGGTGAATGGATTGACGCCGGAGCAATTATGGCGATTGTTGTGCTGAACACTGTTTTGGGGATTGTACAAGAGCGCCGAGCCGAAGAAGCGTTAGCCGCGTTGAAAAAACTGGCCGCTCCTGAAGCGCATACCATTCGAGACGGTCAGCGGGTTACCATCCCAGGCCGTGAATTAGTACCCGGCGATATTGTTTACCTAGAAGCGGGGAACTTTGTTCCAGCTGATGTTCGCCTTTTAGAATCGGTTAATCTCCGTATTGAAGAAGCCTCTCTCACTGGCGAATCGCTGGCTTCACAAAAAAATGCCACCATTCAGCTAGAGCCTGGCGCTCCGCTTGGAGACCGAAAAAACACGGCCTTTATGGGCACAACGGTTTCTTATGGGCGTGGGCGTGGTGTGGTTGTGGCAACCGGCATGAAAACCCAGCTTGGTTTAATTGCGACCATGTTGCAAAATGTTGAAACAGAAATAACCCCTTTACAGCGGCGTTTAGATGAACTGGCTAAAACCCTCTCTATTTGGGCGCTCTTTTTGGTGGGGATTGTTTTTCTTGTGGCGCTTAATAACGATACAAATTTAGGAATGCTATTTCGCCACCCACTAGAATATTTTGCTGAGTTTGGTGCAGAGATCATTGAAGTCTTCATTATCTCTGTCAGTTTAGCCATTGCGGCTGTACCCGAAGGTTTGCCCGCTGTTGTAACCATAAGTTTGGCTTTGGGTATGCGTGAGATGATTAAAAAGCATGTACTTATCCGCAAATTGGCATCCGTTGAAACATTGGGTTCAGCAACTACCATTTGTTCTGACAAAACTGGCACATTAACTCAAAATGAAATGACAGTAACTAAAATTTGGGTAGATAACCAATTTGTTGAAGTAACTGGCGCTGGCTATTACCCCAAAGGAGACTTTTTAGTTAATGGAAAAGTAGTTTCCTTAAGTAAAGATTACCCTGCCGTGTTAACTTCGCTTTGGTTAGGTGCGATTAATAACGATTCACAATTGCAAACCAGTGGTGATGAAAAATCAACTGTACGCGTCGTTGGTGACCCTACCGAAGCTTCTTTAATTGTAGCCGCCGAGAAAGCCGGAGCCGTTCACCATACCGTTACATCCGCCTATCCGCGCGAAAACGAAATCCCCTTTGATTCTGAACGAAAACGCATGATCACGGTGCATAGCATCATAGACCCGAAAGCTGAAGATCCTTCTCCTTTCTATGACACCAAAGTAAAAGATTGGGATGTCATCGCGGTTAAAGGCGCGCCAGATGTCGTGCTAAATCTTTGTACACATTATCAATCGATTGATGATAAACCGGTTGCATTAACCAAAGAAAGCCGTCAACGCATATTAGACGCCAATGATTCAATGACCAAAGAAGCCCTGCGCGTTTTGGGTGTAGCCTACCGTTTAGATCAAGACGTACCTGATACTGGCGCTTCTGCCGAAGAATTAGAACATGATTTGGTGTTTGTTGGTTTAATTGGCATGATTGACCCGCCTCGCGCCGAAGTAAAACCAGCCTTGCTGCGCGCGTTGAAAGCAGGCATTCGCACTGTGATGATTACGGGAGATTTTCCAAATACAGCGCGTGCCATTGCTGAAAGCATTGGTTTATTACGCCCGGGACACAAGGTAATCTCTGGCGCAGAGTTAGATAAAGTTTCGGATGAGCAATTGAAAAATATTGTTCAAGATACAGATGTCTTTGCTCGAGTGTCACCCGAGCATAAAATGCGTATTGTAGATGCGCTGCAAGCCAACGACCAAGTCGTCGCCATGACCGGCGATGGTGTTAATGATGCCCCTGCCATTAAACGAGCTGATATTGGTATTGCGATGGGCATTACAGGGACAGATGTTGCCAAAGAAACAGCCGATATGGTACTCACCGATGATAACTACGCTAGTATCGTTTCGGCAGTAGAGCAAGGCCGCATCATCTATTCAAATATCCGTAAGTTTGTGTTCTTTTTGCTCTCGAGCAATGTCGCCGAGATTATGGTCATCTTCTTGGCTATTTTGGTAGGCTTACCAAGCCCATTAACTGCTATTCAATTACTATGGGTTAACTTAGTTACTGACGGCGCCCCAGCCTTGGCATTAGCCATGGAAAAAGGTGACCCCGATACGATGGATCAAAAGCCGCGCTCAAAGAGCGAACCCATTATTAATCACTCCATGCGGATTGGGATTGTGGTCCAAACCTTTGCTCAAACGGGTGTTGTGTTAACCGCTTTTTGTGTTGGTTTACTTTGGGAGTTAGGCGCCTTAGGCCTGGTTCCAGCCGTTGGTCAAAACCCCTTAATGTTTTTAATTAATTTTGACTGGCAAACCGTTAATATCGACGCGCTGCATACGGCTGAAACCATGGCCTTTTTAACCCTCGCATTTTGTGAGTTGTTCCGTGCGTATACGGTTCGTTCTGAAAAAGCTTCTCTGTTCCAGTTAGGGGTTTTCTCTAATAAGTATATGCAATATGCGGTTGCATTTTCTGTTGTTTCATTGCTTTTGGTTTCAACAGTACCCTTCTTGCAAGAGATATTCAATACCCACTTCATGACCAATGCTGAATGGGGTGTAGTCATTGGCTTATCCACCATACCAGCTATCTCTGAAGAAATTACCAAGTTCTTCTTGCGCCGCCAAAAGTAATATTTCATTAAATAAAAAAGACAGCCTACCGGCTGTCTTTTTTATTTAATCGGTAGCTTTTTCGATGCACATCCGAAACACCCAAGCGCTGAATTGATTCTTGGTGCAAGGCTGTACCATAGCCTTTATGCTCTGCAAACCCATAGCCTTCATATTGTCTATTTAATTCTTGCATGTGTTTGTCTCTGGCAGTTTTTGCCAAAATAGAAGCACAAGCAATACTGAGTGATTTATCATCGCCTTTAATTAAAAACTGATGGGGTAGAGGGCAATTCTTCCAAGCTATATAGTCAATTAACAAATAATGGGGCATTCGGTTTAAGCTTGCTAATGCGCGTAGCATCGCCTGACGTGTAGCTGGTAAGATGCCTATTTCGTCAATTTCTTTGGCAGAAGCAAAGCCAACCGCCCAAGCCAAAGCCGTTAAACGAATTTCTCCTGCCCAGTGTTCACGCTCTGGGCTAGTCATCTGTTTGGAATCACGGGCGCCGTGCAGGGTAGCCAGCAGGTCATCTCTTTTTGGCAGAATAACAGCTGCCGCGAAAACTGGCCCAGCCCAAGCACCTCTTCCCGCTTCATCAATTCCGGCTACTTGCTGAAAGCCTAAATCCCATAAATCATGTTCAAAGGACAGGTCGGGCTTGCTCATAAGTCCCTTTTAAATGATTGCCGCGAATGGCTAATAAATCAGTAAACATTCGCCAAGAATCGCGGAATATGTTGACTTTGCTTTCGTGATTAAAATACCAAGGGATGGGCAGTTCTACAATTGGCAGGCCGCGCAAGTTGGCAATATAGAGCAGTTCAACATCGAAAGACCAGCCCATTAGGGTTTGATAATTAAAAATAGTGTCAATCACATCGGCACGAAACATTTTAAAACCGCACTGCGTGTCTTGTAAATTGGGTAAAACAAGGCTGCGAATAAAATGATTAAATACTCGCCCAGTGATATGCCGGATAACTGGCTCGTTGTAGCGAATTGCCCCCGGCGCTTCTCGCGAGGCAATCACAATCGGCGCATCGATTTGTGGTGGAATAAAGTTGAGTATTTGCTCGATGGGCATGGAAAAATCGGCATCGGCAAACAGGCGATATTGACCCTTAGCGGCCAGCATACCGTGCTGAACGGCGCGGCCTTTACCCGGCAGCTCGTTGTGATAAACCCTAAAATGAGCATGTTCTTTTGCAAAGGCTTCAGCAATTTCTAAAGTTTTATCGGTGCTGCCGTTTTCTATCAAAAGGACTTCAGACTCAAAGGGCTGTTGTTCAATAAACCGATAAACCGCCTGCAGAGTTTTCGGCAGGCGGGTTTCTTCGTTATAGGCGGGGATAATAATGCTTAAAAAGGGAGTTTTAGCCATTTAAATACAGGTATATACCGAACCCCAACATTAAACAAATTTGAATAACCGCCATGCCAATTAAAAGCGCCCATTGTTGGTTACTAAAACCTAACAAGCCGCCTTTGGCACGAGATTTATTGTTTTTTGTAG
>CAYOGW010000071.1:0-2653 GCA_964403635.1 uncultured Anaerolineaceae bacterium | reverse complement strand
GCAAAACGTTCCAAGGCATCCATCATCACCACACGTACCGCTGGGCGGGTGGTTTCAACATGGATAGCGGGGTCGGCTGCCATTAATAATGGCTCTACGGTTAACACATTTTCAAAGCCTTTACGATCCAAATATACTTGTAAAGCGCGGGCCATTCTGGCTGTTCGGTCTATTAAATTAATTTTGGCTGGTGCAAATTGCTCGCCGCTAATTTTGCCCCATTCCCGTTCTCTGGCACGATAGACGCCTTTTTCTGAAATGGTATTAATTAAATAAATGCCAGCGGGGCACAATAATATTAACGGCAGTCTAATTTCTAATTCTGGTAAGGTTACATTTCTTAATAAAACACTGGTTCGGGGCAGCGAATTTTCAAGCGCATTAATAATTACTTGCTGCGCTTCTAATTCTTTTGGAAAAGACATCCCAAATTTAAGAATTAATTGCAAACGGTCTAATAAGCCGATTTCACCATTTTCAGACTGAAAAGGAGTTTTATCAATAATTTTCATGGTAGACCTCCGTTTGCAAGGTTAAAACAAGGGAACATTTTCTAGCTGGTCTTGTTTGCTTTCTTTCGAGGTAGAGACAATCTCTTGACCGTTTTGGTTAATTAAAGAAACCGCGGCTTTTGTTTCAAAACTACTGCCATAAAATTCTTTGCGCGTGCCAACCACAAACTTCTTCCCCTTTTTTAATTGAGCCACCAAAGCCTCACGAGAAATTAATACATGGTCAGAAAAAGCAGCCCCGCGCCGTTCGTACCCGCGCACCATTAAAATGCGGCCATCTGCCGCATAGCGTACTGCTTCAATCACACCATCAAATTGATTAGCCATTTAAACTCCAATTGTTTGATTTCTAATTCTACTCTCAAAATGGAACATCTCGCGGCATCCCAAACAATAATCATGCCATTTTAATCTTCTACACTGCTTAAGCATAAAACCGCCGATTAAAATATCGGCGGTTTTATTAAACGTGTCGGGGTGGACGGATTCGAACCGCCGACCTCTTGCTCCCAAAGCAAGCGCGCTAGCCAGCTGTGCTACACCCCGTGCGGGTGCAGAGTATAATCCAAAATTCTACTTCTCGTCAACCATTAATCACTATGAATAAATCACACCTTTCCTTATGGATGTTAACATTACTGGCTGGCTACGCTACCGCTTGCCTACCGTTAAACCAAATAACGCCAACCCCTCAGCCGATTCGGTTAACTGCTACGGCTACCCAAGTTACTCCTGTGCCAACAGAAACTCCCACCCTCGCGCCGCTCGGCTGCACGGAAACAGAAGGTGTAATCAACACAGGCGTTATTGATACAGCCCTGCTCGATAAACCCATGCGTTACAACATCTACTTGCCGCCATGCTATCAGTTTGATAGCCAGCAACACTACCCCGTTATCTATTTGTTGCATGGTCAAAATTTTGATGAAAACCAATGGGTTCGTATTGGCGTTCCGCAAACCGCCGATTTGTTAATTAACAGCCAGCAAATTGAACCCTTTATTGTTGTAATGCCCTACGACTATTCGTTTAAACAACCATCCGAATATCGTTTTGAAGAGGTGTTAATTAATCTTTTAATCCCACAAATCGATGGATCTTATCGTACCAAAACGGAAAGAGCCAACCGAGCCATAGGCGGGCTTTCTAGGGGCGGCGGCTGGGCGCTTTACATTGGCATGCGTCACCCCGATTTATTTACAGCCATTGGTGGGCATTCCGCTGCAATTTTTTATGCGCAAGAAACGAGCACTGCCATTTTAAAAATGCAAAGCATCCCAGCAGAAATAAAGCCAACTATTTATTTAGATGCAGGGGACAGCGATGCCGAATTTCAAAACATTAACTCGTTCCAAGCCTTGTTAAATAGCATTAATTATCCGTACGAATGGCATTATTACGTTGGCTTTCATAACGAAACCTATTGGCAAACTCATTTGCAAGAATACTTGCGCTGGTACGATTCACAGTTTAAACAACTCGTTAATTAAATGGAAAAGGTATAATCTCTGCTATGACACTGACCCAAAAAGATGTAGAACATATTGCCAAACTGGCTCGCCTTAATTTAAGCGAAACCGAAAAAGCCCGATACTTAAATCAACTTTCGGCCATTTTAGAGCATGTTGCCAAATTACAAGCGCTGGATACCGCCAGCATTCCCCCAATGACTTCGGCTGCCAATGCCGCTGGTCAACTGCGCGCAGACGAACCACGCGCCATTTTAAGCGTACAACAAGTGCTTCAAAACGCGCCAGACCAAGACCAAGACCAATTTAAAATCCCGCCTGTTTTCGAGTAAGCCATGACCGAATTATTTAATCTCTCCCTCTCCGAAGCTCAAAAAGGGCTTCGCAATGCTCAATTTTCTAGCCACGAGTTGGTTCAGGCTTGTTTAAAACGGATTGAACAGGTTGATGCTCAATTGCATTCCTTTTTAAGTGTTGGTGCTGCAGATGTGCTGCAACAGGCGCAGGCTGCCGACCAGCGTTTTTCGGCTGCCAAAAAGGCTGGCACGCTAGATGAATTGCCCGCTTTATTGGGCTTGCCGTTAGCTGTTAAGGATGTATTGGCCGTAGAAGGCTTACCCTACACTTGCGGCTCAAAAATTCTCGAAGGGTTTAATCCGCCGTATACCGCCA
>CAYOGW010000070.1:0-14471 GCA_964403635.1 uncultured Anaerolineaceae bacterium | reverse complement strand
TAGTACGTCTCCTTGCCAAGGAGAAGGTCGTGGGTTCGAATCCCATCGCCCGCTCTAGCAATTGCTGATTGTGAATTGAAGATTGTGGATATGTATTCGGTCAGCAATCTTCAATCTACAATCAGTTTTATTTTTTATGGCGACGTGGCCAAGTGGCAAGGCAAGGCTCTGCAAAAGCCTGATCATGGGTTCAAATCCCATCGTCGCCTCACCAAACAAAAAGAACAGGAAAAATCCTGTTCTTTTTGTTTCTATTAAAATATTACAAAGTTATTATGTCAATCTCATTTTTCTTTATGAATGAGCATGCTATAATTTTAATTGGTTCGTTATTCAGCGGACTATTAATCTTATGCCTTGTTCTGTTATGCTTGTAGAAGATAATTCTTCGGATGTCGATTTAATTCGTCGTGTACTCGAAAAAAATCAACCTGGTATTCGATTAACCATCGCAAGAGATGGAGAGGAAGCGCTTTCTGTTGTAGAACAGTGGAATAAGAACACGCCATTACCTGAAGTGATATTGTTAGATTTAAAATTACCAAAAATTAATGGGTTAGAAGTTTTAAAAACCATAAAAAACAACCGTCATTTAAAAAATTTACCGGTTGTTATGCTCACATCTTCACATGAATTAAAAGATATTGATGAAGCCTACCGCATCGGAGTAAACTCTTATATTCTTAAAGCCATCGATTTTGATGAATTTTCTCAGAGTATTGCTTTAATACAACGCTATTGGTGCGGGTTAAATATTCACCCTGAGTAATAAAAAACGGCTGATATCAGCCGTTTTTTATTACTAGACTACTTTTATAAATCTGCGCTTCCCCACTTGTAATACGCCAAGCCCAGGGAAAATTTGATCAAATTTCTCTAATGTAACGCCATCTAATCGAACACCATTTTGTTCTATTAATCGGCGCCCTTCTGTTTTACTAGAAACTAAACTTGCATCTACTAATACATCTAAAACGGTTTGACCTTCTTTTAGCTTGTACTCGTCCATTTCAGTTGGGGTTTCTTTTTGTTGAAATAATCGCACAAACGCTTCTTGTGATTTTTCAGCTTCGTCTTCGTTGTAGTACGTAGCAGTAATTTCCCAAGCCAATTTCATTTTAGCATCTCGCGGGTGAAGTTCTCCGCTAGAAAGCGTTTTTTCGAAGGTTGCCACGCTTGTGGGGAGCCAGCGGGTTACAAGCCGCGCATATTGCGGCATGGCCGAATCTGGCACAGACATCACCTTGCCATACATATCTTCTGCAGATGAATTTAAAGGAATGTGATTTCCTAACGACTTGCTCATTTTAATCACGCCGTCGGTGCCAGGCAAAATCGCCATGATGATTCCGATATTGGGTTTGGCGTCCATCGCAGACATTACTTTGCGCCCAGCGGTTAAGATATTAAATAATTGGTCAGTGCCGCCCACTTGAACATCTGCCTTTAAAGCGTAAGCATCATATCCCTGCATAATGGCATAGAAAAATTCATGCAAATAGAGGGCATCTTCTTTATCCCAGCGGTTGCGGAAAGCCTCGCGGGTAAGAAATTGCTGCACCGTAAAATTGGATGCTAATTTAATTAAATCAGCAAAATTAAGCTGAGCCAGCCATTCGTGATTATAGCGAATGGCTGTTTTGCTTTCGTCTAAAACGCGAAAGGCTTGGCGGGCATAAGTTTGTGCGTTTTCCATCACCTGCTCGTGTGTTAATAAGGGGCGCAACTTATCTTTATCAGACGGGTCGCCAATAAGGGATGTATAAGTGCCAATTAAAAATGTAACTTCATGCCCAAGGTCTTGAAACTGGCGCAATTTGCGCATGGTAACGGTATGCCCAATGTGTAAGTCGGCGGTGCGAGGGTCGTAACCAGCATATACGCGTAAGGGACGATTTTCTTTTTCTGCTTCTTGCAGGCGTTCGCGCAGTTCGCGCGCCATGGTTTTGTGCAAGTTCACATCTCCATACTCTGTGCCTTGCATTAATATTTCTACTTGTTCTTCTATTTTCACAACAATCTCCTTACTATAATAGCTTCCTTAATTATAAAAAATGCGCCTGCTGGTGGCAGGCGCAGAAAACGCTCCACAGCTGTGGTTATTTTATTTGCAAGAGATAATACACACTAAAATTCATCATTGATAATTATACAGTAGAACTTTTTTGGTTACAGACCTGCATATTGCATAAGCGCATTACGGCGTGTATAAACCATAATCGAACTGGCTTGGGCGATGGGTGCAACAATAGATTTATCGAGTTTCATTAAAAAATCATGCGCAGAGAGGTTTCCGGTAAACATTTCTTCTGCAAATTGCAAATATTCAACTATTTTTTCTGGCGGGGTACTTTTATAAATAAACAAAGAAAGCGGAGAATTTCGCATGTCAAAGCTTGTGTCACTAGCCCGGCCTGATTCGAGCAACTGATAAATGGTTGAACCATTATCTACCCAATGCGGGGTGGACATTTCCGGTAAAAAATACTCTAAACGCTTAATACTCACACCTTCACGGGGTACGTCGCCCATAAACAGCGAGACCGGCGCATCCCCTCCTGTCGCAATAGCTAAGGCCTCCAACACAACCATGGAGAGAATTTTAATTTGCAAATACTCTCGGGCTACCACAATATTATTGCGGGCATATTTGGTCATCTGCTTAAATTCTTCATCGGAAGGGTTACCGCGATATTGATTAAAAACACAGTCGGGGTCTAAAAAATTAAAAAAGGCAAACATTCGCTGCAAAGCCAAACGATACGTGCCAATGGAATAAACATCTGGTAGGCGCAGGGCGGCGTTGGTTTCTGGCAATAACTTCCATGTATTATCAAGAAATTGACCCGGGTCTGCTTCGGCAAAATTTTCTATGTCTTTATTGGCAAAGATAACCGAAACACCAATAATTCTTATTAATTCTGCTTCGCTTAATTCCAAACCATATTTAGCCAAAATAACCGGAAGACGTTTTTCCATGTTTTCAAAATGATTCAAGCCTTCGGCATTTTTGGGTCGGAATGGAATAGTCGCTTCAATGCACAAAGCCATTTGCAGCATATCTTTTTCTGAAACAATACCGCTTAATTGCTTCACCATAACCAAAGCGCTTAAAAACTCATTTAAAGCTGCCACTGAAGATAATTTTTGACCAGGAACCAATTCAAATATATCCAGCATCATTGCGGCTAAACGATCATCTTTTGAAATCTCTGCTGAAACAAAGAACTCGCCATTATTTTGAGTAATATAGGCTGAAATTAATTGCCAAATCTGGGGAGAAAACCCCATATCCACTTGAAAATAAACAATATCATGATACAAAGCCGCCAAAGTGCGAATAGGGTCTGCGCCATCTACAAAGGTAAAAACATGTTCAAGTGTATGAAAATGACGTGCGTGTACCGTCATTGCCCGATGAATCGTAACAGCCAAATCTTCCAACTTGACCAGCGGAACATCTTGGCCTAATTTTTGAAAAGATTCGCTAAAAATTGTAATAAGTTTCTGAACAGTCCCTACTTGCATAATTTTCCGTTTCTTTTACCAATAAGATGCCCAAAAAAGTATAGCATAACGAAATGCCACAAACAAGTTTAGCTATAAATCTCTTTTAACGCGTCACTTAAGGTTAGAAATTGAAGCTGATAACCAGCCTCTAATAACCGAGTAGGTTGAGCAAATTGCCCATTCAAAAGCAAATCGGCCATACCTCCCAATACCGTTCGCAATAAAAACGCTGGCATCGGAAACCAATAAGGTCTATTAATCGTTTTTGCTAACGTTTTCATAAATTCATCACTCGAAACCAAATTTGGAGAAGTTAAGTTAAACACACCCTGCGCCGATTCATTTTGCATTAAATATAGAATAGCCCGTATCTCATCTCGAAGGTGAATCCAAGGGAATCCCTGAGTACCCGCTCCAAGCCGCCCACCAATAAATAAGCGAATCGGTAACGCCATTAATGGAAGTGACCCGCCTTTCGCATCTAACACAATCCCAGAACGGATAACCACGCGGCGCACCCCTAACCTTTCTACCGTTTCAGTAGCTTGCTCAAACTGAACAGCAACCTGAGCCAAATAATCGTTTCCAGAAGTAGTTTGTTCATTAACTGGAGTCGAATCACGATGGCCATAATAACCAACGCCAGATGCTTGAATTAATACACTAGGGCGTCGACTGGCTTGCTCAAAAGCCTGTGTTATGGCTTGCCCAGCGTTTACACGGCTCTGAATAATTTCTTTTTTACGAGCCGCATGCCAAGGCCAAGAACCGATTGTAGCGCCAGCCAAGTTGACAACTGCATCTATTTGCTCAAACACATCTAACCACCCAAGCGTAGAACACCCGTCCCACTTAACTGGCGTCACACCTGAAACAAATTTATTATTACCGACCCCGCGAGTAAGTACCCAAACCTGATGATTTTCAACCAACAACAATCGGCTCAAAGCCGAACCCAGAAAACCGCTTCCCCCTGAAATAAGTACTTTCATTTAATTATCCTATTCTGATTATCCTGCTATAATCCAGCGCATTGGAGGTCTCATGGAACTGCAGGTTTTGGTCCTTAACGCCAACTTTGAACCAATTAATGTCTGTAATACGCGCCGCGCCGTAGGTTTAATTTTAAATGGCAAAGCCACATTAATTGTAAATGGCCGCGGGTATATCCATACTGTTTCTCAGACCTTTCCAAGCCCTTCCGTCATTAGGCTAGAGCAAATGATTCATCGTCCGCGCCCTAAGGTAAAACTAACCCGCCGAGAAATCTTTCGGCGGGATAATTATACCTGTCAGTATTGTGGAAAGCAGGGCGTCACATTAACCATAGACCACGTTTTTCCAAGATATCGTGGCGGGCCGCACCACTGGGAAAATGTTGTTGCTGCTTGCTCCAAATGCAATCACATTAAGGGAGGCAGAAAGCCAGAAGAAGCGCACATGACTCTTTTGCATTCACCCAAAGAGCCACCTACCAGCGCAAGTTATATTTTCGGGCACCATTTAACCGCCAATACCGAATGGGAACCTTTTATTTCGGGCTGGTAAAAATTTAATTAATGATAATAAACCTAAGGTCCGGTTGGAATAAAACCCTGCAACACCTGAACCATAAGAATTGGCGTAATATAAACTTCAATTAATGCCGCCACAATTAATAAGGGAATACAAATCCCTACCATTACCTTCATCCATTCTGCAAAAGCATCGATAGAAACTTCGCCAATAGACAAATTTCGCTCTGGGGTAACCAACCTTAACCCCATGTGTAGCATGCTGGCGGTAGCAAGCATCACAGACGGAAGTTCAAAGATACCGTGTGGCAAAATTCCACTCACCAAAACAAGCCAAGGGGAAATTCCAATCGAGCCAAGGCCACCTAATACAGCCCCTATTAAAGAAAAATTTAGCATATAAACCAACAAACCAATGACCCCAAAAGAGAACATACCAAAGAACATAATTAAAATTTCGGCGCGTAAATTATTAAAAAACAAAACCGGTGCAGAAATAACCGCACTAATTCCAGTAGCACTTATTTGCTCATCTAAAAGCCCCACAATTTTATTCATATCCATATTGGCTTGAGCCTGAAAGTTTTGATCAATATAGGCATAAGAAAAAACACTTGCAAATATGCCTGTCACAATTACAACGATTAACGGGATTTTTAACCCCTTAAGAGATTGAATGAGTTGAGTTGCATACCAAAAGGGTATGCCAAGAATATCTTTTTTAATAGCAGGCCATAACCCCAACGAATTAATTTTTTCTTTTTTAAATCGAAGTAACAGATTAGTTAACGCTGTTTTAACCCAAATATACGTTTGGAGCGGCTCCTGCTGGCCGCTAAATTTAAACCAAAAGCGCTCTAACACAAAACTCATACTAAGCACATCAATTTCACGACCAATTAATCGCTCGCGTTGAAAATGCGCCAACCCCAGCCGAATAATTAAACCGCTCATCAGGGCTACGCCAAAAACCGCATACCAAAGAACTTGGTTATCGCCCAAAAACAATAGCACACTTTCGCCTTGAATTAATAAAGCCACAGGAATAACAATAAAAGAAGCCAACAAATTGGCAGCCCGTACAGATGTCGATTGGGTAGAAATAACCATTGCCGCGCTTACCATTAAAACAGTTTGCACCAAACTTAATGAGATGGTTTGCAAAATCATTTCTAATTCAGGTAAAGCAATTTGCTGATAAATTAAACCTGCTAAATATAAACCGGTACTTAAATACCCCGCCATCAGCGGAACCAATATCCCTGCTATTAATTTCCCAAAATACATGTGCCAATCCTGTAAAGGGCTGCTTAAAAGTGGCTCTATCGTGCCACGTTCTTTTTCGCCAACGAAAGACTCCAATGCAACCACTAACGAAACAGTTACCGGAAAAAAGCCAACAATTAATATTAAAAATGGAATAATTCGCTCTGCAACCGTACTCGCCCCATATTGATTAATAAAATCCACCGCTTGGCGAGCGGCAAAATTCATTAAATATGGAAAAAACAAAACCAAAATTACCATTGGCATAATGACACGCCAATCTCTTAATTGGTCTATTAATTCTCTTTGAGCAACCAGCCATACCAATCGAAAATTTTCTCGAATTTTCATAACTGACCCGCCCCTGCTAATTGCATGGCTTTAAGATAAACCTGCTCTAATGTACGGGGGATTTCATTCAACGAAACAACCGAAGCATTTACAGAGACCAACCGATTAATTAAAGCTGGGTTTGTTTTTTCTGGGGTTTCCGTGCGGAATTGAAAACCGGTCTTCGTTTGAACCATTTCTGCTAAACCAAAAATATCCTGCACATCGGCTTGCCGCCACTTCCCCTTGATTTGCACTTCAAACTCAGGAATGCCAAGCAAATTGCGCCTTAACTGACTAAGCGTTCCCTGCAACAATATTCTGCCATGATAAATAATTGCAATTTGATCAGCTAAGGATTCTGCTTCTTGTAAATTATGTGTACAAATAATAATCGACCGTTGAGATGATTTCAGCCGAGCAATTTCGTGGCGGACCAATTGAGCGCTTTCTGGGTCCATGGCAGAGGTGGGTTCATCAAGCAACAAAACAGGCGGCTCATGAATTAAGGCGCGGGCTAGGGCCAATTTTTGGCGCATGCCCTTGGAGTATTCTCCAGAACGACGGCGGGCTGCTTCTGCCAAACCAAAATATTCTAATAATTGCTGGCTTCTTTTTAATCGGTGTGTTTTCTCTAAACCATACACCTGACCAAAAAAATCCAAATATTCCAATGCGGTCATCCTTGTATATAGACCATGATGCTCGGTTAAAACTCCTACCGAGGCCCGAACCTGCCCCGGGTGATGAACAACATCATAGCCTGCGATTTTAGCCCAGCCACGGCTGGGTGCTAACACGGAGGTAAGCATGCGAACCGTTGTGGTTTTCCCTGCGCCATTTTGGCCTAGTAAAGCCAAAACGCCACCCGCCGGAACGTTTAAGCTGACTCCTTCAACCGCTTTAAAAGTTTCGAAATATTTGGTTAAATCTTGGCATTCAATCATATTAATTAATTTGTTCTTCGCCGAAGCAATAAAGCAGTAAATGCAAACAGTGCAACCAATGCCATAAAGGTTTGATTGGCATTTACCCCGCCCAGTTGAGAAGCATCTAAGCGTAAAAAGTCTAGTAAGAAGCGCCCAATGGGATAAATGATTAAATAAACAAGAAAAATGTCACCGGTTTTAAGGGTATCCGCAAAGCGACGCCCCAGCCAAAGCAGAAAGAATAAGTTAAAAAAACTCCAAATGGATTCGTATAAAAATAGCGGATGAAAATATTCATATTGTTCAAAACCAGCCAAACGGTAGGCAGGCTCTATAAATATTTTCCAGGGCAGGGTTGTGGGGGCGCCATACAACTCTTGATTAAAGTAATTCCCCCAGCGCCCTATGGCTTGCCCTAAAGCCAAAGACGGCGCAACAATATCTACCCATTTGGCAAAACTTAATTGGCGACGGCGGGTGAATATTAATAAGGTAATTAATCCGCCAATAACAGCACCTGGGATTCCTAATCCGCCTCGCCAGACAGCGATGATATCTAATGGGTGCTGCAAATAATAGAGCGTTGTAATTCCTTCTGCAATAGCAGATGGCGGCGGAGTAAAGATATGCCATAGCCGCGCGCCAATAATGCCCCCAACA
Source organism: uncultured Anaerolineaceae bacterium (assembly GCA_964403635.1). Taxonomy (GTDB): domain Bacteria; phylum Chloroflexota; class Anaerolineae; order Anaerolineales; family Villigracilaceae; genus JANJTV01. Next base: position 6,262 of record CAYOGW010000070.1, on the reverse strand, counting down.
ATAAGCCAAGCGAACAAATCCCAGACCAGTTCGGGGTCTTCTTCTCGGCGACGCGCCTCGAGCGTGGCCAGCCAAGCCCCAGCCACTGCTCCCAGCATGATGATGATTCCATAAAATCGAATTACAAAAATCTCACCAAAAAGTTGAATGTGTATTCCATCAAATAAAATTTGCATTTAATTACTCTTTTAAGTTTGATGCCTTGGCGTGTGCGTCTTTCCGAACCCGAAAAATGCGTTGCAGGGCGGTAAAGTTTCCAAGCACGGCAATAATCCAAACCACCCACACCGGCTGATTAATGATGAGCAGCGGACCAATGACCATGTAACGCTCCATGCGGGTAAGGATGCCAGTATTGGCATCAAAATGCAGCGAATCGGCGCGGGCTTTTACATATGAAACCAAAACCGAACCAGCCGCGGCGGCGTAACACACAATCACCGAGAGCCAATCGTGAGTAGAAAGAAAATAGTAAGAAAGACCGCCTAGCAAAAATAATTCGGAGTAACGGTCTGTGACAGAGTCTACAAACGCGCCAAAATCACTGGCTTCACCACGCATCCGCGCCATAGTGCCATCTAGTGCATCTAACGGGCCGCCAATCATAGCTAAGATACCGCCCCAAACAATTTTGCCATCTGCCAGCAAAAACCCCGCCACGATATTTAAAAGTAAGCCAAGCATGGTAATCATATTGGGGGTGATTCCAATTTTTAACAAGAATTGAGCAATTGGCTCAACAACCCCTTTAAACCAAAGTCGCATGTAGTCTGTAAAGGTTTTGGGAAGTTTATTCATATTTGAAGACATTCGTTTTCCTTAACTGCTAAATTTTAATTATTGAAAATTGCTATCCGAATCCGTGTCAAATTCCGAATCGTCTTCCGAATCGACAAAGACATCTCGCTCTCTACCGCCACCCTGAGAAGGACCCACGATGCCCATTTCTTCTAGTTGGTCTAGTAACCTTGCTGCGCGAGGATAACCAATGCGTAAACGCCGTTGCAAAAGAGAAGCGCTAGCCCGTTGAGATTGTTGAACTACAGCAATGGCTTGTTCTATTAAATTATCGTCTCCGTTTTCTTCTGGCTCCGAGAGAATACTTTCCCACGGAGGGGCTTTGGAAGAAGCGGGAACAAGTTTTTGCCAAAAGGCTATGATGCGCTCTATCTCTTGGTCGGTGATGAGAACACCTTGCGCGCGTAAAGGGTTTCCTATTTCGGGGTTAAGGAACAACATATCGCCGCGACCCAACAAATTTTCTGCGCCGGGCACATCTAAAATTACACGGCTATCAATGCCAGATGTAACCGAAAATGCCAACCGTGCGGGGAAGTTGGCTTTAATTAAGCCAGTCACCACATCTGTGCTGGGGCGCTGGGTTGCTACAATTAAATGAATGCCGGTCGCACGGGCCATTTGAGCCAAGCGCACCAAGTTATGTTCCGTTTGGTCTGGAGCAGACATCATTAAATCGGCTAATTCATCGATGATAACGACAATACGGGGCAAAGGGGCAACTGCCGCATCTTTACGAGAACGAATTTTGCGGTTGTAAGCTTCGAGATCACGGGCTTTGGCACCTTCTAATAATCGATAGCGGTGCTCCATTTCTACTACCAGCCAACGCAAGACACCCATTATTCTTTCTGCGTTGGTCTCTACTTTGCCATATAAATGCGGCAAGCCGTTAAAGCGAATTAATTCGACCATTTTCGAATCGATCATAACCAAACGTAGTTCATCTGGCGAATTGTTCATCGCCAAACAAGCCGCAATGGCTGTAATACACACCGATTTACCGGAGCCTGTTGAACCAGCAACCAGTAAATGCGGCATTCGAGCTAAATCTGCTACCAATGGCTGCCCAGAAACATCTCGCCCAAGAGCGGTTGCCAATGGCGCGCCTAGCTTATTAAACTGCTCACTTTCAAGCAAGGCTTTTAATCGCACAGTAGATGTGTGCGCGTTGGGAACTTCGATACCAACATACGATTTGCCCGGAACCGGCGCTTCAATGCGTAAACGTTCGGCGGAAAGTGCCAAGGCAAGGTCTTTTTGCAAAGAGGCAATTTGCGCCACACGTACTTTCATTTGTTGCATATCATCTTCGTTGGTGCCCGGTTTTTTAATAAAGCCCGGCTGCACTGCAAATTGCGTTACGGTTGGTCCGATACGAAACCCAACCACTTGAGCCGGAATACCAAACTCGGAAAGTGTTTTTTCTAGCAAGCCAGCGGTGAGATTAATTTGACGCTCATCTGGGCGGGAGGCTTGGTCGCTAAATAATAAGGTTAATGGCGGTAATTGCTCGCCTCGTACCAAGGGTGTTATAGAAACTTCGTCCTGTGTTTCAGGTACTTTAAAGTTTTTACGAAATTGTTCGGGAATTTGCAGGCCGGGCTTTCGGCTGGCTGACCGTTTTTCGGGCTGTTTCTGCACTTCGGGCTGAGCCTGCTCTTTTGTCCCTGAGACAGTTGGAAATGGCTCAAGAGAATCAACCGCTTCGCCAGAAAATCGCCACAAGGCGTTTTCTACAACAATGGCTAAACCAAACGCGAAGAAGATGCTAAAAAATAAACCAAACCCCACAATTAAATTTCGTCCTATATCGCCCATTAATAAACTAAGCAAGTAAGACAAAGACCAGCCAATGTAGCCGCCATCTAAACCTGCTTCAGACCGCTCGATAGAGGAACCACCCAAAATAGACAGCGTGACAATAAAAAATACATATGCCAGTTCTAATGCAATCAATCGCCCCCAAGGCCACTGATTTATAGTTACATTGCGACGATAAAATAGAAAACCACTGGCAACCAGCATACTAAAAGCTAGCAAATAACTACCCCAACCAAGCCAACGGCGCAGGGTAAATGCCCAGGGGGTTAATAATGTTCCTTGCGACCACTCAAAAAGAGCTAGGAATGTTAGTAAAGAAAAAACAAGTAATAGTAGTCCGCCTAAATCAAGCGAAAAACGCCCAAATGTGCTTTGAAATTTTTGAGCGATATCTAAAAAATCTGGCGTGGGTGTGGGGTCTTCGGTGCGAAACTTTCTAGGTGAGGGCATTAATCTCCATTTAGCTTAAGGCTTAAGCCAAGGCGCTGATGTTCTATATCGATATGAATTATTTTAACTTCGATCGGATCGTTTTCTAAGAATCGGTCTCGAATAGATACCCCAGTGGGTATATTGATTTCGGAAATATGAATCAAGCCTTCGAGACCTTCTTCTAGCCGAGCAAAAACCCCAAACGAAACAACCGATGTGATTTTTGCCGTCACAACATCTGATTCCTTATAATGCTGGTGAGCATTTTCCCAGGGGTTGGGTTGGAGACGTTTTAAGCTTAACGCAATACGGCATCTTTCTGGAATTATTTCTAAAACTTGTACTTCTACCGTTTGTCCAACAGAAACAAAATGAGAGGGATGAATTACCCGCCCCCAAGACAATTCGGAAATATGAATTAACCCTTCCACGCCGCCTAAATCTACAAATACGCCAAAATCGGTCACATTGGTTACCTGACCAGAAAGGTTTTGTCCAACCTGAATAGTAGAAAATAATTGGGTTCGGCGGCCAGAATCCACACGGGCAGCGCGCTCTGAAAAAACGGCTCGTCCTTCATTGGGCACACACTCAATAATTTTTAATCGCAACTCTTGGCCATTATAGTTAGCTAAAACTTGCTCTCTATCATGATCAGTTTCGCAGTTCATTTCCACTAAATGTGAGTAAGGAACAAACCCCTGTAAGCGTTCACTTTCAACCAACAACCCGCCACGGTTGTAACCTACCACTTGCATGCAAATAATTTGGTCTTGAGAAAATACATCCTTGGCAAAAGTCCAATCGCATGGAGATTTTGTTTTTTCTGTGGTTAATTTTGTTTTCGCGGGATTTAACGCATCAGAAGGTGGATACGGGTAGGCGTGGCTGTTTCCCAAACGAGACTCATCTGATAAAACAGAATCCCACCAGCTTTCGTGGTTAATTAAAATGGGTTCATCAGTTGTTTTCTTTTTATCATCCATCGCCATTCTTTCTACCTCCTGCAATTAAACTTTTTCCAACCATTCGTTTTCTATCTCAAGAATGGCTCGCGCGACCGAATCGACGGCAATACGCTGTTTGCGATATAAATCTGCTTCAGACATGGCTAACTTCGCTGCTACTTCTTTTACTTTTCTTCCTTCAATAAATTTTAAATCTAAAATATTATATAAAATCCACTCACTGGTAAAACGACGCTCACCCTCTGGGCGAATTTGTTCTACAGCTTGTTTTAAAATCGCACGAAGCGCGTTCGGTTTATTTCCTTCGTGTTCTTCATCTGCTATTTGTTGTACCACGCGCAAAGACATTAAGGGTGATTCGGTTAATTTGGGGCCGCCCCAATAGTGATTAAGGGCTTCTCGAACCCAATCGCCCATTTCTCGCTGGTTTTCGGTTTCTTCCGTTAGCAAATTAATAGTACTGTCGTAACGGCTGGCTGCCCGCAGGCGGTTAATGCGGTCTGATTCTAAATCCAAGTCTTCTAAAGAGCGAAAAACACGCTGCTGCAACTGGCGGTCTTCCAAGGCGAGGGCGGCTCTTTCTGCTAAAAGCCATAAGGCTTGGCGTTGGTCTTGTTCGAGGGTTTCTGCCTGAGCTGAAACACCCATTAAACCAAGTAAGTCTGGCACTTCATCTAAGTCCATGTCGTCATTACGCCGCTGGCGTAATGGAAAAATCCAATAATCTTTCCAGCGCAGGTCTTGCCGTTCGGTTAAATTTTCGGTTAGTGGAGCGATTTCATTCAAACTTTCTTCAATATCTATTAACTTGCCCGCTGTTATCACAATAGGAGCTTGATAATCATCCATCGATGCTACAAACGCAGAGGGCGCTTGCATATGGTCACGAACCGCCGCAAGAACCGCTTCTAAAAATTGGCGCAAATCACTTTGGGTTAGCAAGCGTTCTTCAATATTTTGCAGGAGAGTTAATTCAGTTCTATCACCCCCATAAAACAATATCCGCTCCCAAATCGGAGAAACAATCGTAATTAAATGTTCCATCAAAAGAATAATTCCCACCACACTTAAAGGAACACCCGCGTTATATGGCAAGCCAAACCACTCTCCTGCCCGACGCAAAATAGTCATTACACCTAAAGCCAAAGAGGCAGTCACCGGTCCGCGCATTATCCATTTAAAGAGGCGGCTTTTAACCACACGGTCTGGCCAAGAGACACCAAAAAAAGCAACGGCATAGGCCATAATAATTAATAATGCCCCTACCGCAACATTAATTAAGGTAGCAACCCCCCAAAAAAGCAATTGATATTGAGATGCAAAGGAAGAACCGTACATTAAAAACGGGTAAGAACCCAAAGCAGGCGCCGCCGCACCCACCATTAAATAAAGCATTCTGCGGCTACCAGAACGGGTGAGCATGCGCCCATAAGCGCGAATTAAATTAAGCCCTGCCCAGCCAATAACCATTAAATAATAAAAACTAAAAACAGATGTCCAAAAAGTATGCTGCAAATGAGGGGCTGGGCTTTCAGTAGTAATGAGCGGCCCCACCAAATAACCAAACGCGAGCAATAAAACAAATATTGCCGAAAGCGCATAAACGCCCCGCACAGCAATTCTTCGCCGCCCGCGTGAGGGTCTTCCGGCAGTCACCAAAACCGCGTCTGAAAGGTGTAAGTAAGCTGGGGGTAAAAAGATAATTCCAATCCACTGTAAACGTAAAAATAAATCGGCAATCTCTAGGCTTTCTACCGAACTTTGAATGGCATCGCTGGTAAAAATAACCACCACAGCAATTAAAATAATAGCAAAAGACCGCGCAACGCGGTCTTTTAAATTAAATGTAAACGCATATAACAATAAGGAAAAAGCCGTAATTGCAATGCCAGCAGTTAATATTTGATTAAGCGTTCGCATCCCCGTTAAAAGGTTCTCTGCCCAACCGATAAACATACCTACTCCACCCCATTAAATGGGTCTTGCAAAAAATAAAGCAATATCACGAGATGTGTAATATTGGTCATTATACCCGCAGAACTCGTAGCCCAATTTATTTAATAAACGGATGGCAGGGTGGTTTTTCGATTGAACTTCTAAAATCGCGCGCTTAAAACCACGCTGGGTTGCCCAAGCCTCTGCCGCCGCAATTAATTTTCGAGCAATGCCCCTGCGGCGTAATTCGCGCGCTACAACCAAATCTGTAATCCAAATGGCATGCGGCACCATATCATCTCGAA
>CAYOGW010000069.1:0-14788 GCA_964403635.1 uncultured Anaerolineaceae bacterium | reverse complement strand
AATCCATTGCCAGCCTAACCAGACACGCAAGGCTAACCAGAGAATGGATGCCCGTGTGTCATTGAATAGGAAGGTAATAAACGCAGGGGCTTCAAGTTCTTGTTTCTTGCTAAAAAATGTGTTCATTGTTAATCTCCTTTTCTAATGTAAATCAGTTGGATTTGAGTTGATGTAATGAATTTTCATGGCTACATCTATCACCTCCAAAAAGTGGGAAAGAGAATACGGGTTAATACATCTGCCAATAAGCCCAAGATGAAATAGCTGCCCAATGAGCGGTTGAACCAAAAGGCTAAGGGGGCAAAGTAGAGCGGCCAGCCGCCTTGTCCTTCGGGGAAATCGGTAGGGCGTTCGGTTGGCTTGGGCTGCATCAAAGCAGGTAGAACACGGCGCAGCATCGGGATAGCCAACAAAGTCAACATCGCAAACGGGGTGAAGTATTTGGTAACTACTAAGTAAACTGTTAATACGAAGGGCAGTATCATCATGGCGATCACCACATAGCGAGCAGATTTTTCACCAATAAGAACAGGTAATGTTCGAATATTCTTCTCTAAATCCGATGGCAGTTTATCGATGTGCTTGCCAAATATAACGGTGGTGACACCCAAGGCATAAATTAAACCCGCCCAAACCACATTCCAATCCCACGTGTGAACGATGACATAATAGCCGCCGCCAATCATTAAGGGTCCCCAAACCAGCAAAACGGCAATTTCTCCGAGCGCCATTGATTTCAACGGCCAAGTGTAAAAGAGCAGTAAGAAGGCACCAGCGCCAACCAAAAACCAAACGGTTGCATCAAATTGGTTGTACCAAACAAGCGATAAACCGCTGGCTAAAGCCAGAAAACCTGTAACAATAAAATAAGTTAAGTGTTGCCTTTTGGTCATTAATTGGTTAGTTAAAGGGTGGGGGCCATATAAATTTCGAAAATAATTTTTTTGGTCTACACCCCGTGAAAAGTCAACATAGTCGTTCAGTAAATTATTGCTGGCATGCGCCATGAGTAATCCAAAGGTAAGCGCCAGCCACGGGAAAAAATTGAATGCCCCGTCACGCCAAGCAAATAAACCTGCCAGCGCTGATGAAATAAAAGTCATCACCAAAACCGCCGCACGGGTAGAAATTAACCATTTGGAAACAACGTCTAATCCATCCCATTCTGTTTTTGTAACATTGGGGATAACTTGTAGGGCTTTTTTCCACATTGCAAAATTCATTTTTATCTCCTTCGTTAATCAAGTTATCTATTGTGAATTATATCACTAATAGAGTTGTCATACAACTGCCTATTACGCTTATAGGATACACTGAAGGCAGAAAAACTTCATTGCGTTAGCGCAAATAAAGGGTTAATTTTATTTTTTCAAAAAGATGATTTTTAGTAACACAAATACGAAGGAGCATCATGCTTAAAAGAACCTGTGTTTTTGCGACAACACAGGTTCTTTTAAGGTATTAATTATGGCAAGGGTTTGGTCTTATTCTTTTAAGAGACGGTTATATAACTGATGAGTTGTTTCTAAGGGTTCCATTCCTAACTCATCATGAAGAACTTCTTTGAGTTCTTGATATTGCCTCACCAAACCAGCCCGATCGCCCAGAGCAGCATAGACCCGCATGGATTGGCAGTGCAGGTCTTCTAATAAATTGTCTACTCTTAAGGCGCGGTGGAGTAATTCTAAAGCGCGGGTATAACGCAAATGAGCATAGTGATGTTCAGCCAATGCTCTTAAGGCGCCCATATAGGCTTGGCTTATGCGGCGGCGTTCGGGCATAAGCCAGTCGTAATATAAATTTTGAAAATATTCGCCGTGATATAAATTAATGGCTTGTTCGTACCACTCTGATGCATCGGGGGTGGCAGCATGTGCTTTGGCAAGGGCGGTGTCAAACTCATCCGCATCAATTCGAAAGCGGGCTGCATCTAAACGGTAGTCTCCGCTTTCTACTAAAATTAAACGGGGAGAATTTTCATCGGTTCGTAAAGCAGAACGCAACCGAGAGAGGGCGGTATGAAAAGCGGTTAATCCGCGCCCGCCTTTATCTGCCCAAATGGCTTCAAAGGCACGGTCGGCTGAAATTCTCTCGCGCCGAAATACCAAAAAATAAGCCAATAAATCTCTTGCTTTGGCAGAAACCCAGCGCTCTTGAGATAGCTCTTGCCCGTTTAAGAGAACTCGAAAATCACCCAGGCACTGAATTACAACCGCCGACTCATCCGCTACTTTAATTTTGGATTGTTTGCGCTTATTAGGTATTTGTTCCAAAACTTTTTCTATAAAGGCGTTGGTTTCGCCATTTTTTATCAGAGCGTTACAAACAATTTGAGTTCTTTCCCCTTGGTCTAAAAATAATTGAACGGCGCGTGTCGGCGCAATTAATCGAACCGCTTCGCGCGCGTTTTCGAGCCCGCTTTCTTCTCTTTGGGTAACAAGGTGAATATAAGCCAAACCAAAATACACCATAGCCAGGGGAATTCTAAATTGGCGGCGTTTTCCGGCTTCTAAAATTTCGTTAAATAAATTTTCTGCGCGGTTTAATTGCCCTTTTTCTAAAGCCACATCAGCTAAAACCGAACGACAAACAAAGGCTTCGTAGGCATCAGGGTTGCGGGTGTAAGACCAGAGCGCGCTTTCAGCCATTTGCCAAGCTTCATCTACGCGGCCTTGCCCGTAGAGATTGTAGGCTAAGTAGCCGGTTGCCATTAACAATTCATAGGATGCAATGCCCAGGTGTTGTGCCATTTCTACCGATTGGCGCAAGGCTGCCTCGGCACGGGCGGTTGCTCCTTGGCGGGTGAGTACGTTTCCGAGGGCGGTGTATGCTGCGGGAAGCAGTTCGTTCAGTTGTAAGGTTTGAGCAATTTCTAGCCCTTGTTCGGCATGCTGTTGGGCGGTATTGGCATCTCCCCAATAGAGATATGGAGAAACGAGAGAAATGTGCGCTTGCGCTGTGGTGGGGGAGACTTGGTCTGGTGCAAGTTTTAACGCTTCTTGGCAATAGCGCACGGTTGCTTCTGGGTCTCCGTGCCACCAGCAAATTTGACCAAGTGATTGCAGGAAACTAGCCCGTGCAATGGCAGAAAGAGAATCACTTGCTAAACGGGCTTCTTCCACCGCTTGTTCGGCGCGGGTTCTTCCTTCATCCATACCGGTTAAAAAGCCTGTGCTTTTGGCAAGCGCCATTAAGGCTTCGGCTCGGGCAATGTGGTCTTTTGCTGGCGCGGCTTCGAGCGCTTGGTGGGCCAATTGCTCGGCTTGGCGGTAATGCCCGCTGGCACGTTGGACTTCTGCAAGGCCGGTTAGCGCGCGGCTAACCCCAGCTGGTTTTTTTAATGTATTGAAAGCGCTGCGGGCTTGCTCGTAGGCGGCGCTGGCGTTAATGGCATCGCCAAGGCGGCGGTGAATGTTCCCATCTTGGAGCAAAAGTTCGGGCTGAGCCTGCAAAACTTCGGCAGGTAAGGCGCTTAAATAGCGGCGCAAGGCATCTGCTCGGCCACGTTCCGCATAATCGGCAGCAAAAATTAATGCCACCCGCGCGGCCGCTTCATAATTTGGAATAGCAAGGTAATGTTGAAAAGCGGCTTCTGGCTCGCCATGTTCTTCATAATAGAGACCTGCTTTTTGTTCTAGTTCAGCGTTTAGCTGCGGTTGTTCACGGCGCAGGGTACTAAGTAAAAATTCTCGAAAGAGGGTGTGGTAACGAAACCAACGGCGCTGCGGGTCTAGGCTGGCAAGAAATAAATTTTGCCCTTCTAGTTCATCTAAAATGGTTTGTGTTTCGGTTGTGTTGGTTATGGCAGCACAAGTGGCAGCATCCATTTGGTTTAATATGGCGGTTTGCAGTAAAAAGTTTTGGCGGGATTGTGGCAAGCGGCGAAATACTTCTTCTGCTAAATAATCGAAAACAAAACGGTGAGAGCCATTTAAGTTTGCGATGGTTTCTTGTGCGATTAAGGGGTCTTGCCCGCTTAAGGTGGTTCGTAGAATTTGCAGGGCGGCGGCCCAGCCTTCTGTTTTTTCGTTTAAAAGAGCCAAACTTTGGCTGGAGAGGTTGGGGACATCTCTGGTGATGAGGGTGTTAATTTCGTCATCTCGAAAGCGCAGGTCCGACGCGCGTAACTCAGCCAGTAACCCGCGGGCTCGTAAACGAGCCAAAGAGAAGGGCGGGTCTGTTCGCGTAGAAATGGCAAAATGGATATCTGCTGGGGCGTTTTCTAGTAAAAAATCCATTAGTTGGTGCACAACGGGATTAATAATGGAGTGGTAGTCTTCTAGCACCAGCAAGCAAGGGAAATTAATTTGTTCAATGAGTTCGTTAATTAAAACCGTTAAAATACGCCGAGAATCGAGGCTGGCTTCTGGTGAATCGAGCAAGGTTAACGCAGCTTGCCCAATGGTTGCTGGGGCATTTTGCATGTGACGTATGGATTCGATTAAATGGGTTAGAAAAACAGTGGGGTCAGAATCGCCGGTGTCTAATTGAAACCAAGCCACCGATTGTTTTAGTGTAGAAAGATGATTAATTAAGAAGGTGGTTTTGCCGTAACCGGGCGGCGCAGAGATGAGAATTAAACGCCGTTGGGCTTGTTTTTGAGCCCAATCTAACAAATGTGGTCTGGGTAAGTGCTCCGCGTTGGACGGTGGAATGATAAATTTTGTGCGTAGGAGAATGGAAGATTTCATAAGAGAATTAAATTATACCCAGCGCGTTTCTAATTTGTGAATAAGTGTCAGTATACCCGTTAAAGTTTTGCAAACTTTTTGCAAACGGAGAGTGCTACTATGTGCACGCTAATTTTAGCCAATGTTAAAAAGGAGAATAGAATGAAACGCATCCATGTACTTTTTTCTTTGTTGCTGGTAATCGCCGTTTTGGTGACTGCCTGCGCCCCTGCGGCTCCGGCTACCGAAGCCCCCGCCACTGATGTACCGGCTCCTACCGAGGAACCGACCGCAGTTCCCCCCAAAGTGTTAAATATTGCTAACACAGCCAACATCACCACTTGGGACCCAATTGCCTCGTTTTCTACTGAAGCGGCTTATTTAGCCAACTCTTACGAGCAATTGCTGCGCATTAATCCACCAGGTTCTGCTGAGGCTTATACCCCCTTGTTAGCCACCAGCTGGGAATCCAACGCTGACGGTACCGAGTGGGTATTCCACTTGCGTGAAGGCGTTACCTTCCACGATGGTGAGCCAATGAACGCGGCAGCCGTGAAAGCTTCTTTAGACGCTGCGCGTGACCATGGCGGCGCTTCTTTCATTTGGTGGATGGTTTCAGATATTGCCGCTACCGATGATTTAACCGTAACCATGACCCTTTCTTCTGCTGCTCCGATTGATTTAATCGCTTCTTCTCTCTATGCGGCTTGGATTGTAAGCCCCAAAGCTTTAGAAGCCGCCGCAGCGGATGAAAACTTCTGGGCAGACGGCACCAGCTATGGTACCGGCCCGTATATGGTTGAATCCTATACCCCCGATGCTGAAATTGTCTTCACCCGTAATGAAAATTATTGGGGCGGCTGGCACGAAGGTCAGTTTGATAAGGTTGTGGTTCAAATTGTTCCAGAAGCCACTACTCAACAGCAAATGCTCGAAGGTGGTCAGGTAGATTTGGTTTCTCGTATTCCAAATGAAAACTACGAGAACTTTAAAAACAACCCAGACTATACCTACTATGAAGAGCCTTCCTTCTTTAACTATGTTGGTTACTTCAACACGTTACGCGCTCCATTGGATAATGTAAAAGTTCGCCAAGCGCTTTCTTACGCCATCCCTTACGATGACATTATTGCCATTGGTGCTAAAGGCTTGGGTACTCAAAGCCGCGGACCTGTTCCTGCTGGCGTTTTCCCTTGGTCTGCTGATGTGAATCAGTACACCTATGATTTAGATAAAGCCCGCGAATTGTTAAAAGAAGCTGGTCACGAAGGCGGCGGTTTTAGCTTGCGCTTAACTTATGCCGCAGAAAATGATACCGAGGCCGCTTTTGCCCCATTAATTAAAGATTCCTTCGCTCAGATTGGTGTCGATGTAACCGTAGAAGCGATTGCCTTTAGCCAACAATGGTCTGAAGCCAAAACCGACCCAGCCAACGCCCAAGATATGTTCTTGGTTTTATACTGGCCTACCTACTCTGATGCTGGCGCAGACAATTTGTGGAGCTTGTTCTACTACACCGAAAAACCATTCTTCAACTTGTCTTACTGGAACAATGCCGATTACAACGCTTTGATTGATGAAGCCATTGGCACCACTGTTTCAGACCGTGCAAACGCTCAAGCCAAGTACACCGAAGCCATGAACTTACTGTATGATGAAGCCCCAGGCGTCTTCTTCTTTGACACCAAAGCCGTCTTTATTATTCCGAACCACATTGAAGGCTTCCAGTACAATCTTAACTATCCGTTTGTACAATACTTCTTCTACGACTTAACGTCGAAGTAACCAAATTTCTAAAAAACCGTTGGGGAGGAGAATTTACGAATTCTCCTCCCCAACAAAATAAAACCATATGCTTCAAAAACTTGAATTTGCTCTACGCCGCTTAATGACTTCGTTGTTCGTGCTGATTGGGGTTTCCGTCATCACGTTCGCTTTGGCGCGCGTGGTGCCTTCTGATGCGGCGGCTCTCTACATTGGACCCAAAGCCCGCCCAGAAGAAATAGAAAAAGTAAGAATTAAGCTAGGCTTAGATAAACCCCTGCCCATTCAATATGCCATTTACATGGGGGAGTTATTTCAGGGTGATTTAGGTACATCCATTGGAACAAAACGCCCCGTTCTGCAAGAGTTAACCAGTCGGCTCCCGGCTACGCTCGAACTGCTTTTTGCTGGCATGCTGGTCGCTGTTCTGGTAGGTGTTCCGTTAGGCGTTTTAAGCGCGCAGGCGCAAGGCCGTTTGCCAGATGTCTTCGTGCGAACACTTTCGATTATCGGCGTTTCAATGCCGGCTTTTTTTCTGGGACTTATTCTACAAATTTTCTTTTTTCGCAATTTAAATTTACTTCCCTTAGCAGGCCGCATTGATGCAGGCATGCGTTTTACCAGCCCCATTGAATTAATAACCAACTTTATTATTTTGGATTCTTTATTAACCAGTAATTGGGTGGCATTAAAAGATGCCTTCCTTCATTTAATATTGCCAGCCATTACATTAGCCGCTTACCCTAGCGGGTTAATTGCCCGCATGACTCGTGCCGCCATGCTTGAAGTGCTGGGGCAAGACTACATTCGCACCGCGCGCGCTTACGGCATAAAAAACTATATTGTTGTTTATTGGTATGCTCTTAAAAACGCCATTAGCCCAACCCTCACCGTAATAGGCTTAACCATGGCTTTTGCTTTAACCGGTACCTTTTTTGTAGAAGTTATTTTTAACTGGCCGGGTTTGGGCTTATTTACAGTTCGTTCATTACTTAATTTAGATTACCCCGCTGTAATGGGTGTTACCCTGTTTGGCGCGGCTGGCTATGTGTTAATTAACCTAATTGTGGATTTAATGCAGGCGTGGATAGACCCGCGCATCCGCTTGAAATAACCCTATGACTGTACCTACCCTAATCCCCGAAGTTGAATCAACCAACGTGCGCACGGCTCGGCACGCGCTCACGGTTATTGCCCGTGATCCGCTCTCGTTAATCAGCACCGTTTTTATTATCTTCTTTATCTTAATTGCCATTTTTGCCATGCAAATAGCACCCTACCCAGAAGAAGGGGCGGGCAAAACCAATGCAGCGAACAGCATGTTAGCCCCCTCAGCAGACCATTGGCTGGGCACAGACCGCTTGGGCCGCGATATGTTAAGCCGCATTATTGTAGGCGCTCGCTCGGCATTAATTGTGCCAATTGGCGTGGTTGCACTGGCGGTTTTGTTTGGCGCTCCGCTGGGAGCTATTGCTGGCTATAAAGGCGGCTGGATTGACGAAGTGATTATGCGGGTGACTGATTTATTCTTGGCGTTTCCCTCATTGTTGCTTGCTATGGCCATTGCTTCGGCGTTGGGGCGCGGGCTAGAAAATGCCGCCATTGCTTTAATCATTTCTTGGTGGCCCTGGTATACCCGTTTGGTGCGGGGTGTAACCATCAGCTTAAAGCAGCGCTTCTTTATCGAAGCGGCGCAAGCGGTGGGCGTGCGAGACTGGTTAATTATTTTCCGTCACATTTTGCCCAATACCATTTCTCCTATTTTGGTGCAAGCCACAGTGGATATGGGAACTGTTATTTTGGCAATGGGCGGCTTGGCATTTTTGGGGTTGGGCACTCAGCCGCCGCTGCCAGATTGGGGCTTAATGGTCAGTGAAGGCCGTTCGTTTATATTAGACCAGTGGTGGATTGCAACTTACCCGGGCATTGCTATTTTTTTGGTGGTGCTGGCTTTTAATTTGTTGGGCGATACCCTGCGTGATATTTTTGACCCGAGGCAGTACCGATGACGAATCCAATACTCTCGGTTTCTAACCTTCATTTGGAGTTTCGTACCAGCCGCGGCATTTTAAAAGCCTTAAACGGCATTACGTTTGATGTGCGCCCCGGTGAAATTTTTGGGCTGGTTGGTGAAACCGGCTGTGGCAAAACGGTAACTGGCTTATCCATTTTGGGGCTGCTACCCGGCTCTGCATCCATTACGCAGGGACAGGTCATTTTTGAGGGGAATGACCTGCTTCGTTATTCTAAAAATCAGATAGAAAAAGTACGTGGTGGTGAAATTGCCATGATCTTTCAGGACCCGTCTTCTTCTTTAAATCCAGTTTTTACAATTGGAGAGCAAATTAAACGCGTAGTTCGCGAGCATTTGTCTCTTTCGGCAACAGAAGCGCAAGCGCATGTAACTGAGATGTTAGAAGCAGTGGGCTTGCCAGATGTAGAACGGATTTTAAAATCCTACCCGCATCAGCTTTCGGGGGGCATGCAGCAACGGGTGATGATTGCTATGGCGCTTTCGTGTCGCCCGCGTTTATTAATTGCGGACGAGCCAACAACCGCTTTAGATGTCACCATTCAGGCGCAAATATTGCGCTTGCTGCGAGAATTGCAAAGCAAATTTGATTTTTCGGTCATATTTATTACTCATAACTTGGGTGTGGTAGCCCAAACGTGTGACCGGCTGGCGGTGCTTTATGCGGGCCGCGTAGCCGAAACGGGCACCACCCAACAGATTTTTACCAAACCCCATCACCCTTACACCCGCGGATTAATGGCGGCCATCCCACGCCCGGGCTCTCGGGGCAGGCGCATGGCTGCCATTGAAGGCAATGTGCCCGCGAACCCAGGGGCGGTGGTGGGCTGCCCGTTTGCGCCGCGTTGCGAACATGTGATGCCTGAATGTTTAAATGATTCTCCGCCGTTGTTTGAATTGGGAAGCGGGCATGTCAGCGCTTGTTATTTGGCAAAACCAGAAACGGCAAAGGTTAATTAAAGATGCCAACCCGAATTTCTAAAACCCCGTTAATAGAAGCGCGCAACTTAAAAAAGCATTTTCAGTTGCCGGGCGGCTGGCTTTTGGGGCAGAAGCGATTTGTGCACGCGGTAGATGATGTCAGTTTAAGCATTCGAGCGGGTGAAGTGTTGGGGCTGGTTGGCGAATCGGGCTGTGGGAAAACGACTTTCGGGCGCCTGCTGATGCGTTTAATCGAACCGACTGCCGGAGAAATTTTATTCGCCGGACGAGATATTGCTCAATTAAGCCAAAACGAAATTCGATCGTTAAGAAAAGAAATTCAAATTGTCTTTCAAAACCCTTACTCTTCGTTAAGCCCAAGAATGAAGGTAGAGCAAATTGTGGCCGAGCCGCTGCACACGCATAAGATATTGCCGAAGAATGAAATGCGTGCGCGCGTGATTGAGTTGCTGGAACAAGTGGGGCTGGGCAGGCAGCATTTAGACCGTTTTCCACATGAGATGTCTGGCGGGCAGTGCCAGCGGGTTGCGATTGCCCGCGCCTTGGCGGTTAACCCGCGCCTGATTGTGTTAGATGAGCCAACCTCCGCTTTGGATGTTTCGGTGCAGGCGCAAATTATTAATTTGTTAGACGATTTACGCAGCCAGAACGGTTTAACGTATTTATTTATTTCTCACGATTTAAATGTGGTTCAGCATATTAGTGACCGAATTGGTGTGATGTATTTAGGAAAGTTAGTGGAATTGGGCGAAAGTGAAGAAGTTTTTAATGCCCCGCTGCACCCGTATACGCAGGCTTTGTTTGGGGCAATTCCTTTACCGGTGGTAGACCAAAAACGAGAGTTAACCATTTTAGAAGGCAATGTGCCCAGCCCAGTGAACCCGCCCAGAGGCTGCCGTTTTCATACCCGCTGCCCGTTGGCACAAGAAGTTTGCAGCCGAGAAGTTCCTGAATTAAGAGAAGTTCAGCCAAGCCGATTTGTTGCTTGTCATCTTGTTTAATTAAATTTTTTTAGGGAGCGAATTTATGAGTCGTTTATTTGGTATTGCTGGCGTGCAAATGTCTGTTGTGCCTTGGGACGCAGATGCTACGTTTGAAAAGATGAGCGACATTGCCATTAATATTCAAAAGAGTTTCCCTTGGGTGCAAATGGTGGTGTATCACGAGTTAATTGTGCCGGGTTTGGTGCAATTTAAGACCCCTGAAAGCAAAGATTGGTGGAAGAAACACAGTGAGTCTATCCCTGGGCCATTAAGTGACCGTTTGTGTGCTTTGGCGCGCAAGACTGGTCAGTGGTTAATTCCGGGTTCGATGTATGAGTTAGAAGGCGATAAGTTATATAACACCTCGATTGTCATTTCTCCGCAGGGAGAAATTGTGACCAAATACCGCAAGATGTTTCCTTGGCTGCCTTATGAAGCGGGAACATCTCCGGGCGATCAATTTTGCACTTTTGATATTCCAAACGTTGGTCGTTTTGGCTTGATGATTTGTTACGATATGTGGTTTCCCGAAACCAGCCGCACCTTGGCTTGGATGGGCGCAGAAGTCATTATTCAGCCTACTTTAACGCCCACCTCCGACCGAGAGTTAGAACTGGTGATGGCACGCGCCAACGCCTTGTTTAATCAGGCCTATTTTGTAAGTATTAATGGCATTGGTGAGTGGGGCGGCGGGCGGTCTACCATTATTAATCCTGATGGGCGGGTGATGCAAGAAGCCTCTACCAACCAGACCATTTTGACCGAAATGCTCGATTTAGATCATACCAGCCGCACTCGTGAATTTGGCACGCTGGGGTTGGCTCAAACGCTAAAGCAGCTACGCGATTCGGGGCATAAGTTTCCGATTTATCAAGATGACGGGGGGTTACCGGCGGGTAGTTTTGGAGAATTAGGCGCATTAAAGTTATTCCGTAGTTTAAATGGTAACAATGGCAGCATTGAAAAATAAATTTGTGTGAAGCTGGCAGGCAGTCCTTAATCGACTGCCTGTTTGTTTTTGGCATACAGGTGTCTGTATGTTGATTTCTTTTTATGATGAGAAAAGGAGTTCGCATGAAAGTTTCACCCATTGTTTTAATTGTTACAGCGGTGGTGATTGCCAGTTTGCTACTGGGTTCTTTCCCCGCGCCGGTAATGGCACAGCAAACTGCTATTTATTTCACCAACTTTAATTCTGGCTATTCAGGTTGGACAGCCACAGGGGATGTTCTCAGTGTAGCGTCTCCATCCTTACAGCCCAACTCGGTGCGCCTGAAAAAAGATGGCACCATCACCCGCACCGTTTCTACGGTAGGATATTCCGGCATTTCAGTCACATGGAACATGGCCGCCAGCGCATTAGAAGCGCCCGACAAGTGCTATGTTGAAGTAAACACAGGCTCCGGCTGGACAGTGATTGCCACGCTTGGAGACGGCCAAGATAACTCTACTTTTTTCAATGGCACGGTTAATTTGGCTTCTACGGCAGATAATAATGCCAACTTTCAAGTTCGCTACCGTGACGCGGGTGACGCGTTAGGCGATTACTGCTACGCTGAAGACATTACCATCAGCGGAACATCTGGCGCCGCTCCGACCAGCACCCCAACTTTTACACCGACCCCCATTGTGCCAACACCCACCCCGGGCGGCCCAACCCCAACGCCCATTCCGGGCGGCGGAACAGTACCGGGTGACCCGTTAACTGGCAATGGCAATGTTTCTCGAACCTTGTTAACCTATGCTAACTTATTCACAGGTTCTAGCACCGCCCCCGTGGATGACAGCGCCTTCGCTTTACCCGCTGGCGCGGCCATGCCAGACCATGTCTTTGAAGGCCGTTTGGAATTAAACGCCGAAGCCACCAGCGGCGGATTTAACGAAGTCAAAGACACTTTCCGTTACACCGGCGCTGGCGATGACCCGCGCAAGCATTTACCCGAGTTTAGTTTTGAATTCGTGCAAAACGGCTCTCATTTAATCCCTGTGCAGCAGGGTTTGTCTTATACCGGCCACCCCTACTGGAACTATTTTGTTGGCCCTGGGCGGGTGTGGAAAGAAACCAGCGATAACGGTTACTCCCGCGCTTCCTTCCCCTTTGCGATTATTCAACGCAATGCCAACTGTACCCATAACGGCGTCATGACCTTCTTGTTTAATAACAGCGGCATCTCCAATGTTCGTTATCAAATTACACAAGAAACCTGCCCGTATTACAAGATTAATATGTGGGGTCAGCTTTCTGCGACGTATACCCCCTATGCCATTGCCAATGCTTCTACCTTAAAAGGCAACCACGCCACCGAAGTCGCCAACCGCTTGCCTACCAAGCCAATCGCTTCCTTGGCAACCGATTACCCAGCTTCCGGCGTGAACACCTCCGTCTTTGGCAGCGGTATCACCGCGGAGCACATGACCTATTATGGTGTGGTGTTTAACGGGGTTAATTATGTTTCGGGCTGTAACACCCGCTATGGCACCTATGCCTTCTGCGAAAACATGCGCGCCTCGTCTTACTCCACCGCCAAGTCTGCTTTTGCTGGCATCGCTTTAATGCGCTTGGGTCAAAAATTTGGTACTGGTGTCTACAACCTAAAGATTAAAGATTACGTGCCAGAATATTCCAGCAGCATCGGTGATTGGACCAACGTTACCTTTAATAACACCATCGACATGGCAACCGGCAACTACCGGCTGGCTGGCTACGAAGCAGATGAAGGCGGTTCCTACATGGATACCTTCTTCTTGGCGGAACCATACAGCGAAAAAATTACCGCCGCCTTTAATTTCCCCTATAAAGTAGCCCCCGGTACCTTCTGGAACTATCACTCTTCTGATACCTTCATCGTCACCCGTGCCATGAACAACTACTTGCAGACTCAAGAAGGTGGTTCAGCCGATATTTTTAATATGGTTCGCAACGAAGTATATGTGCCCATGAAGCTCAGCGCCGGTGTTAGCTCTATCCGCACCGACAACAGCAACAGCGGCGCACCTTTCGGCGGCTACGGCTTGTACTGGACCCAAGACGATATTGCCAAACTGGCGATATTGCTCAACAACAATAACGGTGTAGCGGGCGGCGTACAGGTGCTGCAACCCAGCATGTTAGCCGATGCCATGCAAAAGAATGCCTCCGACCGCGGTCTCGATACCACCGGCGCGACGGTTTTCAAGTACAACAATGGCTTCTGGGCTAAAAACATGACCCCCGCCGAGTTCTCGCAATACACTTGTTCGTTTTGGGTACCTTTCATGTCTGGCTATGGCGGCATCACCGTGGCATTAATGCCCAACGGCGCCACTTATTATTACTTCAGCGACAACGACGAATTCTCTTGGTACAACCCTGTCCATGAAGCCAATAAGCTCAGCCCCTACTGTCCTTAATTAAGTTGTTTGCCAATCGCCCCGTTCTTAACAATGAACGGGGCGATTTTTAATCCCAACGGTATAATTAAATTTAATTAATGAACTCCGAAAGCACCCAAGATGACATCCTTTGATATTCACACGCTCGAAACGCCCGCCGAAATGGAACAAGTGGAAGAGTTGCAGCGCCAGGTTTGGCCCGGCAGCGAAACCGATATTGTTCCATCGCACTTACTTTTAACCATTGCCCACAATGGCGGATTGGTCTTGGGGGCGTATGTAAATGGTCAACTAGCGGGATTCGTAATGGGCTTTGCCGGTCTCTATGACGTTCCCGACGGGCCGCGCCCAAAGCATTGTTCCCATCAAATGGGCGTGTTACCCGCCCACAGAGATTCCGGCATCGGCTTCGCGCTTAAGCAAGCCCAGTGGCAAATGGTGCGCAAGCAAGGGCTAGACCGCATCACCTGGACCTACGACCCTTTGCTTAGCCGCAACGGATTTTTAAACATCGCCCGCCTTGGCGCGGTTTGCAACACCTATTTAAGAGAAGTGTACGGCGACATGCGCGACGGATTAAACGCCGGTCTGCCCTCCGACCGCTTTCAAGTGGATTTGTGGGTTAACACCCAGCGCGTAGAACGGCGCTTGGGCAAGCGCCCGCGCGGCGAACTCAGCATGGAACAAGTGCAGCTGGCCGACACGCCCATTTGGAACAAAGCCTTAATTAATAAAGCTGGTTTCGCCGTTCCAGCGGATGCGCTGCCCGAGTTAGAAGGGCGGGTGGGCTTAATCGAAATCCCGAGTGATTTTTTGAAACTGAAAGCCGCCGATTTTGAATTGGCGCTGGCGTGGCGTTTGCATAGCCGCGCCCTATTAGAAAAAGCCTTTAACCAAGGCTACTTGGTAACCGATTTTATATTTGAAAAAGCCGCCCAGCCGCGCAGTTATTACCTGCTCTCGCACGGCGAAAGCACTGTGTAAGAATTAATTTCCCTGCTTTTGAGTACGATTTATAAGTGAAA
>CAYOGW010000068.1:4521-14990 GCA_964403635.1 uncultured Anaerolineaceae bacterium | reverse complement strand
GGCAATGGGTTTGGCGGACGCATTTCTCGAAGCATTTTATTAGATACTAGCGTAATCATAGACGGCCGCGTGGCTGATATTGCCCGCACCGGCTTTCTACCTGGTACCCTGCTGATTCCAAGGTTTGTGCTTAACGAACTGCAATATATCGCAGATTCTCCAGACAACCTACGCCGCCAGCGTGGTCGCCGCGGTATGGAAATTCTCTCCGCTCTGCAAAAAGAATCCAACGTCAGCACCCGCATCAGTGATATTGATGTGGAAGGCGTGCGCGAAGTAGATGACAAACTGGTTATTTTGGCTCGGCAGCTTAAGTGTCCTATCCTAACCAATGACTATAATTTAAACCGCGTGGCTGAATTACAAGGCGTTACTATTCTTAACATCAACGAACTAGCCAATTCCGTCAAATCAGTAGTTTTACCCGGCGAAACCATGCAAGTGCTTGTCATTCAAGAAGGCAAAGAAAATAATCAGGGGGTTGGCTACATGGAAGACGGCACGATGGTCGTTGTAGAACATGGCAACCGCTATATTAATCAAACCAAAGACGTAACCGTAACCAAAGTTTTACAAACCGCCGCCGGACGAATGGTCTTTGGGCGTATAGAAGAATAAAAACAACTTAATTAAACAATAAACAACGCGGTTCTCTGAGCCGCGTTGTTTACTTAAATCTATGGTTATAATTTAGCCAACAGGAGAACGAAATGATCCGCCTTTACAACACACTGACCCGTAAAAAAGAAGACTTCCAAACCCTAGAAAAAGGGCTTGTTAAAATGTATGTCTGCGGACCCACCGTTTACAACGATGCTCATGTTGGGCATGCCATGTCTGCGTTGGTTTTCGACATCATCCGCCGATATTTAGAATATCGTAATTTCCAAGTAAAGCATGTCATGAACTATACCGATGTAGATGACAAGATTATCCGCCGTGCGAACGAAATGGGCATAGACCCCTTTGCGCTTGCTCAAAAATACATAGACGAATTTGACCAAAATTTGCAAGATTTAAATATTCTGCCCGCCACAGCCAAGCCGCAAGTCAGCACCACCATGCCAGAAATCATCGCCTTTACCGAAGGTTTAATTAATAAAGGCTATGCTTACCCCGCTGCCAACGGCGATGTCTACTTTCGGGTTACACTCGACGAAGACTACGGAAAACTCTCCACCCGCAAATTAGAAGACATGCAAGCCGGTGCGCGCATTGAAGTGGAAGAACAAAAAGAACACCCGATGGATTTTGCCCTATGGAAAGCCGCCAAACCCGGCGAACCTTTTTGGCAAAGCCCTTGGGGCAATGGCCGCCCGGGCTGGCACATCGAATGCTCTGCCATGAGCCTTACCGAACTTGGTGAACAAATAGACATTCACGGCGGCGGTAACGACTTAATCTTCCCGCACCACGAAAACGAAATTGCTCAAACCGAAAGTTTTACCGGCAAACCATTTGCACGCTATTGGATGCACAACGGCATGCTGCAACTGGCTGGCGAAAAAATGTCTAAATCGCTGGGCAACATCATCAGCATAAAAGAATTTTTATCCAAAAGAGAAGCCGATGTTATGCGCATGCTGGTCTTAAATGGATCGTACCGCGCCCCATTAATTTTTAATGAAGAAACACTGGATGCTGCCGAAAAAGGGCTTGAACGAATCAAATCCGCGCTCAAGCCTGCCTCGCCGGGTGCCAAAGGCCTACCCGCTGAGGGTATTTCTGCGCTGGCATCTGCCAGCCAAACCGTTAAAGAAAACTTTACCCAAGCCATGGACGATGACTTTAACACCGCCGGTGCTTTGGGCCACATTTTTGATTTTGTGCGCGCCATTAACACCGCCCGCGATTCTGGCGCAACCGCCGAGCAACTTTTAACCGCACAAAACACCCTTAAGGAATTAACCGAAGTGTATGGCTTGCAATTAAACGAAAAAAGCGGCTCTGGCGACGCCGACCCATTTATCGATTTATTGCTAGAAGTTCGCAAAGAAGTCCGCGCTCAAAAACTATGGGCACTTTCAGACTTAATCCGTGACCGATTAAAAGACTTAGGCGTGACCGTAGAAGACAGCAAAGAAGGTTCTAGCTGGCATTGGTAATTAACCATGAGTACAACAGATGATTTTGCTGTAATACACGCTCGGCTTAAAAAAATCGTTCAGCAATTTGAAGGGAAGGGTTTAAACCCAAGCGCCAACACCGCCACCGACTACCTATTAACTGGACCCCAAACCCCCACCAGCATGGGACGAGATGTGTGGTTTGGCGGCGTACAAATTAAGAAAAATTATGTGTCGTTTCACTTAATGGCTGTCTACATGTTCCCCGATTTGCTCGAAAATATATCACCGGAATTAAAAAAACGCATGCAAGGAAAATCTTGTTTTAACTTTAAAAAAGTAGATGAAGCTCTGTTTAACGAATTAGAAATATTGGCAAAGAAAAGCTACAACCGCTTAATTAAAGAAACCTTTAATGTTTAATTAAATCTTTCCATTCTACAAGGCACGGGGTTAACCCGTGCCTTCTCTATTTAACAGGTAAAATAATTAACCTATGAAAGAATATATATACTCTCGTAATGCTGTTTACGAAACCTTGCG
The DNA here is from genome assembly GCA_964403635.1 of uncultured Anaerolineaceae bacterium. Lineage (GTDB taxonomy): Bacteria > Chloroflexota > Anaerolineae > Anaerolineales > Villigracilaceae > JANJTV01. The sequence goes on along the minus strand of CAYOGW010000068.1, from coordinate 12,381 downwards.
CGCCAAAAGGCGGCAGGTTTTTAATTTACTCATCTCAGACAACGCGCAAGACAAAGGCCGCCTGGGTGATATTGTTAAGTTGGCGCAAGAGCGAAAATGCAAAATAGAAATGGTGCCACGCCCACGCTTAGACAAAATTCATGACAATCATCAAGGTGTTGTGCTAGAAGCCAGTGCTTACCCTTACCGCCCTTTAAATGAAATGTTGGCTTTAGCCAAAAGTAAAAACGAAGAACCTTTTATTTTATTGCTCGACACCCTAAACGACCCACAGAACTTTGGCACGTTAATTCGTACCGCTGAGGCTGTCGGCGTGCATGGTGTCATCATCCCCTTAGCCCGCACCGTAGAGGTAACGCCAGCGGTGGTAAATGCTTCTTCTGGCGCCAGTGAACATTTGTTGATTGGTCCCATGAACCTTTCGCAAGCCATTAGTGAATTAAAAGCCAACAATGTTTGGATTTCAGGGTTAGACCAAAACGGCGAAACGGTCAAAAAGGCGGGGGGGCGTTCGCCCTTGCAAGGCGCTTTGGGGCTGGTGGTCGGCTCGGAAGGTGAAGGAATGCGCCCACTGGTGCGAAAATCCTGCGATTTCATCATTAAATTACCCATGCAAGGACAAATCGAATCGCTTAATGCTTCGGTGGCTGGTTCGGTCGCGCTGTATTTGGCTTATTTAGAACGAAGATCTTAAACGGGGAGAAATTAAAAATGCCTGCTTATCACTTTCCAAAAGGGTTTTTATGGGGAACCGCCACCGCTTCGCATCAGGTGGAAGGCAATAACACCAACAACAATTGGTATCGCTGGGAACAGGAAGGTCATACCAAGCATAAATCTGGTTTGGCTTGTGACTGGTGGGGCGGACGCTGGCGTGAGGATATGGACCGCGCGGCGGAAGGCTCTCAAAACACACACCGCTTCTCTGTTGAGTGGAGCCGCATTCAACCCGAACCCGAACGCTGGGACGAAGATGCGCTAGACCGTTACCGCGCGATGGCACGCGGCATGGTAGAACGTGGATTAATGCCGATTGTGACTTTACACCATTTTACAGACCCCCTTTGGCTGTACGAACGCTGCGGTTGGGATGATGTTTCGATTGTGGCTTTGTATGAAGCCTATGTGCGGCGCGTGGTAGACGCGCTTAAAGAATATGTTAATTATTGGGTAACCTTTAACGAACCCAATGTTTATGCCTTAAGCGGCTATGTAGCAGGAGATTTCCCCACCTGCGCGGGCGGCGAACGCGGATTAAAAGTAGCCGTGCGTGTGCAAGCCAATATGCTGCGTGGGCACGCCGCCGCCTACCGCGCCATTCACGAAATTCAACCGGAAGCACGGGTAGGCTACGCTTTACATTACCGCCCTATGGTAGCCGCGCGGCCTTGGTTTCCGTTAGATGCGATGATGCGCACTATTCAATACAATGGCATTAATATGGCTTTCCCCAGCGCCATTAGCAGCGGGGTGATGACTTCTCCGTTTGGCAAAATTAATATCCCCGAAGCCAAAGGCACACAAGATTATTTTGGGCTTAATTATTACACGCAAGACACTGTTAAGTTTGACCTTAGCAATAGCAAAGAACTGTTTGGAAAACGCTTTTACCCCAAAAACGCAGACCTTTCGGAAAATGGTTTCATTGCCAACATTGCCGAAGGCTTGTTTGACAGTATTAAATGGGCTACCCGCACATACCCCAGCACACCCATCTTAATCACCGAAAATGGCGTAGAAGACAGCACTGACAGCCTGCGTCCGCGCTACCTAGCCGAACACTTGCATCAAATGTGGCGCGCGATTAATTTTAATTGGCCGGTAAAGGGCTACTATCACTGGTCTTTGGTAGATAACTTTGAATGGGAACGCGGCTGGAGCCAGCGCTTTGGCTTATGGGAATTAAATACCGAAACCCAAGCCCGCACCCGCCGCCCCTCTGCTAACTTATACGCCGCCATTTGTGCCGAAAACGGCATTAGTGTAGAGATGGTTCAGCAATACTGCCCCGAAGTGCAAGAGAAAATTTTCCCTGCTTAATTAACCTATGAATGCCCACACCCCCAACGCCCAAACTGGCATTACCTTTCGCAGGGCGCGCCCCACAGACAAAGAAGCTGTTCTTCATTTTTGCCAGCAAATTTGGAATGGTCACGACTACATCCCTTGGGTTTGGGATGAATGGATAGCCGATTCGAAAAATTATCTCTATGTCGGCGAGCTAGGTGGAAAAGCCATCAGTTTTGTAGCCACCCGCCCCATGGCAGAAAAAGAGTGGTGGTTTCAGGGCTTTCGAGTAGACCCGCAGCATCAGGGCAAAAAAATTGGCACGTTAATGATGGAATACCAATTAAACGAATGGCTCAAAATTGGGCAAGGCGTTTTACGTTTAACCACCGATTCTGACCGAATTAAAGTACATCATTTGTGCGAAAAACTTGGCTTTAAACGCATTGCCGAGCGAAAATTCTATAGTGCTTCTACGCTTGTAGATGTCCAAACGGACAACTTTACCGCGCTGAAAGCGGAGCAACTGCCACAAGCTGCCGCCTTTGCCGCCGCTTGCGAAACGCTTTCCGGTCAATTGGGGCTGGTAGAGATGGCTTGGCGTTATGTTACCCCGTCTGAACACATCTTCGCAGAAATTGCTTCTTGGCCAGACGGACATTTATATTGGTGGAAGAATAAACAAGGGCTATTGGTCATTTGGGAAGATGAAGAGCCCAACGAGCCAACCACAGCAATGCTGGCTTTTGCTGGCTGCAACTTAAAAGACTTGCCCGAAATGCTGCAAGATTTTCGCCGCTTAGGCGCGCAATTAGGACACAAGCAAGTAGGTTGGCGGCTGGTTTTTGGAGAATTAATCCCTTTGATTAAGCAAGCTGGTTTTGCAGAAGAAGAAGGTGTCAGCGAATATGTGTATGAAAAACAACACCCCTTGCGGCCATGAACCTGCCAGAAACTTTTAGAAACAATATTCAACAAGCGTTTGGAGAAGAAGGGAACCTTTGGCTTAACCAATTGCCCCATTTAATTAATCAGGCGGCGCAACAATGGCAACTAACCATTGGAGAGCCGTTTTTGCTTTCTTATAACTATGTCTGCCGTGCCAGTTTGCCAAACGGGAAAGGTGTGGTTTTAAAAATTGGTGTTCCCAGCGTGGAATTAATGAGCGAAATTAGAACGCTGCAATACTGGAATGGAAAAGCAGCCGTGCGATTAATGAATACAGATGAAGCCAATGGTTTTTTATTGTTAGAAGAAATAAAACCCGGCACTATGCTGACAGAGATTAAAGATGATGAGGCAGTTACCCGCATAGCTGCCGAGCTATTAAATCAACTGTGGCAGCCCGCCCCCGCCGATGAAGGATTCATTAAACTTTCAGATTGGTTTAAAGATTTGAGTAAACTGCGAGCACGCTTTGGGGGCGGCCCGGGACCTTTTCCACAAAAATTAGTAGAGCGTGTTGAAGCCCTTTTGCCAGAATTATTCGCAGACTCTACTCCGCTTACCCTTTTACATGGTGATTTTCACCATTACAACATTCTTAAACATGGAGAGCGGTGGCTGGCAATAGACCCAAAAGGAGTGGTTGGACCGCGCGGGTATGAGTGCGGCCCTTTTTTAATGAATCCGTTGGGTTTTATTCATCGAGCAGATGCAAAGAAACAGACTCAAAAACGGGTGGCGATTTTAAATGAGCAATTAAATTTAGAAAAGGAATTAATTAAAAACTGGGCGATTTGCCACAGTTTGCTTTCGGGCTGGTGGGATTTAGCAGAAGATAATAGCGGGGCGGAATATGCGATTGCCTGCGCAGATGTGTTTTTAACCATTTAATGCTTTAAATCTCCGAGAACGAAGCGAAAAGTAGCACCCTGATTAACTTGACCTTCTGCCCAAATGCGGCCGCTATGCCGCTGAATAATGCGATGAACGGTGGCCAAGCCAATGCCATGCCCGATGAATTCGTCACTGCGATGTAAGCGCTGAAACACGCCAAAAAGTTTGTCTACATATTTCATTTCAAAACCCGCCCCATTGTCTTGAACCATATATACCATTTCGTCTTTTATTTTTTGAGCGGTGAAAGAAATTTGCGCGTTCTCTTTTTTGGATGTGTATTTCCACGCGTTGCCGAGCAGGTTTTCTAGCATGGTGCGCATTAAACCGGTATCAGCTTGGACGGTTAGGTTGGGTTGAATGGTGATGGTCACTTGGCGAGCTGGCTCTCCTGCTTGCAAGTTGGTTAATATGCTGTGGGCCATTGTGCTTAAATTTACTTTTTTAATAGAAAGTTTGCCACGAGACAACCGAGAAAAAGACAACAGGCTGTCAATTTTTTCTGCCATTTCGTCAGATGAATCGATCACTTTTCGGAGAAATTCTTTGCCTTTTGGTTCCATCGGCTGAGCGTATTCGCTTAAGACAATTTCGCTAAAGGCTTTTACGGCGCGCAAAGGGGCTCTTAAATCATGAGAGACAGAATAAGAAAATGACTCTAGCTCGGCATTGGCAGACTCTAATTGGGCGGTTCGTTCTTGCACACGACTTTCTAACTCTGCATTTAAACGAGTAATTTCAAATTCTTTTTGTTTTCGCTCTGTAATGTCTTGAACAGCCCCATAGATGCCCACGAGTCTCTGGCGTTTTTCATCCCATAAGGGATGAGCATACACCCGCACCCATTTAAAATTTCCATCTTTGTGCTTGGTTCTTACTTCGGTGATAATATTTTTGTTGTGAGATAAGTTATAAAAATCTTTTGCATCTTGTTCGCGATCATCTGGATGCAAAGTTGCCAGCCAGCCGCCGTGATCAATATATTCTTGGTAGGTATAGCCCGTAATTTCAGCAAAAGCACCGGCTACCCAATCCAATTCCAATTGTCCGCTTTTCCCTAAACGGGTGGAAAACATATAGTCTGAAGCGACCGACGAAATTAATCGGTATCTTTCTTCACTGGAACCAACCCGTTTAATCGCTTCTGACAAACTGTCTAATGTTACGGTTAGGGGAATCACTGTCATGCCCAGAGAAATGACCAATAATGTAAAAACCGATTGCGGCGGAAAAGCAAACTGATTAAAAACAACCCCCGATAAACTGGCCTGTAAATATAAGCCGCTTACCAAAATACTGGCACCCGCGTACACCCAAGCGCCGCTTGCTCCTAAAAGAATGCCAGCGATGACGGTGCCCGGGATAAAAAACATAATATCAAATGAACGTACACCGCCAGAGATATACAATAAATAAGTTGTAACCCAAAAGTAAGCCAAACAAATAAGCCAAGACGCCGCAGAGACATTGCCTCGGCGATTTAAATAAAACCCTATCCATGCAATTAATAAGCCAAGAAGAACAATGTATGCGCTAATGATTTTTTCGATAAAGAAAAAAGCAATCCCTAAACCACCTCCCAATAAAAAGGTGATTGTTAAACTAATTTGCAAAGCGTTTAATACTTTGGCTCTGCGTGTTTTTTCTTCATCGCCTTCAAAAACCGGCGCTTTAATGAATTCTTTTATTTTATTAAACATGAATCACCTTTTGGCATAGAAATTAATTATATGCCAATGCCCCCCAATTAAAAACAGCCATACGGCTGTTTTTATCAATTTTGTAAGGCTAAATAACACCTAGTTTTTTACCAACTTGTTCGAAGGCATCAAGCCCTTTTCCTAAATCGTCACGATCATGGGCCGCAGAGAGCATTACTCGAATTCTGGCTTTGCCTTGCGGCACAGTGGGGAAACCAATCGCCATACCAAAGACTCCCGCTTCAAATAATTCCCTGCTAAATTGCTGCGCCAGCGGCGCTTCGCCAAGCATAACAGGCGTAATGGGCGTTTCACTTACGCCAGTATTAAAACCCAAGCGAGCCATTTCGGCTTTAAAGTATTTGGCATTGTCCCATAAGCGGTCTACCAACTCTGTTGATTCTTCTAATAAATCGACGGCTGCCAAACAAGCGGCAGTATCGGGTACCGTCATAGCGGACGAAAATAAGAAGGGTCTGCCACGCTGCCGAAGCCATTCGATTATTTTGGCATCGCCCGCCACCACACCACCCATTACACCAAACGCCTTAGAGAATGTACCCACTTCCACATCCACTTTGCCATGCAAGCCAAAGTGATCCACAATCCCGCGGCCACCTTTACCCAGCACGCCTTCGCCGTGCGCGTCATCTACCATCAACAAAACATCATATTTTTTGCACACTTCATAAATTTTGTCCAAGGGGGCAATATCGCCATCCATACTAAAAACGCCATCTGTCACCACCAAAGCCCGCCGATATTGGCTTAAATTGGCTTTAAGCTGCTCTTCTAGCGAAACGACATCGTTGTGTTCGTAAGCAATAATTTTCGCGCCAGAAAGACGGCAGCCATCAATAATGCTGGCATGGTTAAGCCTGTCCGAAAAAATAACATCTTCTTTACCAACCAAAGCCGGAATGACCGCCAAATTTGCTGTAAAACCGCTTTGAAAAGTAATGGTGGCTTCTGCCCCTTTAAACTGGGCAAGCCGTTCTTCTAACCTAACATGCAAATCCATGGTGCCCGCAATCGTACGAACAGCGCCCGGCCCAATGCCATGTGTTGCCATCGCCTCGCTGGCCGCCTGCGTTAACTTTGGATGATTAGCCAACCCCAAATAATTGTTCGAACAAAAGTTAAGTACATGTTTGCCGTCTACATCCAGCCAAGCGCCTTGGGCTGTAGAAATGGTGCGGATTTTGTTATACAACCCGGCGTTTTTTAAATTTTCAATTTCTTCTGAAATCCAATCAATTTTAGACATTGCTGCTCCTTAATTAAATAAAACTTACTCTAATAAATCCCCTTCGGCTAATAAACCCATTTCTGCTAAGGCAGCCATTACTTTGGATTCTGCTCCGCTCTGAATGACTACCGTTACCGGACCAAGAATTTCACCCAAAAAGCGACCCGCTTTCGAGGCGCGCAGTTCGTCCAACACTTCTGGCCGTTTTACCTTTAAAACAGTGTATTGCTCCAGCTTGGCTTCGGTTCCGTTTAATTCCCAACGCTGTAGGGCTTTTATCAACACTGGCGGAACTTGACCGTTGGTTTGTTTAGCTAACAAACTTAACACATGGCTGGGTTTCAAGCCTTGCGCGCCAGCCGCCTGCAAAGAACGGCTGGTAATGCGATACCGAAATTCATCGGGGTTGGGGCTGGTTTCCCACTCGCAGAAGCGGGCGGTTTGATAGCGGATAACACGCGGCGCAAACCGAGAAACAGTAATACGCCCATTCGATGCAACGGTTATTTTGGCGGTTTCTTCTTTTGTTTCGGGTAAACCAGCAATTAACCGAAACGCGGTCAGTTGCCCGCCTTCCGTACTAGAAGCCAAATCCGCTTGACCCAGCCAGTTTAAAACCTGAAAAAAATAACGGATTAATGCGCCATCAATCGCGTCCCAATGTTCGAAGCCGCGTAAGTAAACCCCATCTGCCGCGCGTTTAATAAACCAGGTGTCATAATCTCCGGCGGGGCGTTGAAAGTCTGGCTGGCTGGCTTTAATATCGCGCACAAACGCTGGCAGGCTCCACCACTGATTTTTGGGGATTTCGGCTATTTTTTCAAGTAAGAAATGGCGGGCGGCGTACGAATCGTTTTCCCAAACCCCTTCAAAAACAAGGCCTGGCAGCTGCCGCAATTCATTAAATGTGTGTGAATTTAACCAAGTGGTATATAAACTTTGCAAGGCTTGGCTGCGCGGCATTTCAAGAAAGTTTTTTACCGGTTCTGGCTGGGGCTGGTTCTTTTTAATTAAACGAGCGCCCGTTAAGAGCGCGGCCAGCACCATGCGTGGAATCTCCCCCGC
>CAYOGW010000068.1:0-4421 GCA_964403635.1 uncultured Anaerolineaceae bacterium | reverse complement strand
GGGATTGCCGCCAGCGGTTTTTCTACCAATTGGGGTTCGGCTAAAGCGGCTTCAAAACCAATTAATTCCAACACTTCTTTTAAATCATCGGGGATGAAAGCAAACTCTTGCGAGCCTTTCTCTGTTTCAAAAAAGGCGCGCGCCAGCAACGCCCGATACCAAAGCAGTTCGCTGGGTGAGCTGGGGTTTAAATGGGGTTGTTCGCGGTCCCGTTTGGCGGCACCCATCTCTGGCACTTCGCCAAAACGGCGTGTAAAGGTTGCCCAAGGCATGCGCCCGCCTTCGTCTATTAACGCGCCAATGGCGGTTTGGCTTTCGTCTGTTAAGGTAGAAACCACTTCTTCTAGCAGTTCAATATCACACAAGGTTTCGGCCAACTCTAAAGCGGCTTCGGCTGGTTCGGCGGAGGCAAGCTCCACACCCCACAGCGAGGCGACGATTTTTAAAAAGCCAAGGTCATTGGCGGGCAGGGTTTGAGAGAGGGTTGGCATCGTTTAATTAAAAGGGTTGGATGATTATTGTAACCATCCAACCCTTAACCTTCAACCTTTTAATTAAATTACCCCTTAACCACTTTTAACGCCTTTGGCAAAAGCTCAAAACTTACTGAGCGTAAATTACTGCCAAAACCACTGTATATCTCACCATCCGCATGAATATACAAAGGGCGGTTAGATGTCATTTTTAAGCGTTTGCACTCGCCCATGTGAATATCTTTAAACTTGCCATGCGTGCCTTGCATTACCTCCGGCAGCAAACGGAACATCATCGGGCGTGAAACATTTTTAACCGTCACAAATTCCATTTTGCCATCATCGGGTTTCGAAGTCGGCGAAATCAGAAAACCGCCACCTTCACGCCCGCCATTACAAATGGCGGTCAGCAGCACTTCATCCTGCCAAGTTTCTTTATCGGTTTCATAAGTAATTTTGGCGGGTTCGTGGTTTAAAAATATGGTTTGAATGACAGCCACCAAATACATTAAAAAACCTTTTAATAAAGGTAAGGTATGCGAGCGAATGGTTACGATGGCGCTAAAACCCAGCCCCACTGTATTATCAAAATATTCTTGATGCCCATTTTCATCGGTTAACAAACCAATATCTACCAAGCTGGTTTTCCCCTTTAAAGCCAACGCCAAGGCTTCGGCGGGGTCAGTCGGCACACCCATCGCGAAAGCAAAATCATTCCCAGAACCAATCGGCACCACCCCAAAGGCAGGCCGCTTGTCCGCGGGTATTTGCATCAAGCCATTAATCACCTCATGCACCGTGCCATCGCCGCCCATCGCAATCACTTTGTCGTAGCCTTCCTCGGCGGCCTGACGAGCCAGCTCAATGCCATGAGTCGGGTAAACGGTTCCGCTCCAAGTCACATGTCCTTCAAATTCGTTCACCACCGACCTTAACGCATTGGCAGCTTTCCAAGCGCGGCCCATATCAGCCATTGGGTTCAAAATTAATTTCACTTTATGAGTCATATTCATCTCCGCATTTTAATCGCAATTGCAAATATGCTAAAATCACTTTGAATTTTACACTCATTCTGGAGAACCCATGTCTAAAAATAATTTTCCGCCCGCAACCCCGCTTACCCCAAAAAAACGGGCTATTTTAATTGGCGCCTCCAGCGGAATTGGCGCGGCGCTGGCAAAAAAACTTGCCAAAGAAGGCTACACTCTCGCCTTAATCGCTCGCCGCAAAGACCTTTTAAAAACACTGTGTGATGAGATAAATCAAACGGCGGGCCAAGCCCAAGCTGCGTTCTACCCCCACGACGTGACCGACTTCCAAAGCGCGCCCGCTCTCTTTCAAAAAATTGTGCGCGAACTGGGCGGGTTAGATTTAATCATCTACAACAGCGGTATATTACAAAAAGTTGAATTAGCTGAATTCAACACCGAAAAAGACATGGCCATGACCCAAACCAATTACTTGGGCGCAGTGGCTTGGCTAAACCCCGCCGCCGAATATTTTCATCACTTGGGCGAAGGGCAAATAGTAGGCATTGGCTCTGTCGCCGGAGACCGCGGACGGGTTGGCGCGCCCGCCTACAACGCTTCCAAAGCCGCCTTGCATACCTATCTCGAAGCCTTACGCAACCGTTTAACCCGCCGCGGGGTAAACGTGCTAACCATTAAACCCGGCTTTGTAGCAACCGAGATTCTAAAAAACTCACCCAGAACCTTTATGGTATTAAGCACCGAACAAGCCGCCAACGGCATTTATCAAGCCATTCGCGCGCGCCGCCAAACCGCGTACGTTCCGCCATTGTGGGGCTTAATCATGCTCATTATTCGGCATATTCCATCGATTATCTTTAGACGGATGTCCTTTTAATTAATTCATTATGTCTCTTAATCCTTTAGCACCATCCCAACTCAAAACACTGGATAACTTCGGTCATTCGCTGCGGGGGCAGGCGCATGTTGTGCATCCCACCAGCGCAGAAGAAATTGCTGAACTGTTTCACTTTGCCCGCAAAAACGGTTTAAAAATCACTCCCCGCGGAGCGGGGCGCAGTTACAGCGACGCTTCGTTAAACAGCGGCGGGCTGGTGTTAGATCTAAGCAAAATGGATAAAACGCTGGCTTGGTTTCCGCAAAGCGGCATTATTACCTGCCAACCTGGGGTAACCTTGCAAAAACTTTGGCAGCGGGTACTGCCCGATGGCTGGTGGCCGCCGGTGGTTTCGGGCACCATGTTCACCACGCTGGGCGGCTGTTTAAGCATGAATGTACATGGAAAAAATAACTTTCAAATGGGTCCTATTGGCGAACACGTTTTAGAATTTAATGTGCTCTTGCCCACCGGAGCAGAAATTACCTGCTCACCCAAATTAAACGGAGATTTATTTTATAGTGTCATTTCTGGCATGGGTATGCTAGGAGTATTTACATCGATTACGTTACAAATGAAAAAAATACACTCCGGATTATTGGATGTGTTCGCTTGGCCGACCGGCAACTTAAACGAACACCTGCAATCGCTGCAAGAAAATGCGCCCCACTATGACTATATCGTCGGCTGGTTAGATGCGTTAGCCAACGGCAGCAGCCTCGGGCGCAGCCAGATTCATGCCGCGAAATACATCCATGAAGACCCGTTAGCCAGCACCAATATGCAATTAAACCACCAGAGCCTGCCATCCACTTTTTTCGGAATCATCCCCAAGGGACTTTTGCATTATTTTATGACTCCTTTTTTAATTAACCCGGCGGTGGCGTTGGTTAATACAGCCAAATATATTACCAGCCTGCGAAAGCATCATTTTCGCCAGACCCACGCTGGCTTTCACTTTTTGTTGGATTATGTGCCCAATTGGGAGCGTTCGTTTGGCGGCGGTGGTTTAATTCAATATCAAAGTTTTGTACCCAAAGAAACAGCCGCAGATGCCTGGCGAGAAATATTAACCTTAAGCCACAAACAGGGCTTACCCGCCTACATTGGTGTGACCAAACGCCACAGACCCGATAAATTTTTGTTCTCGCACGCGGTGGATGGGTTTTCGCTGGCGTTGGATTTTAAAGTAACCGATAAAAACCGCCAAAAAATGAATACCATGCTGCAAGAATTTGACCGAATTATTGTTCAAGCGGGCGGGCGTTTTTATTTTGCAAAAAATAGCCAAACCTCGCCCGAAACCGCAAAACAATTTTTAGGCGAAGCGGCGATTCAAAAATTTAAACGCCTTAAAAAACGAACTGATCCGCACAACCTATTAGAATCAGATTTGTATCGGCGCGTATTTGGGGATGCTTAATGAAATGCAACTAAATGTGCATGATTTAGGATTAATTGAATATCAGACCGCTTGGGATTTGCAAACCAGCATGGCAGCCGAAATTGCGGCTGGCAGCCGCCCGCCCAGCCTGCTGCTGCTGGAACACCCGCACACCTACACGTTTGGCAGTAGCGGTCATGCCGAAAACCTGTTATGGGATGAAGCCGAGCGGCAAAAACGCAGCGTGGCGGTGCATTGGGTAGACCGCGGCGGAGATGTAACCTATCACGGGCCGGGGCAATTGGTAGGCTACCCATTGTTACCGCTTGGGCAAGTCAATCAGGATGGGCGATTACCCCGAGCCGATTATGTGGGTTATGTGCGTAGGCTGGAAAAAAGCCTGATTTCAGCGCTGGCTCACTTAGGGCTGGTCGCTGGTCAAATGAAGGGCTTCACAGGGGTATGGATTCAAGCCAACGTGCACTCTCGCTGTAAGAGCTGCAAGCCAGAAGACCGCCAAAAACCAGCCAAGCTAGCCGCCATTGGTGTAAAAGTAGATTCAAAGGGCGTTTCTCGGCATGGGTTTGCTTTAAATGTAGCCCCCCAAATGGAATATTTCCAAGGGATTGTTGCCTGCGGCATCGCCGACTACCCGATTACTTGTTTAGAAGATTTATTTTTAAACCCACCAGACATGC
>CAYOGW010000067.1:13007-15255 GCA_964403635.1 uncultured Anaerolineaceae bacterium | reverse complement strand
AAATTATCCAAACCCTAAACCGCGTTCTTTTAGCGAGGTAAACTTTCCCTGACCAATCACCAAATGATCTAATACATCTACATCTAACATTTTTCCCGCTTGCACAATGGCTCTGGTTAAAGCAATATCATCTGGGCTGGGGCTGGGGTCTCCGCTGGGGTGATTGTGAATAATAATAATCGCGGATGCGTTTACACGAATCGCATCTCGAAAAACTTCCCCCACCCGCACCTGCGCCGAACTAACCGAACCACGATATAACTCTACAATTTCTAAAACTCGGTTTCTTCTATCCAATAACATCACCCGAAAATGTTCGTGCTCTAAAGCAGACATTTCATATTGCACCAAGTCCGCCGCATCTTTCGGAGAATTGATGGTGGCGTGTTCTTTGGGTTGTTCCACCGCCAACCGTCTCCCCAATTCCAAAGCGGCTTTAATCTGTGCGGCTTTGGCTTCTCCCAAACCATGCTGACGAGTTAATTCTCCAAATGGAGCACGGTACAAGCCAGCAATACCATCAAACTTGCTTAATAAACGCTGCCCCACTTGCACCGCGTTTTCACCGGTTACCCCCACACGCAGCAATATCGCTATTAATTCTGCGCTGGTAAGCGCCTGTGGGCCCAGCTTTGCTAAACGTTCACGGGGTCGGTCATCATCTTGCAAATCGGTTATGCGGTAAGTGGCTTTAGCAGCAGGTATTTCAGTCATTTAACCTCCGTAAAAAGATACTGAAATATTGTATAACCAAGCCCACTACAAAACAATTGGCAATTAAAATAGGGCCTGCTTGACATTCGCATCTCGGTCAGTTAAAATCTTTGCTCCCTATTAATTAAATGGGCCTGTAGCGCAGTTGGGAGCGCGCCTCAATCGCACTGAGGAGGTCAGGGGTTCGAATCCCCTCAGGTCCACTTGCTGAACAACCAATCAACGCTGCTGGTTGACGAAAAGACAGTTTGGTTGTAAAATCGGCGACGCCTTACAAATGATGGGCCCATGGCGCAGTTGGGAGCGCGCCTCAATGGCATTGAGGAGGTCGAGGGTTCGAATCCCTCTGGGTCCACACAATTTAGAGAAGCGGATGAGAGATTAGAGAAGGCAAATTGCACGATCTAGTCTTTTTTTCTACAATCTCAAAAGGTCATGGCTAGAGTAGTAGGTTATCTCGTCAGAGAGCAGGGTGAAAAAGTGTAAGTCCTGCACAGCACCCCACGAGAGTGCCAGATCCTTAATTAATGGGATAAAAACCGAACTCGCTGGCCGCCCTCGAGGCAGACTTCACTGGTGAAATTAAGTAGCCACTGACGGGAGCGCCCGTTACAGCAAAATCAAGTGGCTAGAATATTATCTAGCAAACTGGGTGGTACCGCGGAGATTCCTTCGTCCCTGTTCAAGTGGATGAAGGTTTTTTGTTTTAATTACACAAAATTAAAGGAGGCTGTCATGCGAGCAAAAAGTAGAAATCAGATGGGCATTCGTAATCAAGCTACCCCCACCCTTTTGGGCAGCCTGCTTCTTATCCCATCTCATTAAACGCTTACTTTCATTAATTAATCAAAAGAGGAAGAATGAATAAAACCTATATTCCACAAGATTTAGAAGCCAAATGGCAAACCAAATGGGAAGCCGACGGCTTGTATCACGCCAATATTGACGAGAAAAAACCCAAGCACTATGCCTTAACCATGCTGCCCTACCCCAGCGGAGATTTGCACATCGGTCACTGGTACGCCATGACACCCTCCGACACGCGCGCGCGTTTTATGCGCATGCGCGGTTATAACGTCTTGTTCCCGATGGGCTTTGATGCCTTCGGCCTACCCGCTGAAAACGCCGCCATTAAAAGCGGCATCCACCCCATGGTGCGCACGCGGGACAATATTGAACGTATGCGCACACAGTTGCGCAGTATGGGCGCAATGTTCGACTGGCGGCGCGAGATTGTTTCGTGCGAACCCGATTATTACAAGTGGACCGAGTGGTTTTTTATTCAATTGTATAAAAAGGGCTTAGCCTACCGCAAAATGTCACCCGTTGATTTTTGCCCGAACTGCAACACAACTTTGGCACGCGAGCAGGTTTGGGGAGATGACCGTCACTGCGAACGCTGCGGCACACCCGTCATCAAAAAAGACTTGGAACAATGGTTTTTTAAAGCCACGCAATATGCCGATGAATTATTAAATTATGACAACATCGACTGGCCAGAACGAGTAAAAACCCTGCAAACCAATTGGATTGG